>NZ_JMPL01000106.1 GCF_000735365.1 Kluyvera ascorbata ATCC 33433 | reverse complement strand
ATGAAAAGGTTTTTCTAAAAGAGGTTCTCCATCGGGATAATGTTGAAATAGAAAAAAAAGACAAACACTATTCTTTGAAACAATTAATAGAAAGCGATGCAAAAAGATTTTTTGAAAAAGATGCAGCTATGCATATTTATAATTCTATACCTGAAATAATTGACTCTTCTTTTGCACTTGATGGGGAATTACAGGCTCTGTTTGAAAGAGAGGTTATTATTCATAATGATTATAATTCAATCCCCAAAATAAAATCATTATCCGAATGGATTAGTAAGAATAACGACGGATTTTTTGTAAGAGCTATAATTACAAATGAATCATATGAAGATAAAGTTCGGAAACCTGGTGTCTTAGGATTAGATATGTTTAGTGAGGATGCTTATGTAACGGTTACGAAATATAGAAGTGTACCAACATCTTTGGCCACGACCACAGAAGTACCGTTTCATGTTATACAAATAAAAGTTAAGCCGCTTTATCCTAATCTTAATAGTATGACAATGTTCTTTCTACCATTAATTTCAAGAACGAAGTTAATGATTTTTTCTACGATTGCTTCTTATAAAAGTGTTGGTTGGGATAAAGAGCAAATAATAACTGATGATTGCAAGTGGATTCCTACGGTTGTAGAACTTTTAAAGAAAGAAAAATTATCTGAATATGTTAGTGAATCATATAAACAATTTTATGATTCAATTTATCAACCCTTACTTAGTAATTTTGATGTGGCATCAAAAAAAGAAAGAAATAATATTTTTAATGTTGGCCCTTTTAAAAGGGCCAATGTTCATTTTAAGTTTTGGTTTCATATAGTTTCCCAAACTTCCCGATGACCACCTTCCTCCCCTCCCCAATCTGCGCATCAACAAAGTCCGCCCATGACTGAAGCATCTCCCGGCGCTGATTCAGATACTCTGCACGGTTGTAGACACCGCGAACGCCGCCGATCTTATGCGCCAGGCATTTCTCCACCCAGTCTGAGTTGTAGCCTTGCTCATGTAGCAATGTGCTGGCAGTACGCCGGAAGTCATGAATAACAAAATCCCTGACGTTCAGATCCAGCGTACGCACCGCGCAGTTAAGCGTTGTTTTGGAGATTGGGCGTCGGTGGTCGTTTCGGCTGGGGAAGACGTAAGGGGAATCTCCGGCTAGAAATTTTAGCTCTTCGAACATCGCCAGCGCCTGCTTTGACAGCGGAACAATATGCGGGTTATCCATCTTCATTCTCTCGCCGGGTATACGCCATTCCAGCGCGTTGAAGTTAACTTCACTCCATGTCGCTTCAATCATCTCCGATTTACGCACCATACAGATGATCAGCAGGTGCAGGGCCAGCTTGTGGCGTCGGTTCATGTTAGAGGTGTAGATCCCCCGTAACAGGATGCCGATCTCTTCTGCGGTTAGCGCCACATCACGACTTGTTGCTTGTGCGATATAACGGGCCTCGATAGCGGCTGCCGGGTTGTTGAATATGATTCCCCTGGAAATCGCATAGGCCAGCATGCGTTTAAGCACGTTTCGCGTCAGTAGCGCGACGTGATCCGAACCTCGTTGTTTGATGCGGTCGAGCACGACCTGAATGTGGGCAGTTGTGAGTTCTTCGAGTTCCAGCTTCCCGATGATGGGAATGATGTCCTTCTCGATAATGCGAGTAATGTTGCGCGGATCGCGGTTATTTTTTTCAACGATATCGGTCAACCAGCGTTTGGCGAACGCTTTTACTGTTGTCGGGTCTTTTTGTTTAAGCTTTTCTTCCTGCTTTTTCTGCGCGGGATTGATGCCATGGGCCACCATTGAGCGGCACTTTTCACGCCAAAGCCGCGCTTCTGCAAGTGAGAAAGCCGGGTATTCGCCCAACGTGATCTTTTGCGATTTGTTGTCAAAGCGGTAGCGGAAACGCCAGATTTTTCGTCCGGTGGGAAGAACTTCAATCACCAACCCGTCATGATCGGCAAGTTGCCAGGGGCGGTTTCTGGGGACAAGTGTGCGTAGTTTGGTATCTGAAAGTGCCATATCTCACCTCTACAGTGTGTCCATGAGCATCCTTTCTAATTAATTGTTTAGTATTGAATTATTAACGCCTTCTTTTTTACTGTGTCCATGAGAAGGCATATTTGAGCGTTTTTTTATACCGTTTTTTGTGTCCATTTGATGTGATTTTTAGCTCAAAAAACAAACAATGACACACGAGGAATTTAAAGATGGGCACAATTCAGGACACAAAAATCGCGGATGAACCCGCACGATTATGGACGAGTATGGAAAGTAAAAACCCGCATTAACATGCAGTTAATGCGGGTTAGTGGACGTTCACGGACGAGGATGGACTAAAACTTATTTGCCAATACAGAAGCTGGAGAAAATCCTACCGAGTAGATCGTCGGAGGTAAACTCACCGGTTATCTCACTCAGGCTCTGCTGTGCCAGGCGCAGCTCTTCTGCCAGCAGTTCTCCGGCCCAGGCGCCAAGCAGCTGGGCTTTACCCTGCTGGAGATGCTCGGCGGCATCGGAAAGCGCCTGCAGGTGGCGACGACGCGCCAGGAAGCCGCCTTCCATGTTGTTTTCAAAACCCATGCTCTGTTTGAGATGGTTACGCAGCACGTCGACACCTTCCCCGGTGCGCGCGGAAAGGCGCACAAGTGAGTGGCCATTTACTTCGCTCAGCCCCAGCGTCTCGCCGGTAATATCGGCTTTGTTACGCACCACGGTGATCGGCAGGTTTGCCGGCAGACGGGCGATAAAGTCCGGCCAGATATCGGCGGGATCGGTCGCATCGGTGGTGGTGCCGTCAACCATAAACAGCACGCGGTCGGCCTGCTCAATTTCCTGCCAGGCTCGCTCGATGCCGATACGTTCAACTTCATCGTTGGCGTCGCGCAGACCGGCGGTATCGATGATATGCAGCGGCATACCGTCGATGTGAATATGCTCGCGCAGCACGTCGCGGGTGGTGCCCGCGATGTCCGTGACGATAGCCGCTTCACGGCCCGCCAGGGCGTTCAGCAGGCTCGATTTCCCGGCGTTCGGGCGACCGGCAATCACCACCTTCATCCCTTCACGCAGCAGGCTGCCCTGACGCGCTTCGGCGCGAACGGCATCGAGATCGCCAATGACGTTGTTCAGCTGCGCTTCGATTTTACCGTCAGAGAGAAAGTCGATTTCCTCGTCCGGGAAGTCGATGGCCGCTTCCACGTAGATGCGCAGGTGTGTAAGTGCTTCCACAAGGTGGTTAACGCGCGCCGAGAAGGCACCCTGCAGCGAGTTCAGCGCCGAACGTGCCGCCTGCTCGGAGCTGGCGTCGATGAGGTCGGCAATGGCTTCTGCCTGTGCCAGATCGAGCTTATCGTTTAAAAACGCGCGCTCGGAAAACTCACCGGGGTTGGCAATACGTACGCCCGGCAACGTCAGAATACGTTTCAGCAGCAGATCGAGGATAACCGGGCCGCCGTGGCCCTGAAGCTCCAGCACATCTTCGCCGGTGAACGAGTTCGGGCCCGGGAACCACAGCGCAATGCCCTGATCCAGCGCGCTGCCGTCGCTGTCTTTGAACGGCAGATAATCGGCGTAGCGTGGCTTAGGCAGCTTGCCCAGCACCGCCTGCGCGACATCTCTCGCCTTCAGGCCGGAGATGCGCAGAATGCCCACACCACCGCGTCCCGGTGGGGTTGCCTGGGCGACGATAGTGTCGTTTTGGCTCATGGTTTGTCTCTACTGTGTCGCAATAAAAAAGGCGGTCATTCGACCGCCTTCCATTTTAGCTCGTGCTCAACCGAATCAGGATTTTTTCTTCTCGCGGCTATGCAGGCCACGTTTTTCCAGACCACGGTAAATCAGCTGCTGCTGAATGATGGTTACCAGGTTGCTGACGATGTAGTACACCACCAGACCAGACGGGAACCACAGGAAGAACACCGTGAAGATGACCGGCATAAAGGTCATGATCTTCTGCTGCATCGGGTCGGTCACGGTGGTCGGAGACATCTTCTGAATGAAGAACATCGTCGCGCCCATGATGATCGGCAGGATGTAGTACGGGTCTTGTGCAGACAGGTCGTGGATCCACAGGATAAACGGCGCATGACGCAGTTCAACCGAGGCGCTCAGCATGTAGTACAGCGCAAGGAAGATTGGCATCTGAATAATCAGCGGGAAGCAGCCACCCAGTGGGTTAACTTTTTCCGCTTTATACAGGGCCATCATTTCCTGGCTTTGACGCTGTTTGTCATCGCCCAGACGTTCACGCATCGCCTGAATCTTAGGCTGCAGCATACGCATCTTCGCCATGGAGGTGTACTGCGCTTTGGTCAGCGGGTACATGATGCCACGAACGATGAAGGTGATAACGATGATGGAGAAGCCCCAGTTACCCAGGAAGCTATGAATCCATTTCAGCAGTTTGAACAGCGGCTGAGAGATGAACCACAGCCAGCCGTAGTCAACGGTCAGATCCAGGTGCGGCGCAACGGCAGCCATTTTGTCCTGAATTGCGGGGCCGACCCACAGGGTGCTCTGCAGTTTATCTGCCTGGCCTGGCTGTACCAGAACCGGCTGAGATTTGTAGCCGATAGCCACTACGCCGTTACCGAGGTTAGCGGTGTAGAAGTTATTGGTACCGTTGTTCTGCGGAACCCATGCAGTAGTGAAGTACTGCTGCAGCATGGCAACCCAACCGTTTTTGGTGTTGGTGTTCAGGTTCTCGTTATCAACGATGGTATCGAATTTATATTTTTCGTATTTCGAGTCAGACGTTGAGTACGCTGCACCACGGAAGGTGTGCATGGTAGACAGCCCGCCAGACTGCGTATTACGGTCAGACGGCAGGTTAGCCGTCTGCTTCAGCTGACCGAAGGTAGACACTTCCAGCGGTTTCTCGCCGGCGTTCTTCACGTCATAGCTCACGTTCACCGCATAATCACCGCGTTTCAGGGTGAAGGTTTTGGTGAAGACGTTGCCTGCTTTATCGGTATAGGTCAGTGGAATGACGATTTCATTCTGGCCATCGGCCATCACAAACGCATCTTTATCGACGTTATACAGCGGACGCGGGCCGTTAGCCGGGTTATCCGGGCCATCACGACCGGTTAAGCCGCTCTGTGCCTGATAGACAAACTGTGGAGTGGTTTCCAGTAACTGGAACGGTTCGTCAGATTTCAGCGCTTTCGGGTAAGCCGGAAGCAGCGCTTGCTCAATATCACCACCGCGAGTGTTGATAGTCAGCTCAAGCACATCAGTTTTAACCGTAATCAGTTTCCCTTGGCCACTGGCCGGTACGCCCTGGTCTGCGGCGCTACCCGCTGCTGTGGTCGTAGTCTGCGTGGTCTGCTGCTGGGTCTGAGGATTGTGGTCCTGTTCCCAAGCTTGCCAGATCATGAAAGACACGAACAACAAAGCGATGATAAGAAGATTGCGTTGCGAATCCATCGTTAGTGTTCTCTGGTATCAAATGGTCCAGGCGGGACGGGGTCGTCACCACCAGGGTGTAAAGGGTGGCATTTTAATACGCGTTTCACTGTCAACCAACTGCCTTTTATCACTCCAAACCTGCGCAATGCCTCAATTCCGTATTGAGAACAGGTTGGCGTGAAACGACAATGCGGCCCGAGTAGCGGACTAATCAGGCGCTGATAGACCCGAATAAGGCCTATCAGGACCCGCGAGCCAGGCGACAATGGCGGCGCCATAATTTTTCCAACGCTTCCGAGAGAGCACGGTTATCGAGGTCGGCAACCCCTCTCTTTGCCACCACCACGAAATCCATAGGCGGGAGTTCATGCTGACGCAAACGGAAACTTTCACGCGTCAGACGTTTAATCCGATTGCGTTCATGTGCGCGTTTGACGTTTTTCTTGGCGACGGTGAGACCGATACGGGGATGCCCCAGCGAATTCAGGCGGCCGAGGATGGTGATTTGCGGCGTGCCAGCCCGTTGTGGCTGCTGGAAGACGAATGTGAAATGAGTGGGAGTTAACAAACGTAACTCCCTGGGAAATGCTAGCTTAACCACTCGAGGGGTTAGCTTTATTACTTAGAAACGGTCAGACGAGAACGGCCTTTAGCACGACGACGTGCCAGAACCTGACGACCATTTTTAGTAGCCATACGAGCACGGAAGCCGTGAGAACGGTTGCGCTTCAGTACAGACGGTTGAAAAGTGCGTTTCATGGCGATTTCTACCTAAACTTGAATAAATTCAATGGCTTTATTGGATATCCGAACGAAAATCGAACGATGGACACCGAAGCCATGGGTGATTAAAGAGGCCGGATTGTAATAATTGTACACTCCGGAGTCAATTCTCTTTCCTTATTTACCGCGTAAAAAACCACGTATCACCGCAGTTTTTCGCCCGGTAAATGAGCAGCGTCCTTCACCAAAATTCGCGTAGAACACGCCGGGTGGGGGATTATACGGGCTGCCCATTAAAGCGCAAGGATCATCCTGGATCTTTGTTAGATCATTTAAGCAGAAATTTGTCGCTAGTCATTAATTTTTCCAATATGCGAAGGAAATCGTGCCTTCTCTTTGTCGGGATCGTTTACACTTAGCGCTTGCCGGATCCACCTGTGGATAAATCGGGAAGAATCTGTGAGAAACAGAAGATCTCTGGCGCAGTTTACGCTATGATCCTCGGCCCGATCGCGATCGGTGGATCGTAAAAGGGGAAAATAACCGCGTCATTTCAGCACCGTGTCTGAAAGAGGTGGTTGAAAACCGCAGATAGCGGTTCGCGCGTCACCCGCTTGCATCGGGTCTTTTCGACGTGTGCCAAAAATCACGAATTTTTAATCTTATACACAGCATTGTTCGGGCTGCACATATGCAGCAACTGAATGAATCCCCGACAGTATTCAGTTTTGCTGGCGGCAGGATCGTCAGAGGTAGCCTGCAGGTTTGCCTGGAGGATGATGTGTATCGACTTTTTTCGAGTGGAGTCCGCCGTGTCACTTTCGCTTTGGCAGCAATGTCTTGCCCGATTGCAGGATGAGTTACCAGCCACAGAATTCAGCATGTGGATCCGCCCATTGCAGGCGGAACTAAGCGATAACACGCTGGCACTGTATGCGCCAAATCGTTTTGTACTTGATTGGGTAAGAGATAAATACCTCAATAACATCAACGGCCTGCTGAATGATTTCTGCGGCGCTGATGCCCCGCAGCTGCGCTTTGAAGTTGGCACCAAGCCCGTTACCCAAACGTTACGAGAGACGGCAAACGTCAGCGCCCCGGCGCAGATGGCCCAGGTTCATGCCCCGCGCGTTGCCCCGGCACCGCGTGCAGGATGGGATAACGTTCCGGCACCCGCTGAGCCTTCCTACCGTTCTAACGTCAACGTTAAACACACCTTTGATAACTTCGTAGAAGGTAAGTCGAACCAGCTGGCCCGCGCGGCGGCGCGTCAGGTGGCAGACAACCCAGGCGGCGCGTATAACCCGCTGTTCCTCTATGGCGGCACCGGTCTGGGTAAAACGCACCTGCTGCACGCGGTAGGCAACGGTATTATCGCCCGCAAACCGAACGCGAAAGTGGTGTATATGCACTCCGAGCGCTTTGTCCAGGACATGGTAAAAGCCCTGCAAAACAACGCGATCGAAGAGTTTAAACGCTACTATCGTTCAGTAGACGCCCTGCTGATCGATGATATTCAATTCTTCGCCAACAAAGAACGCTCTCAGGAAGAGTTCTTCCACACCTTTAACGCCCTGCTGGAAGGTAATCAGCAGATCATCCTCACGTCGGATCGTTATCCGAAAGAGATTAACGGCGTAGAAGATCGTCTCAAGTCCCGCTTCGGCTGGGGCCTGACGGTGGCCATTGAGCCGCCTGAGCTTGAGACCCGCGTCGCTATCCTGATGAAAAAAGCCGACGAAAACGATATTCGTCTGCCTGGCGAGGTGGCGTTCTTCATTGCCAAGCGTCTACGCTCTAACGTGCGTGAGCTTGAAGGGGCACTGAACCGCGTTATCGCCAACGCCAACTTTACCGGCCGGGCGATCACCATCGATTTCGTGCGCGAAGCGCTGCGCGACCTGTTAGCGCTGCAGGAAAAGCTGGTCACCATCGACAATATTCAGAAGACGGTGGCGGAGTACTACAAAATTAAAGTCGCGGATTTGCTCTCCAAACGACGTTCTCGTTCGGTAGCGCGTCCGCGCCAGATGGCGATGGCGTTGGCGAAAGAGCTCACCAACCACAGTCTGCCGGAGATTGGCGATGCGTTTGGTGGCCGTGACCATACCACCGTGCTGCACGCCTGCCGTAAGATTGAACAGCTGCGTGAAGAAAGCCACGATATCAAAGAAGACTTTTCCAATTTAATCAGAACATTGTCGTCGTGATCCTATGAAATTTACCGTAGAACGTGAACATTTATTAAAACCGTTACAACAGGTGAGTGGCCCGTTAGGCGGGCGTCCGACATTGCCGATTCTGGGTAACCTGTTGCTGCAGGTCGCGGACGGCACGCTGTCGCTGACCGGTACCGATTTGGAAATGGAAATGGTAGCGCGCGTGGCGCTGCTGCAGGCACATGAACCGGGCGCAACTACCGTCCCGGCGCGTAAATTCTTTGATATTTGCCGTGGCCTGCCGGAAGGTGCCGAGATTGCTGTACAGCTGGAAGGCGACCGTATGCTGGTGCGTTCTGGCCGCAGCCGCTTCTCGCTGTCTACGCTGCCTGCTGCCGACTTCCCGAACCTGGACGACTGGCAGAGCGAAGTCGAATTCACCCTGCCGCAAGCGACCATGAAGCGCCTGATTGAAGCCACTCAGTTCTCAATGGCGCATCAGGACGTTCGTTATTACTTAAACGGCATGCTGTTCGAAACCGAAGGTGAAGAGCTGCGTACCGTGGCAACCGACGGCCACCGTCTGGCGGTCTGTTCTATGCCTATCGGGCAATCGCTGCCGAGCCATTCGGTGATCGTGCCGCGTAAAGGGGTGATTGAGCTGATGCGTATGCTCGACGGTGGCGATACGCCGCTGCGCGTGCAGATCGGCAGCAACAACATCCGCGCGCACGTCGGTGACTTTATCTTCACTTCCAAGCTGGTTGATGGCCGTTTCCCGGATTATCGCCGCGTATTGCCGAAGAATCCGGATAAACACCTGGAAGCCGGCTGCGATATCCTCAAGCAGGCCTTTGCCCGTGCGGCGATTCTCTCCAATGAGAAATTCCGCGGCGTGCGCCTGTTTGTCAGCGAAAACCAGCTGAAAATTACCGCCAACAACCCAGAGCAGGAAGAAGCAGAAGAAATTCTGGATGTCTCCTATCCGGGCACCGAGCTGGAAATCGGCTTTAACGTCAGCTACGTGCTGGACGTCCTGAACGCGCTGAAGTGTGAGAACGTGCGCATTCTGCTGACCGATTCCGTATCGAGCGTACAGATTGAAGATGCCGCATCACAGTCGGCTGCCTATGTTGTTATGCCAATGAGACTGTAATGTCGCTCACCCGCCTGTTGATCCGCGATTTTCGCAATATTGAAAACGCGGATCTTGCATTATCCCCTGGCTTTAACTTCCTGGTTGGCGCCAACGGCAGCGGCAAAACCAGCGTGCTGGAAGCCATCTATACGCTCGGTCATGGCCGGGCGTTTCGCAGTTTGCAGATTGGTCGCGTTATCCGCCACGAGCAGGAGTCGTTTGTCCTGCATGGGCGCTTACAGGGCGCGGAGCGTGAAACATCCATCGGCCTGACCAAAGACAAACTTGGCGACAGCAAGGTGCGTATCGACGGCACCGACGGTCATAAAGTGGCCGAACTGGCGCTGCTGATGCCGATGCAGCTGATTACGCCTGAGGGGTTTACTTTACTCAACGGCGGCCCCAAATATAGAAGAGCGTTCCTTGATTGGGGATGCTTCCACAACGAAGCCGGATTCTTCAACGCCTGGAGTAACCTGAAGCGGTTGCTCAAGCAGCGCAATGCCGCGCTGCGCCAGGTGAGCCGCTACGCGCAGCTTCGCCCGTGGGATATGGAACTTATCCCACTGGCCGAGCAAATCAGCCGCTGGCGCGCGGAATACAGCGCCGGTATTGCCGAAGACATGGCTGATACCTGCAAACAATTTCTCCCGGAGTTCTCTCTGACCTTCTCCTTCCAGCGCGGCTGGGAAAAAGAAACTGACTATGCCGAAGTGCTGGAGAGAAACTTCGAACGCGACCGTATGCTGACCTACACGGCACACGGCCCGCACAAGGCGGACTTCCGCATTCGCGCCGACGGCGCGCCGGTGGAAGACACCTTATCGCGCGGGCAGCTCAAGCTGCTGATGTGCGCGTTACGCCTGGCACAGGGCGAGTTTTTAACTCGCGAAAGCGGAAGACGCTGCCTGTACCTGATAGATGATTTTGCCTCGGAACTTGATGACGCACGGCGCGGCCTGCTGGCCAGCCGTTTAAAAGCCACACAGTCTCAGGTTTTCGTCAGTGCGATCAGCGCTGAACACGTTCTGGACATGTCGGACGAAAATTCGAAGATGTTTAACGTGGAAAAGGGTAAAATAACGGATTAACCCAAGTTTAAATGAGCGAGAAACGTTGATGTCGAATTCTTATGACTCCTCCAGTATCAAAGTCCTGAAAGGGCTGGATGCGGTGCGTAAGCGCCCGGGTATGTATATCGGCGACACGGATGACGGCACCGGTCTGCACCACATGGTATTTGAGGTTGTGGATAACGCTATCGACGAAGCGCTCGCTGGTTACTGCAAAGATATCGTTGTCACCATCCACAGCGATAACTCCGTATCCGTACAGGATGACGGCCGTGGTATCCCAACCGGTATTCACCCGGAAGAGGGCGTTTCTGCTGCGGAAGTCATCATGACCGTTCTGCACGCAGGCGGTAAGTTCGACGATAACTCCTATAAAGTCTCCGGCGGTCTGCACGGCGTGGGCGTTTCCGTGGTTAACGCCCTGTCCCAGAAACTGGAACTGGTTATCCAGCGCGATAACAAAATTCACCGTCAGATTTACGCGCACGGCGTGCCGCAGGCACCGCTGGCCGTCACCGGCGATACCGAAAAAACCGGTACCATGGTACGTTTCTGGCCGAGCTACGAAACCTTCACTAATGTCGTCGAGTTCGAATACGATATTCTGGCAAAACGTCTGCGTGAGCTGTCGTTCCTGAACTCCGGCGTTTCTATTCGTCTGCGCGATAAGCGTGACGGTAAAGAAGACCATTTCCACTACGAAGGCGGCATCAAGGCGTTCGTTGAGTATCTCAACAAGAACAAAACGCCAATTCACCCGAATATCTTCTATTTCTCCACCGAAAAAGACGGTATCGGCGTTGAAGTTGCGCTGCAGTGGAACGATGGCTTCCAGGAAAATATCTACTGCTTCACCAACAACATTCCGCAGCGTGATGGCGGTACTCACCTTGCAGGCTTCCGTGCGGCGATGACCCGTACCCTGAACGCCTACATGGACAAAGAAGGCTACAGCAAAAAAGCCAAAGTCAGCGCCACCGGTGACGATGCCCGTGAAGGTCTGATTGCCGTCGTTTCCGTGAAGGTGCCGGATCCGAAATTCTCCTCACAGACCAAAGATAAACTGGTCTCCTCCGAGGTGAAAACGGCGGTAGAACAGCAGATGAACGAACTGCTGAGCGAATACCTGCTGGAAAATCCGTCCGACGCGAAAATCGTCGTAGGCAAAATTATCGACGCGGCACGTGCGCGTGAAGCGGCGCGTAAAGCCCGTGAAATGACCCGCCGTAAAGGCGCGCTCGACTTAGCAGGCCTGCCGGGCAAACTGGCAGACTGTCAGGAACGCGACCCGGCGCTGTCTGAACTGTACCTCGTGGAAGGGGACTCTGCGGGCGGCTCTGCGAAGCAGGGGCGTAACCGTAAGAACCAGGCGATTCTTCCGCTGAAGGGTAAAATCCTCAACGTTGAGAAGGCGCGCTTCGACAAGATGCTCTCCTCTCAGGAAGTGGCCACGCTGATTACCGCGCTGGGCTGCGGCATCGGTCGCGATGAGTACAACCCGGACAAACTGCGTTATCACAGCATCATCATCATGACCGATGCGGACGTCGACGGCTCGCACATTCGTACGCTGCTGTTGACCTTCTTCTATCGTCAGATGCCGGAAATCGTTGAACGTGGCCACGTCTACATTGCACAGCCACCGCTGTACAAAGTGAAGAAGGGCAAGCAGGAACAGTACATCAAAGATGATGAAGCGATGGACCAGTACCAGATCTCCATCGCGCTTGATGGCGCAACCCTGCACACTAACGCCAGCGCACCAGCGTTAGCGGGTGAGCCGTTGGAAAAACTGGTTGCCGAGTTCAACGCGACTCAGAAAATGATCAACCGTATGGAACGTCGCTTCCCTAAAGCGCTGCTGAAAGAGCTTATCTATCAGCCGACGCTGGTGGAAGCTGACCTGTCCGACGAACAGAAAGTCACCCGTTGGGTGAACGCGCTGGTGACCGAGCTGAACGAAAAAGAACAGCACGGCAGCCAGTGGAAGTTTGATATTCAGCACAATGCTGAACAGCAGCATTTCGAGCCGATTATTCGCGTCCGTACCCACGGCGTGGATACCGACTACGTGCTGGACAGCGAGTTCGTTAACGGTGGCGAATACCGTCGTATCTTCACGCTGGGCGAGAAGCTGCGTGGCCTGGTGGAAGAAGACGCGTTCATCGAACGTGGCGAACGCCGTCAGCCGGTTTCCAGCTTCGAGCAGGCGCTGGATTGGCTGGTGAAAGAGTCCCGTCGTGGTCTGGCTATCCAGCGTTATAAAGGTCTGGGCGAGATGAACCCGGATCAGCTATGGGAAACCACCATGGACCCAGACAGCCGCCGCATGCTGCGCGTGACCGTGAAGGATGCCATTGCCGCTGACCAGCTGTTCACCACCCTGATGGGTGATGCCGTTGAGCCGCGTCGTGCCTTTATCGAAGAGAACGCCCTGAAAGCCGCGAACATCGATATCTAATCCGTATCGTAGCCCGGCCGAGCAGCGCGACGCCGGGGAATCAACGCGAAAAACGCCTGAATTTTTTCAGGCGTTTTTTTATGCCCGCCGTCCACGAACTATACTTCTCTACGTCTTCTCTTAACCGTCATTCCGAGGTGGAAAAATGGGTCTTTTTGATGATGTGGTGGGCTCGCTGCTCAGCGGCGATGCGGGTAAATATCAGGCTATCCTGAGCTGGGTCAACGAGCAGGGTGGCATTCAGGCGCTGCTGGAGAAACTGCAAAGCGGCGGACTCGGTGACATTGTTTCATCCTGGATAAGCAATAAACAAAGCAATCAATCCATTAGCAGTGACCAGGTAGTCTCGGCGCTCGGCGCCCCCGCGGTGTCAGATCTCGGTGAAAAGCTGGGGACCGATGCCAGCTCCGCTTCAACGATGCTGGCGGAATATCTGCCGAAAATCGTCGATGCGCTGTCGCCAAAAGGCGAGGTGGACCCGCAGGCGCATAACGATTTGCTGTCCGCGGGCATGGATCTGCTGAAAGGCGGCAAGCTCTTCGGTTAACGATGCGGCAAAAGGGGAGCACGCTTTGCGCGTTGTATCCCCGTTTTAAGCGCTGCTGGCTACTGTTTTTTGAGCTAAACCGAGTTAGCATGAGAACAGACTCATCTAACCTGGGGATCTCATGGCTATCAAACTAATTGCAATCGACATGGACGGAACGTTGCTGTTGCCGGACCACACTATTTCTCCTGCGGTAAAAAGCGCGCTGGAAGCGGCACGTGCTAAAGGGGTGAACGTGGTTCTGACCACCGGTCGTCCGTACGCCGGTGTACACAGCTACCTGAAAGAACTGGGGATGAACGAGCCGGGAGATTACTGCATTACCTATAACGGCGCGCTGGTGCAGAAAGCTGGCGACGGCAGCACGGTGGCACAGACCGCGCTGAACTACGATGACTACCGCTTCCTGGAAGAACTTTCTCGTAAAGTGGGCTCTCACTTCCACGCGCTGGACCGCAACACGCTGTATACCGCAAACCGCGACATCAGCTACTACACGGTGCATGAATCCTTCGTCGCCACTATTCCACTGGTGTTCTGCGAAGCCGAAAAAATGGACCCGGCAACCGAATTCCTCAAGGTGATGATGATTGATGAACCGGCCATTCTGGATAAAGCGATTGCCCGCATTCCGCCGGAAGTGAAAGAGAAATACACCGTACTGAAAAGCTCACCATACTTCCTCGAAATCCTTGATAAGCGCGTGAACAAAGGCACCGGCGTGAAGTCGCTGGCCGACGTGCTGGGCATCAAGGCCGAAGAGGTGATGGCTATCGGTGACCAGGAAAATGACATTGCGATGATTGAATACGCTGGCGTTGGCGTGGCGATGGATAACGCGATTCCAGCAGTCAAAGAAGTGGCGAACTTCGTCACTAAATCAAACCTGGAAGACGGCGTTGCCTGGGCGATTGAAAAGTACGTCCTGTCCTGATGTTCCTGTTGCCCGGCATTGTCCGGGCACTAACCTTAAGATTGTTTGGAAAATTGTTATTGTATTATCAGGTGTGAAATCGCACGGAAGTCCCCCCAATTAGTCCGTAATTTCTTTACTCTCCCACCCTCTTTTATCTCCGGGCAGATCTGCCTGCAAATACGCTTCTTTTATGATTAACAAACGCATCCGTCTGGTGCTGATGATGTCATCCTGTACGGTTTTTCAGACCTGGGCTGCGACGGATTCTGACTCGACGCTGACACCGCTTTATGGCTACCAGGATGATAGTCAGGCCACCCCTTTGCCTGCGAAACCTGCGGCCGCTGCACCTGAAGAAAGCCACTCCGTTTTACCGTTCTTAGGTGACGAAGCGCGTAAGCGCGGCTATGAGCTGCCATTACCGTTTGGCGTGAATATTAACTACATGAATATCCGGCAGAATATTGATGTGGATAGTATCAATTTCAACGGACTGTCTCTGAAAGGCCATTCGCTGGATAACGCCTTTAAAATCAACGTGGGTAATACCCGTGAAAGAAGCAAAACCGAAACGGTAAAGCTAGATGCCTGGCTACTACCGTTTATGAACGTGTATGGCCTGGTGGGATATACCGACGGGCACTCCGTTTCACAGATTGGCGTGGGGATAAAAGGGCTGCATAAATATCGCTACCCTGGTAATTTGCAGAACCTGGCCTTCCAGCTCGACTTTAAAGGCACAACCTACGGCGTCGGCACCACGCTGGTCGGCGGTGTCGGCAACTGGTTTACCGCCTTTGACGCCAACTACACCCAGACGCGGTTCGATATTCTTGATGGCAGCATCGACGCGTTCACTATCTCCCCGCGTATTGGCTACCGTTTTAACACGCCGGGCAACGATACCCTGCATCTGCCTTCCGGCAAGTTGAACCTGTGGGTGGGCACCATGTATCAGGACGTGCAGCAGGAGTTTAAAGGCAGCCTGAGCGACCTTACGATGCCGTCCGCCGCGCTGCAGGATATGGTGAATCTGGCGAACAAAGATAACAAAGGTCGTTTCGATGTAAAACAGCACCTGTCATCGCCGTGGAACGTGCTGGTGGGCGCGCAGTATGAGCTCACCCGCAACTTCAACGTTACCACTGAGATTGGCTTTGCCGACCGCAACAGCTTCTTTGTCGCGGGGGAATATCGCTTTTGACACGCCTCGGCCT
>NZ_JMPL01000105.1 GCF_000735365.1 Kluyvera ascorbata ATCC 33433 | reverse complement strand
TGTAAGCGCACAAAGCAGATAGCAAATCCCTGGCGCAATGGTAAACAGCGAGATAATGGTGTTAAGCGTAGCAGGGGTTTGCACGCTGGCTCCGGCCTGATACCCTCCTGCAGCCAGCATCCAGCCAATTACCGCGCCGCCGACGGCGAGGCCCATTTTCAACACAAACAGCGTGCCTGCGAAGCTAATCCCCGTCAGGCGCTTACCGCTGACCACTTCACCGTAGTCCACCGTATCAGCCATCATCACCCATTTAATCGGCGTCATAATCTGATGCAGTACGCCAATCACAAAGATCAGGCAGAACATCACCACCATCGTGTCCATTGGCACAAAAAACATCGCAAAGCTCAGCAAAGTCAGGATGAGGTTGCAGTAGATAAATACCGAGACTTTACAGAATCGCCCGCTGAGCGGCTTCGCTATGGCACTGCCCACAATATTGCCCACGCAGTAGGTGGTCAGGAATATTGAAAAGAGTTTAGGTGATTCCATAATCCAGGTGACGTAATACATCATTACGCCGCCGCGAACTGAAGTGCCAACAATAGTAAACACTGTCAGAAACCCAACCACTCGCCATTGATCGTTTCTCCAGATATCCCGTAAATCACCCAGCATTCCTTTAAAACCCACGCTGGTTGGCGGGGCGACAACACGCTCTTTGGTGGTAGAGAAACAGATAAAAAACATCACAACGGCAATCACTGACAGCAGAGTGATGCTGGCTTTAAAGCCAAACGCTTTATCACCACCGCCGAACCAGTCGACCAGGTTCATCATCAGTGCGGTGGATAACATCCCACCCGCAGTAGCCAGAACGAAACGCCATGACTGCAAAGACATTCGCTGCTGAGGGTCGCTAGTGATAACACCGCCCAGTGCGCAGTATGGGATATTGACGATGGTGTACATCAACGTCAGACAGATATAGGTTATTGTCGCGTAAACCATTTTTCCTGTAAGCGATAAATCCGGTACGGTATAGGTCAGGACGCAACTGATGCCAAAGGGGATGGAGGCCCAGAGCAACCAAGGACGGAATTTGCCCCAGCGAGTTCGTGTGCGGTCTGCAAGTAATCCCATGCAGGGATCGGAAATAGCATCTAATATTCGTGTTACCAGAAACATACTTCCAATGAAAGCCGCTGGCAGGCCCGCTATATCGGTATAAAAGAACATTAAATACAGCATCACATTGTCGAAAACAATATGGCTTGCCGCATCACCCAGACTAAAGCCGATCTTCTCTTTTAGCGTCAACAGCGAATTATTCATAATTTATCCGTTGGTTTGAATCATCTGACGCCATATTAAGATTAGCATTTTATATTTTTGAATTATGTTTTTTGCTTTTCTCTTTATGTTTATTTTTATATGTGATTAGGCTCGCAATTACATCACGAAAGCACACTCCATAAATATATTATATAAAAACACATCAACAATTCACCTCACATATTGAATAGTATCCTCAGATTCATCTAGGCTGCCATTAAAAATTATCTGCATTCACTTAAAAAACAAAGAGGACCATTATGTCTACCGATATTCAGACTAGCGTTATCGTTAATCCGTTCAACCAAAACATGCTCTCCGCAAACGTTAACATTACCGCCGTTCTACCAATGAGATTCAGTTATCACGTTCAAGGAAAAACTCCGGACAGTGCGTTTACCTATGAAAATGATGAATACACATTAAACCCAGTCATTCCCGTCATTGGCCTTTATGCCAACGCAGAAAACACCATCATTATTGAGTGTTTTTTTTCGGATGGCAGCCATGAAACACTCAGCGTTATCGCTGACACCACTGGCCAGGATTATGGTGACACACCACTGACCGTTGACTTCATTATCAATGACGAAGAAATTGCTAGCCAGACGTTATACAACGGCTGGCTGGTAACCTGTTATTACACCGCCTACGATAAAAATGGTGACCTGCGTATGGCATTTGCCGACGCCTGGGATAATAACAATCTGAAGAGTGACGGTAGCGCTATTTATCCCGGCTTCGATATCTTTGCCACCTCAGGTGAAACCTACGCACAAACATTGAAACAAATGAATCTATTAGGTGAGGCCCGCCAAACCTTCCAGGCCCCCGCAGGTAATGGTTTTCATCACGACATTACCTTTGGTCCAGACGGCAACATGTTCTGCCTGATGACCCTACTGGAAAACCAGACCGCTGAGCAACGACAACAGGCCGCTATCTACAAATATGATGTCGCAACCGGCGAAGCACTGTGGTCGCGCAACTACTCCTCACTATTTGATAATCAGGATGTCTGCATTGACGCCCAACCTAATGATATTCATTTTAATTCACTGGCGTTCAGCTCTCAGGTTAATCAACTTATTTTAAACAACCGCTCTACCAGCACTATTTACGGCATCAACTATGAAAATGGCGATATTGAGTGGACTATCGACAACCCCAATTACTCACTGGTTGCCGAATCTGTTAACCTGCAACCCATTAATGCCGATAGCTTTATCTATCCAAACGGTGAACATGCCGTTTATCCAACAACCAACGCGAAATATGCTAACTACATGACAGAAAACCGTCTGGCTATTACGCTGTTTAACAACAAAGCCGCACTTTTTGACGATGGTACTGAGAATGATAAGAAAATGGAGGACCCAATTCCTGATGAATATTATGAGGCACCGTTTGATTCTCAGTGTCTGGTGTATGGTATCGATCTCACGGCCAAGACAGTAGAACTACTGGATGTTTTTGACATTGCCGGTCAGCGTAGCAATATAACCTCAGAGGTTCATGAGGTGGCCGATTATTACAGCATCATGTACGGCGTTGACAGCAACTTTTTTATCATTGATACCAATAATACCGTCGCGGTTGAATGTTACGCTGTTTACCCTGCCCTGACTTATCGTGGACATATTTTTTCCTATGATGAACTACGTCAACTGATCTAAATAATGGCCGAGCGTTAGTGGAATTTCTGACGCTCGGTTATTATGATATTCCACATTCAACTTATGATTATTCCCTTATGTGATCTTTCTCTGATACATCCTACCGCAATAACTATTAGCTTCCCCTCACTTAGATGCATTATCTGCAGGAGAAAGTATGAAAGCAATAATGGTTATGTATGATTCATTGAATAGACATTATCTCAGCCCATATAATTCCAACTGGACCCATACCCCTAATTTTTCTCGTTTGGCTAAAAACAGCATGGTATTTGATAAAAGCTACGTCGGCAGCCTACCCTGCATGCCTGCCAGGCGCGAATTACATACCGGGCGCTATAATTTTCTGCACCGTAGTTGGGGGCCATTAGAACCTTTCGACGACTCCTGTTTTGAAATCATGAAGCATAATGGCATACACAGCCATTTAATCAGCGACCATTATCATTACTGGGAAGATGGTGGCTGTACCTATCATAATCGCTATGCGTCCTGGGAAATCGTTCGCGGTCAGGAAGGTGACCATTGGGAGCCTGATATCAAAACCCAGGAGTTCCCGCCGCATCTGGGCCAGATAATGTCGCAGGATCGTGCCAACAGAGAGAAAATCCTCCAGCAGGATAAATTCCCCATTGAGAAAACGTTCGACCTCGGCCTCGAATTTATTGAGAAATTCCACGAGGAAGATAACTGGTTTCTGCAAATTGAAACCTTCGACCCACATGAGCCATTTTTCCATCGTCGCCAAAAAGAGAAAAAGGCTGGCCCTGAGTTTGACTGGCCGAACTACGCGCAGGTGACGGACGAAGAACGTCCATGGATGGAGAATCTACGCGAAGAGTACAGCGGGTTGCTGGACATGTGCGACGTCGGTATTGGTCGCGTGCTCGACATGATGGACAAATATCACCTCTGGGAAGATACGCTGTTGATTATCAACACCGATCACGGCTATTTGCTTGGCGAACACGATTGGTGGGCCAAAGCTAACGATGCCAATTTCTATGAAGAGGTGTCCCACACCCCGCTGTTTATTTACGATCCGCGCAGCAAAAAAACTGGCAGAAGCCGCCAGCTGGTTCAGACCATTGATTTAGCCCCTACGTTACTGGACTACTTTAATCTGCCCATCCCGCAGGATATGCAGGGTAAAGCACTGAAGGAGACAATTTCCAGCGATACCCCGGTCCGCGAAACGGCGCTGTTTGGCGTTTATGGCGCTCAGGTGAGCTGTACCGACGGCACCTGGGTGTACACCCACGCCCCGATACAAGCCAACCGCCCGCTCAACCACTACACCTTAATGCCGACCCATATGCGTCATCCCTTCACCCCACAGGAGCTACAACAGGTAGAGATGGTAGAGTCCTTTAGCTTTACCAAAGGTTGCCGACTAATGAAAATCGCCGATATTGGTCTTGGTATGGTACCGCTTGAGCATAACTGGCAAAGCGTGCTGTTTAACGTGACCGACGATCCCCGCCAGGCAACACCTCAGCACAATCCGGCGGTTATCGAGCGGTTGAAAAAAGAGATAGTCCGTATGATGGCTGAGAACGACGCGCCGGAAGAACAATATCAACGTCTGGGGCTAGAAAAACCAACCCAAGGATAAGCGGCCTTGAAAGCCATTATGGTAATGTTTGATTCATTATGTCGACGCATGTTGTCGTCTTATGGCGCCACCGATATCCACACACCGGGCGCGATAACTTCTTGCACCGCGCCGGGGCCCTATTGGGCAATTTACGCGCCTGAATCTGTTCTGTTAAAACCGAGCCCGCAGCAAAAATCTGCGGGCTCTACCGCTTAGTGCAACTCCGGCCAATAGTCCTTATTGGCCTCAATCAAATCGTCCAGAATCGCTTTTGCCACGGAAGCGCTCGGCACCGTTTTCGACAGCGTAATCGCCTGCCACAGCTTGTGGTATGAACGATGCTCCCAGGCATCGACGACCAGTTTTTCAACCGCAACCTGCTGGCCCATCATCCCTTTCTGGAAGTTTGGAATATCACCCACCGTCAGCGGTTCCGGGCCGTTATGGCCAACGAGGCATGGAATTTCGACCATCGCGTCGGCATCAAAGTTATGGATGGCGCCGTTGTTCGGCACAATAAGCAGCATTCTTTCCTGAGTGTTAAAGGCGATCGCGGTAGCAAGATCGACGATGTAAGAAGCATGTTCGTCAATTTCCAGGTCTCCCGCCGAGGATTTACCCGCCGCAATAATCGCCCGGCATGCGCTGAACACATTCTTTTCACGATGATCCATCACTTCGTTGGCACGGGTACGTTCCGGATTTGAGTGCGCCACAACATAGTCAGGGAACAGATAATATTTCAGGTAGGTGTTCGGCATGGTGTCCGGATCCAGCGCCTGAACATCTTTCGCTTTGGCGAAGGTATCGTTCCAACTGGCTTCCGTATGCGGGTCGTTTGATGGCGGAACATAGCCGTACTTCGCGACATATTCGCGTAATTTAGGCATCAAATCGTTCCCTTGAAGATCTTCGATAGATGTCCACCAGCCAAAGTGATTCAGCCCGTAGTAGCGAACGCGCATCTGCTTACGATCTTTCAGACCAACAATCTGCGCCATCCGTCCTTCAATGCCGATAGGCATGTCGCAAATATTGAGGATTTTGGCATCCGGGCGCAGGCGACGGGTCGCTTCCGCCACAATCGCCGCCGGGTTGGAGTAGTTGAGCATCCAGGCATTCGGCGAGTATTTTTGCATGTAATCCACCAGCTCCAGCACACCGCCAATGGAACGCATGCCGTACGCTATGCCGCCAGGGCCACAGGTTTCCTGACCCAGTACACCGTGGCGCAGTGGGATCTTCTCATCCTTTTCACGCATCGGGTATTTCCCTACGCGAATATGGGCCATCACGAAATCGACGTCGGTAAACGCGGCCTGCGGATCGGTGGTGTAGCTAAATTCAATATCCGGCGCCTGCTCTTTAAGAATCACCTTGCAGGCTTCTGCAATCGTCTCCTGACGCGCACCGTCGTTGTCGTAAAATTTCAGCGCTCGCAGTGGAAAACGATCCTGATTTGCCAGCAGCATCAAGACGATACCTGGGGTAAAAGTACTGCCGCCGCCTGCGATAACAACTGAGAATTTTTTCATGATACTGCCTCCGTCATGGTGGTTTGTTCGGTCTGTAGAGAATCTTTCATCAGGGTTTCAAGCTGGTCGCGGACCTGTGGTACATGCAGGCCAACGATGACCTGAATACCGTTTCCGCGGCGCACCACACCGTGCGCGCCCAGCGCTTTGAATACGTCATCACTTTGCGTTTTAGCCATATCGGTTAGCGCAATACGTAATCGGGTCGCACAGTTGTTGATGCTTTCAATATTGGCGGCCCCACCCAGCGCCTGGAGGATGCCCGCCGCCTGGCCTAATTTCGTGTCACTCGCGCCAGCCGCAGAGGTTTTGCCACGCGCGGCCTGGTAGTCTGCTTTGCTGTAAAGCTTGATTTCACTGTCTTCACGGCCCGGTGTTTTCAGGTTGAAGCGCAGGATCAAGGCCCGGAAGACGACGAAGTAGATGGCGGTGAAGCACACGCCGATACCTATCTGGGTAAACATCACAGACGCATGGTTATGGAACATCGGGATCCAGTTTTGCGGGATAAACTGGTCAAGAAGGCCACCGCCAAAGTTCCCTACCACGCCACACATGTACATCACGGTCGACATGGTGGCCGCCAGTACGGCGTGAATGGCGAACAGCAGTGGAGAGATAAACAGGAAGGTGAACTCCAGCGGTTCCGTGATCCCTACCAGCATGGCTGTCAGCGTGGCAGGAATGAGCAGCCCCGCGACCTTTATGCGGTTTTCAGGCGCTGCGGTGAAGTAAAGCGCCAGCGCAATCCCGACGGAGCCAAACACTTTTGAGTTACCGTGCAGCGCAAAGCCGCCTTCCGGGAACAGCGATTTGAGTGATTCTGTGCTTTGGCTGAACTCCTGGAGATGCTGCGCCCAATAAACCTGAATTCCGCCTTCAACCGCCGCTGGGCCAAAAATAAAGGGACCATAGACAAAGTGATGCAGGCCTGTCGGAATAAGAATGCGCTCAAGGAAGGTATATACCCAGACGCCCAAGGCCCCGGCACTGCGCAAAAATGCCTGCAGTGATTCAATGCCCATTTGGACTTTTGGCCAGCCTAAAAGCGTTAACCACGCGCAGGGGATCATGGCAAGGAAAGCCACGATAACCACAAACGAAGACCCCTGGAAAATACCGAGGAAAACCGGCAGTGGTTTATCGAAATAGCGGTTATGCAGCGCGGTCACGACGCCCGAGATGACAATCGCGCCGATGATGCTGGTATCCAGCGTCTTGATCCCGGCAATCATCGTCAGCCCGCTTCCCGTCACCGGATCAGCGGAGAAGTCGACGCCAAAAAAGTGTCCCCAGGTCATTCCCATCGCATTGATGAAATAGTTCCAGGTCAGGAAGCTAACCAGTACCGCCAGACAGGCTCGCCCTTGTGCCTGTTTAGCCAAGCCAATCGGCAAACCAACGGCAAAAATAAGCGGCATGTTTCTGAATACCGTCCAGCCGCCTTCTTCAATAATGTGAACAATCTGAGCAAATAAGCTATCAGGTGCGGTGAGTGCTTCACCCACAAACATTGGATTACGCAACATGATGGCGATACCCACCACAATCCCCGCGAAGGGAAATAATAAAACCGGGGTAAACATGGCGCCGCCAAAGCGTTGTATTTGACTGAGCATTTAGCAATCCTCATTTAACAACTCGTAGGGTAAGTGGCCTTATTAATGTTGATTTCCGGCCTGCTACGAGAATAGGAATTCGCCCGTCAGACAACATGCGGTGAGCGTGCGATTCGTGATCGCTTTCATGGTTTTATTTCAGGCGATGTTGTCTAATTTTTAGGATAAAAATAGACATGTCATATGACCTAATTCCGTGCCGTTATGCGCATTCTCATTATTCGCCTGTAATTGGTTACTTTTTAATAAGAAACAGCGGTTCAATAACCCTGCTGGGATAGGGAATAGAGGTCTACAAGTGATCTATAAATCTATTGCTGAAAGGCTGCGATTGCGGCTGAATTCATCCGATTTCAACATTGGCAGCCCGATTCCAGGCGAGAAAGCGTTAGCTCAGGAATTTGGCGTGGCGCGAATGACCATCCGAAAAGCTGTCGACCTGCTGGTTGAATGGGGCCTGGTGGTTCGTCGGCAGGGCAGCGGCACCTATGTTGCTCATAAAGACATTCACCATGAAACCTCAAACCTGACGGGGTTGGCCGAGGTATTGCGCAAGCAGGGCAAAGAGGTGATAAGTCATGTCCTGGTTTTCGAAGTGATGCCCGCTCCTCCCGCCATAGCCAGCCAGCTCCGTATTCAAATCAATGAGCGGATCTATTTTTCCCGACGGGTACGCTACGTTGATGGGAAGCCCCTGATGCTTGAAGACAGCTATATGCCGGTTAAGCTTTTTCGAAACCTGTCGCTGGTGCATCTGGAGGGATCAAAGTTTGATTACATCGAGAAAGAGTGTGGCATAACGATAAGCGGCAACTATGAAAGCCTGGCACCGGTGCTGGCTGATAAGCAGTTGGCCCAATCGATGAACATACCCGAACAAACACCGCTGCTGCGTATTACTTCCCTTTCCTACAGCGACAGCGGTGAGTTTCTTAATTATTCCGTGATGTTTCGTAACGCCAGCGAATACCAGGTGGATTATCACCTCAGGCGCATCCAAAGCCCTAGCTCATCCCCCAGAACAGCACCGCCAGAAGCTGAGGCGTGATGATACGCAGGAACATCACCAGCGGGTAGACGGTGGCATAGGAGAGCGCCGCCGCGCCGCTGGTCGCGTGCAGGTTATTGGCAAACGCCAGCGCTGGAGGGTCGGTCATCGAACCGGCCAGCATGCCGCACAGGGTCAGGTAGTTCATCTTCGCCAGCACCCGCGCCAGTATGCCTACGGTGAGCAGCGGAATACCGGTAATCAAGATGCCGTAGCCAATCCAGCTCAACCCTTCGCCATGCACCAGCGTTTCAACAAAACCGCCACCGGACTTGAGCCCCACCACCGAGAGAAACAGTACGATCCCCAGCTCGCGCAGCGCCAGGTTGGCGCTTGGCGGCATAAACCAGTAGAGCTTACCGATGCTGCCAATGCGGCCCAGGATCAGCGCCATTATCAGCGGCCCGCCAGCCAGCCCGAGCTTTAACGCGACCGGGAAGCCGGGGATAAACAGCGGAATGGAACCAAGCAGTACGCCAAGGCCAATACCAATAAACACCGGCAGCATTTGGACCTGCTGCAATTTTTGTTGGGCGTTGCCAAGATCGGAGGCTACGGCATCAATGGCCGCCGGACGCCCCACGAGGTTGAGGATATCACCAAACTGCAGGCTGGCATTGCTGCTGGCGACCAGTTCAACCCCGGCGCGGTTTAAGCGGGAGATCACCACGTCATAACGCTGTTTATAGTGTAGATCGCGGATTTTCTTGCCCAATACCTTCTCGTTGGTCACCACCACCCTTTCCACTTTCAGATCCGTTCCTCGGGTGGAAAGCGACGTTTCAACTTCTTTGCCAATCACCAACTGCGCGCTATGCAGATCCGCCGCTTCACCCACCAGGTGCAATAGGTCACCAAGCTCAATAATGGTCGTTGGCGACGGCACCATCAGCGTTTCACCCCGTTTGAGGCGCGAGCAGATAATGTTGTCGCTGTTGATAACGGGGACATCCTGAATCGCCATGTGGTTCAGGTTAGGGTTCTCAACGCGGATGTTGATGGTCTGAAGATGGGAATGGCTGGAACCCGCCTGCTCGTCGAAGCGCTGCGCCTCTTTGTCGACGTTAATGCGAAAGAACAGACGCACCAGCCACATAGTGAGCAGAATGCCGCAGATACCAAACGGGTAGGCCATCGCGTAGCTCATACCCATCTGGTCTACGACGCTAAACGGCTCGCCAAGATCGCGCAGAATTTGCTGCCCGGCACCCAACGCGGGGGTATTGGTCACCGCACCAGAAAAAATGCCCAGCACGACGGGAAGCGGAATCGCGAAGATTTTATGCAGCAGCGTGGTGACCAGGCCGCCAAGAACCACAATCAGGATGGCAAACAGATTCAGCCGCAGGCCCGAGACGCGCAGCGAGGCAAAAAAACCCGGCCCCACCTGAATCCCGATGGTATAGACGAACAGAATCAGGCCGAATTCCTGGATAAAGTGCAGCATCGGGCTGCTTAGCGCGATGCCAGCCTGATCGACAAAGTGGCCGACAATAATCCCACCGAACAACACGCCGCCGATGCCAAAGCCTATCTCCCGGATTTTGACGTTGCCAATCCACAGACCGACCACCGCCACCAGCGCCAGGACACTTACCGTCAATGCTATATCACTCATCGCCTTTTCCCTGTGAATAACATTATTAACATCAGGGATTATGTCTGAGTCGGAGGGAGCTTGTATGTAGTACGGCGCACATTAATCGACTGAGGAAATATCGCTATTCAGGTACGTCTTTACTCTTCGCCGCAATTTCTAACTGCTGAATACTTTTATCAGGGGAAGGAGTAGGTTTGCCCTACGGCAATGACAGGTTTAGAGGGGTCGCCATTTTCCTGATCGTTTTTTAAACTGAAACACTCGTTGCAGTAAGGGGGAGAAACATGCTTTCACACGCAAAAAAAAGCCCCGATTTCTCGGGGCTAATTGGGCAATTCTGTTAACTATCCAGCGCTGGGCGCTCGCTAATAGCGATGCGCTGTGGCGCGATAGCTTCCGGCTCGTTGCGAGTGAGGTCGATATGCAGCAGGCCGTTGGTAAAGGTCGCGCCGGCGACTTCCATATTTTCTGCCAGGGTGAAGCTCAGGCTAAAGGCCTGGGTAACCAGCCCCTGATGCAGCCATTTGGTCTCTTTTTCCTGCGGCTCAGGCGTGCCTTTCACGGTCAGGCGTGTGCCTTCGAGCTGAATATCCAGATCTTCCTGACGGAACCCGGCTAACGCTAAGGTAATGCGGTAGTGGTTATCGTCGCTTTTTTCGATGTTGTACGGTGGGAAGGTCTGGCCTTCACTGGTGCTTTGCAGCGCGTTCGCCAGTTTGTCAAAACCGATCCATTGACGCAGCAGTGGGGATAAATCGTAGTTACGCATTGTGTTTCTCCTTCTAAGAAGCGAGTAAGTACCTTCCGGCTCCCTGACGGCAAGCCGATTGATGATTTAGCTAACAGGGCCGCACAGGCGGCCCTGTATCATTAATTAATTTCGATACGACGCGGTTTATCCGCGTCTGGAATCACGCGTTCCAGTTCGATATACAGCAGGCCGTTCACCAGGTTTGCGCCACGTACGTGGATGTGTTCCGCAAGCTGGAATTTGCGCTCAAAGTTACGCTCGGCGATGCCTTGATAGAGATAGGTTCGTTCTTTTTGCTCTGCGGCATGCGCGCCTTTTACCACCAGCATGTTGTCCTGCGCGGTGATTTCCAGCTCGCTTTCCGCAAAACCGGCCACGGCAATCGCGATGCGATAGTGGTTTTCATCAACCAGTTCAACGTTGTACGGAGGGTAGCCGCCGTTGCTTTGCGTTTGATTGTTTTCTAACAGGTTGAACAGACGATCAAAACCGATGGCAGAACGGTATAACGGGGATAAGTCAAAGTTACGCATAGTTAAATAGCTCCTGAAAATCAGCGAGAAATTAATCACCTTCCATCATGGACAGGTTGTTGAAGCCCAAACACCCCGAAGGCGTGTTCCTCTTGGCTACACCAATAAAATGTGGTGAAAAGAACCATTTTCAAGTCCTCATGTCTTACTTTTTTTGCACTTTCCCCCAGAGCGCTTAGACTGGGTATGGCACAAAAGGCCAAAGTGCGACAGCCGCCACAGAGCGGCAAGCCGGTACTTCCTATTTTGGCAATGGGTAGATATAACCCAAAGAAGGGCGTTTTATGCCCGTGACGAGAAGAACTCACTATGAAAAATGTTCTGATTAAAGCGGCGCTGGTTGGGGGGATCTTCTTGTCAGGAGGGTGTTCCAGCGTCATGTCGCATACTGGCGGCAAAGAGGGAACGTATCCAGGCACGCGTGCAAGCGCCGCGATGCTGGGCGACGATGACAGCGGCTGGGTCGCCAAATCGCTGGTCGCCATTGATATGCCGTTTACGGCGGTGATGGACACCGTACTGCTGCCGTGGGACTTCTTCCGTAAAGATAGCTCCGTTCGCTCCCGCGTAGAAAAGAGCGAACAAGAGACGCTGGCAACCAATTCGGTTATTCCGCCAGCGCCAATGCCCGCCCCCTGATTCAGCGGGCGGTTTCGGTTATCCATAGCTGGCGAAAGCCAGCCACATCTTCCATCCAGGCAATAAACTGACCATCAGGTGAGAAGACCACCGCATCCGCCGACGGTGGATTTGCGTGATCGGCCGTTAAAAACGTCACTGCACCGGTCTGCGCATCACACATCGCAATACGTCCCTCCAGCACAAAGCCCAGTCCCTTTCCGGATGGATGCCAGTTAAACGCCGACTGAATATCTGTCGCATTGTGCGTAAGCTGGTGCGGCTCACCGCCTTCGGGTGAGATCAGCCACAGCTGCACGACGCTATTGTCATCACGCATCAGAAACGCAATCTGCGCCCCCTGCGGGTTGCTGCGCACCCAGTGGCGCGGAACATTCACCAGCCCAGGATAAGCACGCTGATGGGTAAAGGTCAGTCGCTGCTGATGAACGCCTGCCGGTGGGGCAGGCAGCGCTGTCGCCGTTCCTGATAGCGGCGCATTACCCGCCTGCTTCCAGCCCGCCTCGTCGCGCGGCAGCGTCACCAGAAACAGCTCAGGCACTTTTTCGCCGGTTAGCGAAACGGTGTCGCCGATAAAGGCCAGCGCGGAGGAACCGACCCAGCCCTCTTCATAGGCGCGGTTAATCTCATCGCTGACGGGCAGCGGTTGCGCCGTTGTCTGGCTCACCAACACGCACCAGTGGCTACCGGCATATTCCCGCGGATGCTGGCCGCGCGGCGTAACCGGGCCGAACGGTGCCGCCACGCCAACGTTACGCTGATCCAGCGCAGGGTCGTATTCGTGCATCACGTGGTCGTTGTAGGTAAAGCTGACGTACTCTCCGCAAGGGCTGTAGACGTGGACGTGGCTGCCGCCGCGTAGCGCGCCAGGCGTGTAGGGCGAGGTGATATCCATCGCATCCAGATTTTGGATTTGACCGTGGGCCGAGACTACACCGCGGCGATGGTGGAAATCGTACTGCCACTGGGCATCCGGATTTTCCGGGCCGTGGATAAACACGTACTGTTCGGCAGAGGGATGCACCGTGACGACGCCAACGTGCGCGCCTTCACTGGCGCGATAAATCACCTCAACATCACCGCTATGCACATTCACGCGCTCGATGGTTTCACCGGTAAACGACGCGCCTGATGGGCGCACATCAAAGACCAGCCACTGGCTATCCGGCGTCCAGGTTCGGGTATTGGTAAGCTGATGATTACGCGGTGCAAAGGTGATTTGTTTCATGGCGGAGTCCCGGTCAAAAGATACCGCCTCTTTTTACCACGCGCGCGTCTTATCCCATAAGCCTTTAGCGGTGAGAGGGAACATCGGCCCGTTGCGCGCTGGCGGCAAGCGTGGAGAAATCTACCGCGGTGTAATACCGTTCAGGCGGTGGCAACTGTTCCATCAACGTTCCGGGCCATAGCTGAAGCTGACCTAATTCCTGAAGACGAATACCCTGCCAGCGGTGCGGTAGCGTCAGGCGCTGCGGCGTGGTTTGCTCCCCCGGCACACGGGTTGGCAGCCGGTTATCGCCCATCTCAAAATTACGATGCAGCACCAGATATTTCTCCGGCACGCGGCGTTGGCTGTTCCACCAGCGGCCGTCCAGCATATCGAAATGGAAGCGGGTCATCGCTGGAGGCTGCGCGCCCAGATGCATTAGCGCCTGAGTAAGCGCCGTGCCCATCGCCGCATTGTAGACCCCTTGGGAAACAGTTTGTCCGTCGAGAATCAGAGAGACGGCCAAGCGCGCGCCGAGCAGGTTTGAGTAGAGATCTTCCGGCGAAAAGGCGGAAACGCCCTCCGAAAAACCGGGAACGGACTCAAAACCATACCATTGGGCAATTTCGTGCCATTCCGCGACCTGAAAGGCCAGATGGGCCGCAAGCCAGGCGGCCAGCGTGTAACGCTCAACGGGATCGGTAGGCGGGGTAAACGCTTTAAAAACCAGGCGACGCTGCGCCAGTTCGCTCTCCAGATCGAGGGTAAACGTCTGGCCAAGTTTCGGCAGCAGCTGGCTAAAGATATAGACCGTCATATCCGCGGTATCGCGCACGTGGGCGGTATCAATAAAACCGCCGCGGGTGGTGTAGAGAATGCCGTTATTTTCGCTACTTAAGCCCGTCAAATTTTCCAGTCCGGCCAGCAGCTTATCGTTGTACTGATGCTGGCCCAGGTGGCTGGCATTGACCACGTTATCCAATCGATAGAACGGTACCGGCATGCCCAACAGTTCCGCACGCAGGTTATAGCCAAAAGCGCAGCATGGACGTAGCCCTTTGGGCAGCGGCTGCGGGGGCATCGAGGGCCAGGCACTCGCCGTCTGCGCCGTTGCTTTTTCACCTAAATCCAACGCCACCGGCAGCGCGGCTGCGGCTCGCGTGATAGCAAATAGCGCCAGTAGCGATACCATTTTAATCAACGCCTTCAAAATGCCTCTCCCACCTGAAAATAAAACCCGCTGCTGCCTTTGCCAATGCCGTAATCCAGCCGTACGTTAACACGCGGCTTAAACTCAAAGCGATAGCCCACCCCCGCCGAGGGCAACCAGCGACCATCATCCAGCGAGTGAAAAGATGGCCCCATGGTGCCAGCGCCCAGCCACCCCACCACGCCGTGCCGCCAGTCAAGCTTGCGGCGGTACTCCAGTTGACCACTAACGGCATTTTTATCCCGGTAGCGACCTTCGTAGTAGCCGCGCATCCGCTGATTGCTGCCGAGCAGCGGCATCATCGTCCAGGGGACGTCGCCCTGGGTGAACGCGCCGTCCATTTCCCAGGCCAGTACGTTTTTGTCGTCGAGGGAGTGGTAGCGGCTGTAGTGCAGCTGGTATTCATCGAAGCGGGTATCGCTGCCGACATCCGGCGTAAAGCGGGTGTAGCGGAGATCGGCGTACTGCCCTTTGCGCGGGTTGGGGACAAAATCACGATCGTCCCAGCTCAGTTCAACGCTGCTACCGGAGCTCAGCACCGACTCTCCCTGCGCGGTGTCGTGAATTTTCTGCGGGTCATCACTATTTATTTGCGCCGCGTGCTGGGCGTGCAATGACCAGCCCACTCCCAGATAGATATTCGGTGCCAGCCGGCGATATACCGTGGGGCGTAAATCGAGGTCCTGGGCGGTGTACTGCTCTTTTTTACTGTCTTTATCACCCGCGCTAAAACCCTGTCCCCAGTAGTATGTTGGGGTATCGGTCAGTGAGCCATCAAGAAAGAAACGCCAGCGATCGTCGGCGAAAAAGGCATAATTTTGCATTGTCAGGCCAAAGGCGCTGGTTGAGCTGAAGTAGCCGCTCAGCGTCAGGGTTGAGTTCTGGCTGACCGTATCGTTTGGGTCCGGGCGATACATGCCCACCACCGCCGTACCCACGCCGAGCCCCAGTTCAGGGGTATAAAACGGCCCCGGCATGACGCCCCAGTCGACGCCTTTGCTGGCGTCAAAGTTATCGCTCGCGCCGAGCTTTTTCAGCCAGCCGTCAACCTGGTCACGAGTCGGCAGCGCCGACTGAACTTGTCCGGCAAACAGGCAGCACAGCAAGAGCAGGCCGAGGCGT
>NZ_JMPL01000104.1 GCF_000735365.1 Kluyvera ascorbata ATCC 33433 | reverse complement strand
CTTCTCCATGCTGAAATACGGGCTGTCGATTATCCTGGTGTTTATCGGTATCAAGATGCTGATCGTCGATTTCTACCATATCCCGATTTCGGTATCGCTGGGCGTGGTCGGTGGGATCCTGGCATTCACCCTGATCCTCAATGCGTGGGTGAATCACCGTAACGACCTGAAAAAGCAAAAAATGTAACCCGTAGCCCGGCCGATCGCAGCGACGCCGGGAGCAGCGCCGAGCCTCCCCGGGGTCGGCGTAAACGCCTCGCCCGGGCTATCTCCATCCTGCTAATTACGTCACACATTGTAAATTATTGGTTAAATAATATGACGTGTGGCGTAAATTCCAGCATTTTGTACTTCCCCAAACCGCGACTTTCCTTATACTCGATCGAGCAAACACTTTTTTACATCCAGACATAAACGTAACAAATAATACGTCGCTGGAAAGATACAACTCATCACGTTAAGGAATGCAATGATGACACCACAACCCGCATCATCCGGCTTCATGCGTCTTCTGACTCGGGGTAGTCTGGTTAAACAGATCCTGGTTGGACTTATCCTCGGTATCCTTCTGGCGCTGGTTTCTAAACCTGCTGCTATCGCCACCGGTCTGCTCGGTACGCTGTTCGTCGGCGCGCTGAAAGCTGTTGCCCCAGTGCTGGTATTAACGCTGGTGATGGCCTCGATTGCCAACCACCAGCAGGGCCAGAAAACCAATATTCGGCCCATTTTATGGCTCTATCTGTTCGGCACCTTTGCTGCTGCGCTGACCGCCGTGGTGGTGAGCTTTATCTTCCCTTCCACGCTGCAACTCACTACTGGTGCAACGGATATCACGCCGCCAACCGGCATTGTGGAAGTCATGCATGGGTTACTGATGAGCATCGTCGCTAACCCGATTCACGCATTAATTAACGCTAACTACATTGGGATCCTGGTGTGGGCTGTGGGTCTGGGCTTTGCGCTGCGCCACGGTAATGAGACCACGAAGAATCTGGTCAACGACCTGTCGAACGCGGTCACCTTTATCGTGAAGGTCGTTATCCGTTTTGCCCCTATCGGTATTTTCGGTCTGGTCTCTTCGACGCTTGCCACAACGGGCTTCTCCGCGCTGTGGGGCTATGCGCAGATTCTGCTGGTACTGATTGGCTGTATGGCAGTGGTTGCGCTGGTGATTAACCCGCTGCTGGTCTATTTGCAGATTCGCCGTAACCCGTATCCGCTGGTGCTGATGTGCCTGCGCGAAAGCGGCGTAACCGCCTTCTTTACCCGCAGCTCGGCGGCGAACATTCCGGTCAACATGTCACTGTGTGAGAAGCTGAATCTGGACCGCGACACCTATTCGGTTTCTATTCCGCTGGGGGCAACGGTCAATATGGCAGGGGCCGCGATTACCATTACCGTACTGACGCTGGCAGCCGTACATACGCTGGGAATCGCTATCGACCTGCCAACCGCGCTGCTGCTAAGCGTCGTGGCATCGCTCTGCGCCTGCGGTGCTTCCGGCGTGGCGGGTGGTTCCCTGCTGCTGATCCCGCTGGCCTGCAACATGTTCGGTATTCCGAACGAGATTGCCATGCAGGTAGTGGCGGTCGGCTTTATTATCGGCGTGCTGCAGGACTCATGTGAAACGGCTATCAACTCTTCCACTGACGTGATGTTCACCGCCGCCGTGTGTCAGGCGGAGGACGCCCGTCTGGCGAAGAACGCCCTGCGTAGCTAATGCTCTGACCCCTTCGCCATCAGGCGGAGGGGTTCTGTTCCTGTACTTTCTTCTCGACCTTGAACGGGTCAATCCCCTTACGCTGCATCCGCCAGAAGCGAATGATGTTCAGGCCGTTCATCACCAGGAAGCTGCCTTCAATCATCGTGCCGCCAATCGAGCCGAGCCAGAAGTTATGGATAACCCAGCACAGCGTGGAGCACCACATGACGCTGCGAACCGTCAGCCCTTTACAGCGGAACAACGCCCAGGTACTGGCCACCGTGCCGGCAATCGGCAGCAGTTCCATGGCATGGTGCAGTTTGCTCAGTCCGAGGATCAATGTCAGCGCGATAAAGACAAACATCACCCAGATCCGGCGCGTGTAGACCGAAATGATCGTTCGAATGACGTTTAGCTCCGCGCTCATCCCGGCGGGGATCGCGCCCATCAGGAAAAAGTGCACGCCGATGGTGGCGCTGTAGAGCGAAAGTTGAAACTTGAAGCGCCGTTCATCGCGGTTGATGAAGGTGGTGATCCCGATGATAAATGCCAGAACGCCAACGCCCTGGGCCAGCCAATACGCCGTCATGAGAGGTCCTTGTTAAACAGCATAAAAAAACGGCGTTTCAGACAATGAAACGCCGTTTTATCGTATCAGATCACATTTTTATTACAATGTGACTCCGCTCTTAAAGATAGCCAGCTCGCGGAAGTCATTGCGCTCATTGCAGGTCTGCTTGCCGTTGGCGAAGTCGACGATAACGTCCACGAACTCTTCCAGCAGCTGAGGCATGGCTTTGCCGTGAATCAGCTGGCCAGCATTGAAGTCGATCCAGTGTTTCTTCTTCTCAGCCAGTTCGCTGTTGGTGGCAATTTTAACCGTCGGCACGAAACCACCGTAAGGGGTACCGCGACCGGTACTGAACAGCACCATATGACAGCCCGCACCCGCCAGAGCGCTGGTGGCTACCGCATCGTTGCCCGGTGCGCTCAGCAGGTTCAGACCGTGCGTTTTCAGGCGTTCGCCGTAGCGCAGCACGTCAACCACTTTGCTGGAGCCCGCTTTCTGCGTGCAGCCCAGTGATTTGTCTTCCAGCGTCGTGATACCACCCGCTTTGTTGCCCGGCGATGGGTTCTCGTAGATAGGCTGGTCATGCGCAATGAAGTACTGCTTGAAGTCATTGACCATGGTCACCAGCTTGCCGAAAGTCTCTTCGTCACGGCAATGGCTCATCAGCAGCTGCTCAGCACCGAACATTTCCGGTACTTCGGTCAGCACGGTGGTGCCGCCGTTGGCAATCACGTAGTCGGAGAAACGACCCAGCATCGGGTTGGCGGTAATACCGGACAGGCCGTCAGACCCACCGCATTCCAGACCAAACTTCAGCTCGCTCAGTTTACCCGGCTCGCGTTTGTCATTGCGTATCACGCTGTACAGCTGATGGAGATGTTCGATCCCGGCTTCCACTTCGTCTTCCTGGTGTTGGCAGACCATGAAGTGAACGCGCTCAGGATCGAACTCGCCAAGGGTTTCGCGGAAAGCGTCAACCTGGTTGTTTTCACAACCCAGGCCAACCACCAGCACCGCGCCCGCATTCGGGTGACGCACCATGTTTTGCAGCATGGTACGGGTATTAATGTGATCGTCACCGAGCTGTGAGCAACCGTAGGTGTGGCTGAAGAGGTGAACGCCATCGATACCTTCGGCATCGTTGGTCTCTTTCAGGAAACGGTTCTGCATCTGGCGAGCCATGGCGTTCACGCAGCCAACGGTCGGCAGGATCCAGATTTCGTTACGCACGCCCACATCACCGTTAGCACGGCGGTAAATCTGCACGTCACGATCGACAGGCTGAGCAACCTCTGCCTGGAAATCGGGTTGGTAGCTATACGTGTCCAGATCGCTGAGATTCGTGCGCGTGTTGTGAGCATGGATATGCTCGCCCGCTGCCACATCCACCAGCGTATGGCCAATAGGTAAACCGTATTTAATGACGTTTTCACCCTTCGCGATGTCGCGTAAGGCGAATTTGTGGCCACGCGTTACCGCCTGACGCAGGGTAATCACCTGCCCATCAACGGTGACTTCGGTTCCTTCGGCCAAATCAGCGAGCGCTACCGCGACGTTATCCAGCGCATGGATCTTGATGTATTGCATACCAACCCCAGACTTTAGTTCAGTTCAATGGCGAAATAGTCACGCGCATTGTTAAAGCAAATGTTTTTCACCATCTCACCCAGCAACTGGATATCGGCAGGCGCTTCGCCCGCAGCAACCCAGCGGCCAATCATCTGGCAAAGAATACGACGGAAGTATTCGTGGCGGGTGTAAGACAGGAAGCTACGGCTATCGGTCAGCATGCCGACGAAGCGGCTCAGCAGGCCCAGCTGCGCCAGTTGAGTCATCTGACGTTCCATACCGTCTTTCTGATCGTTGAACCACCAGCCGGAACCGAACTGCATTTTGCCAGGCATGCCTTCACCCTGGAAGTTACCGATCATGGTGCCCAACACTTCGTTATCGCGTGGGTTCAGGCAGTACAGAATGGTTTTTGGCAGCAGGTTCTGTTCGTTCTGCTTACTCAGCAGCTTAGACAGTTCTTCAGCCATTGGGCGGTCATTGATGGAGTCGAAGCCAACGTCCGCACCCAACAGTTTGAACTGACGCTGGTTGTTATTACGCAGCGCGCCGATGTGGTACTGCTGTACCCATTCGCGACGTGCGTATTCTGCGCCCAGGAAGACCAGAACGGCGGTTTTGAACTGCGCAACTTCGTGCTCGCTCAGCGTTTCACCCGCCAGACGACGTGCCAGGATGCTATCCAGTTCCGCTTCGTTAGATTCCGCGAACAGCACCACGTCCAGCGCGTGGTCGGACACTTTACAGCCGTGAGCGGCGAAGTGATCCAAACGCTTGGTCAGCGCGGTCTGCAGGTCAGCAAAACGGCGGATGTCGGTGTCAGACACTTCACCCAGTTTTGCCATGTAATCGTTGAAGGTGGCCAGCTCGATGTTGAAAGCTTTATCCGGGCGCCAGCTTGGCAGCACTTTCACGTCAAACGAACCGTCTTTGGCGACGGCTGCGTGGTGCTCCAGAGAATCGATTGGGTCATCGGTGGTGCCGACCATTTTCACATTCATCTGCTTCATGATGCCGCGCGCGGAGAATTTATCCTGCGCCAGCAGCTCGTTGCACTCATCCCAGATTTCGCCAGCGGTAGACGGTGACAGCAGTTTACCAGTGATGCCGAATGGGCGACGCAGCTCGAGGTGAGTCCAGTGGTATAACGGGTTGCCGATGGTATGCGGTACGGTTGCAGCCCACGCGTCAAACTTCTCGCGGTCAGACGCATCGCCGGTACACAGGCGTTCTGCTACGCCGTTAGTACGCATCGCACGCCACTTGTAGTGGTCGCCTTTCAGCCAGATGTCATACAGATTTTTAAAACGATAGTCTTCAGCAACCTGCTGTGGCGGCAGGTGGCAGTGATAGTCGAAAATCGGCTGATCTTTTGCGTAGTCGTGGTACAGACGGCGAGCAAATTCGGTGTCTAACAGAAAATCTTCAGTCATGAACGGGGTCATTATCGTCTTCCTCTCAACGAGTGGGTCAGATGTTTATCTGTAATGCTGTCAAAGTTATCACACCAATTTCGTTCGACCGAAGATTTTTTCGTGAGTTAGATCAATAAACCTTGACAAAAAATGACAGAAAAAATGACGAAACGCCCCTACAGGCCGCGCCACGCCTGGCCTGGTGTATCTACCCCTTTAACCGTACGGGAAATACCTCTTTTGTGACGGTATTCACCTTTTAAAGTTGTATGACAAGTTATCTTGCACCCCGTCGAAACACATTGAACGACGGAATGTAGTAGCCGTGGTCGATAAAGACACCTGATTGAGCGGTACGGATACCGAATTCAGCACGCGTACTTACTGGCAAGTTCGGGTCGTACCGGGAAGCATTACACCGGTAAGCCCCTTCGAGAATGACATCTTCCGGCAACACAGGAGGATGGCTGCAGGACTCGCAGTTATAACAACACGATGAGGTTTACATGCGTAAAATTAAAGGGTTACGTTGGTACATGATCGCACTGGTGACGATGGGCACCGTGCTGGGCTACCTGACACGTAATACCGTGGCGGCAGCAGCGCCAACTCTGATGGCTGAGCTGCACATTTCCACACAGCAATACTCTTACATCATCGCTGCTTACTCTGCAGCGTATACCGTGATGCAGCCGGTTGCCGGCTACGTTCTGGACATTCTGGGTACCAAAATCGGCTACGCCTTCTTCGCCGTTGCCTGGGCAGTTTTCTGCGGCGCGACTGCGCTGGCAGGCAGCTGGGGCGGTCTGGCCGTCGCACGTGGTGCGGTAGGTGCTGCTGAAGCGGCCATGATCCCCGCGGGTCTGAAAGCGAGCTCCGAATGGTTCCCGGCTAAAGAGCGTTCTATTGCAGTAGGTTACTTTAACGTCGGTTCTTCTATCGGCGGCATGATTGCGCCACCGCTGGTTGTCTGGGCTATCGTGATGCACAGCTGGCAGATGGCGTTCATTATCTCCGGTGCGCTGAGCTTCATCTGGGCAATGTCCTGGCTCATCTTCTACAAACACCCACGCGATCAGAAAAAATTAACTGACGAAGAACGTGATTACATCATTGGTGGTCAGGAAGCACAGCACCAGACCAACAATGCGAAAAAAATGTCTCCATGGCAGATCATTCAGACCCGTCGCTTCTGGGGTATCGCCCTGCCGCGCTTCCTGGCTGAGCCAGCCTGGGGTACCTTCAACGCCTGGATCCCACTGTTCATGTTCAAAGTCTACGGCTTTGACCTGAAAGAAATCGCGATGTTTGCGTGGATGCCAATGCTGTTCGCTGACGTAGGTTGCGTACTGGGTGGCTACCTGCCGCCGCTGTTCCAGCGCTGGTTCGGCGTGAACCTGATTGTTTCTCGTAAAATGGTTGTCACCATGGGCGCACTGCTGATGATTGGCCCAGGGATGATCGGTCTGTTCACCAGCCCATACGTTGCTATCGCCCTGTTGTGCCTCGGTGGCTTCGCTCACCAGTCCCTGTCCGGTGCGCTGATTACGCTCTCTTCTGACGTCTTCGGTCGTAACGAAGTGGCCACCGCGAACGGTCTGACCGGTATGGCGGCGTGGATGGCGAGCACTATGTTTGCTCTGGTCGTCGGTGCGCTGGCAGATACCATCGGCTTCAGCCCACTGTTTGCCGTCCTGGCTATCTTCGACCTGCTGGGTGCGCTGGTTATCTGGACCGTCCTGCAGAACAAGCAGGCTGACGACGGTGAGTCTGGCGCCAATCGCCCTACTCAACAAGCGACGCAAAACTAAACTGTAACGAATGTCTGTTTTCACAAAAGCCGCCTTGTTTCAGGCGGCTTTTTTCATGTCATAATATGGTTAGCTGCTCGTAAAAGTGGTATAACAAATTTAATCTGCCGTACCCTGCCTGGAGAGCATATGGAAATCGCCGACGCACGTCGCTTGTATCAGCAACTGGCCGCTGAGCTGAAAGAACGCATTGAGCAAGGCGTCTACCTTGTGGGCGATAAACTGCCTGCAGAGCGCTTTATTGCCGATGAAAAAAGCGTCAGCCGTACCGTTGTTCGCGAAGCCATCATTATGCTGGAAGTAGAAGGGTATGTTGAAGTCCGCAAAGGCTCCGGCATTCACGTCATTTCTAATCAGGCGAAATACCATCAAACCCCGGACGAGTCGCAAGAATTTGCCAACTACGGCCCGTTTGAGCTGCTGCAGGCACGTCAGCTGATTGAGAGTAACATCGCGGAGTTTGCCGCCACCCAGGTCACCAAGCAGGACATCATGAAGCTGATGGAGATCCAGGAAAAGGCGCGCCAGGAAAAATGCTTCCGTGATTCAGAGTGGGATCTCCAGTTCCACGTGCAGGTTGCTCTGGCAACCCAGAACACCGCCCTTGCCGCTATTGTCGAAAAAATGTGGACCCAGCGCGTACACAACCCATACTGGAAAAAACTCCACGACCATATCGATGCCCGCACCGTCGACAACTGGTGTGACGATCACGACCAGATTCTGAAAGCGCTGATTCGCAAAGATCCTCACGCGGCCAAAATTGCTATGTGGCAGCACCTGGAAAACACCAAGCTGATGCTGTTCAACGAAACCAGCGATGATTTCGAATTCAACGCCGACCGCTATCTGTTTGCCGAAAACCCGGTCGTTCACCTCGATACGGTTGCTATCGGCGGCAAATAATTACTTCGCTTTCTTTCCAGGGCTTACCCGACATTTCGCGTGGGTAAGCCTTTGTAAATCCCCTAGCCACTCCCCGCTCGAAAACGCAAAATCAAACTGCAACAAATTGCAATTTCTATGACGTAAAACCACGTCATTTGTTACAATTGCATGCAATTTGCCTTTTTGTTGTTCAGCAATAGATTATTTCGCCAAAACAGGGACTGTTCAGCGCGTATTTACCGCGATGCTATTAAAATAGAAACAAGAGAAGACCGTCGCAGCGCGTTCAGGCATTACGTTAATCGATGTACCAGGAATCGTGAATGGAACTATTAACCCAACTCTTAAATGCCTTGTGGAGCCAGGATTTCGAAACCCTCGCTAATCCGTCCATGATCGGCATGCTCTATTTTGTCTTATTTATGATTCTGTTCCTTGAGAACGGTTTGCTGCCGGCCGCGTTTTTACCGGGCGATAGCCTGCTGGTACTGGTCGGCGTACTCATTGCCAAAGGCGCGATGGGCTTCCCACAAACGGTGATTCTGCTTACCGTCGCCGCAAGCCTGGGCTGCTGGCTTAGCTACATTCAGGGCCGGTGGCTTGGCAATACGCGTATCGTTCAGAACTGGCTTTCACATCTTCCCGCCCACTACCACCAGCGTGCGCACCATCTGTTTCATAAACACGGGCTTTCCGCGCTGCTGATTGGCCGCTTTATCGCCTTCGTGCGTACCCTGCTGCCGACCATTGCCGGGATCTCCGGTCTGAACAACGCGCGCTTCCAGTTCTTCAACTGGATGAGCGGCCTGCTGTGGGTGCTGATTCTGACCACCCTTGGCTACCTGCTGGGTAAAACACCGGTATTCCAGAAGTACGAAGACGCGCTGATGTCTTGCCTGATGCTGCTGCCGGTGGTACTGCTGGTTGTTGGCCTGATAGGCTCACTGGCCGTCGTGTGGAAGAAGAAATACGGTAATCGAGGGTAACTATGGTGCCAAACCGTATTCTGCTACGTCGATTTACCCTTAGCCTGGGCATGGTAGTGATGCTTTGCATCCTGCTCTGGCTGTGGGCTGCGCTTCAGCGCGAAGAGTCTACGCTTGCCATTCGCCCTATCAACCAGGCGAGCATGCCAGATGGTTTTTCCATCTCTCACCATCTGGATGCTAACGGCATTCGTTTTAAGAGCATCACCCCGAAGGATGATGCGCTGCTGATTACCTTTGAGTCCAGTGAACAGAGCGCCGCGGCAAAGCGCGTACTGGATAACAGCCTGCCGCATGTCTACGTGATAGCGCTGCAGGATGAAGATAACAACCCGGCAAGCTGGCTGTCTCTTCTTCGTGATACCTCGCATCGATTTGGCTAGCCACTTCCAGGAATCCGAATAATTTCACCAGCTTTGGTGATTTTGTATTTTCGTTACTATGCTTAGTATTGTGGGTGACGCAACGGCGTTGTTCACAGACCGGAACAGTACATGCTCGATGTACTATGCACAATGGAAGGTTCATACATGAAATACCGCATCGTTCTTGCCCTTGCTCTCGCGTCTCTCAGTGCGAGCGCAGCAGCAACATCACTGTGTCAGGAAAAAGAGCAGGACATTCAGCGCGAGATTGGCTATGCCGAGAAGCATAACAATCAGAACCGTATCGACGGCCTGAAAAAGGCGTTGAGCGAAGTCCAGGCACACTGTACTGACAGCAAGCTTCGCGCCGATCATCAGGAAAAAATTGCCGAACAAAAGGATGAAGTTCGCGAGCGCGAGCAGGATCTGAAGGAAGCAAAACAGAAAGGCGATGCGGACAAAGTGGCGAAACGCGCACATAAGCTGCAGGAAGCCAAGAAAGAACTTAACGCTCTGGAATCCCGCGCATATTGAGTGGAAATACTTACAGGAGAGATACGATGGCTAAAGATACGACATCAGATCAATTACGCGCAGAGCTGAAAGCCCTGTCCGATACTCTGGAAGAGGTCCTGAATGCTTCCACCGACAAGTCCAAAGAGGAGATGAGCAAGCTGCGTAGTAAAGCGGAAAGCGCGCTGAAAGAGAGCCGTGACCGCCTGGGCGAAGCAGGCGAAGTCTTATCTAAGCAGACACGTGAAGCGGCGGCCAAAGCCGATGGCTACGTGCGTGAAAACCCATGGACCGGCGTCGGTATTGGTGCAGCCGTCGGGCTGGTACTGGGCGTTCTGCTGACGCGTCGTTAAGCATGAGCGATTCTCACCAGGCGCAGGGGCCGGGAAAGAACATTCTCGGCATTGGCCAGCGCATTGTTACCCTCGTGGTTCAGATGGTCGAAACGCGGCTGCGCTTAGCGGTCGTGGAGCTGGAAGAGGAGAAGGCAAACCTCATTCAGCTCCTGTTAATGGCAGGGCTTACCCTGCTGTTTACCGCTTTCGGCCTGATGAGCCTGTTGGTGCTGATAATGTGGGCCGTTGACCCACAGTATCGCCTCATCGTCATGGTAGCGACTACCGCGACGCTGTTGCTCCTCGCTATCGTTGGCGGAATATGGACGCTGAGCAAAGCACGTCGCTCAACGCTGTTACGCCATACTCGCCACGAGTTGGCCAACGATCGCACCCTGCTGGAGGATAATGAACCATGAGTCCACGACAGGAACGAGAAGCACGCAAAGCGTATCTGCTACGGCAAATTCAGCAGCAGCGGCTGGACCTTAGCGCCAGCCGTCGCGACTGGCTGGATACCACCCAACCCTACGATCGCGGCTGGAGCAAGCTTGTCAGCCTGCGTTCGTGGTTCATGGTCGCCAGCAGCGCCATGGCGGTGGTTTCACTGCGCCATCCGCGTTTTCTGGTGCGCTGGGCCCGCCGCGGCGTGGGTATCTGGAGCACCTGGCGCATGGTCAGGAATATCGCGCGTAAATCCCTTTAACCGTCTGCCGTCCCGATTTCCCCACTGCCATACATCATTGCTCAGATTCTTTGAAGAACTTCAACAGTTTTCCTTGCTAACAATTGTTATACGTCACAGTTATATTTCTCTCCATCGACAGCAGCTACGCGCTATCAGCGTGTAAATGCTCAATAAAACGGTTTAACTGCCCGCAAGGTTCTCTGGAGAGAAAGATGAAAAAATTAGAAGATATTGGTTTCCTGGTCGCACGTATTCTGATGCCGATTCTGTTTATCACCGCTGGCTGGGGCAAAATCACCGGGTATGCGGGTACGCAGCAGTATATGGAAGCAATGGGTGTCCCTGGTTTCCTGCTGCCACTGACCATTCTGCTTGAGTTTGGCGGCGGTCTGGCGATTCTGTTCGGTTTCCTGACTCGCACCACCGCGCTGTTCACTGCAGGTTTCACCCTGCTGACTGCCTTCATCTTCCACAGCAACTTTGCTGAAGGCGTGAACTCGCTGATGTTTATGAAAAACCTGACCATCGCTGGCGGCTACCTGCTGCTGGGTATCACCGGTCCAGGCGCATTCAGCATCGACCGCGTGCTGAATAAAAAGTGGTAAGAACGCACTATACTGAATGAATAAAAAAGCGAGGAGATATCTCCTCGCTTTTGCTATCTGGAGGAGCACATCATGGGACAATTGATCGATGGCGTCTGGCAAGACGTCTGGTATGACACCAAATCCACCGGTGGACGTTTCCAGCGTTCAGTTTCTGCATTTCGCAACTGGCTGACCGCCGACGGCGAGCCCGGCCCTACCGGCAACGGCGGTTTTGCCGCTGAGAAAGATCGCTATCACCTCTACGTCTCTCTTGCCTGTCCGTGGGCGCACCGCACGCTTATCCTGCGTAAGCTTAAAGGACTGGAACCGTTCATCTCCGTATCCGTCGTCAACCCGCTGATGCTGGAAAACGGCTGGACCTTCGATGCCGATTTCCCGGCCGCAACGGGCGATACGCTTTACCAGCATCAATTCCTGTATCAGCTCTATCAGCATGCCGATTCCACCTACTCCGGGCGCGTAACCGTGCCGGTACTGTGGGATAAAAAGAATCAGACCATCGTCAGCAATGAATCAGCGGAAATCATTCGCATGTTCAATACTGCATTTGATGCGCTGGGTGCCAAAGCGGGCGATTACTATCCAGCCGCGCTGCGCGATCAGATTGATGAGCTGAACAGCTGGATCTACGACACGGTGAACAACGGGGTCTATAAAGCCGGTTTTGCCACCAGCCAGGCAGCCTATGATGAAGCCGTTGATAAGGTCTTTAGCTCGCTGGATCGTCTGGAAACGATCCTCGGTCAGCATCGCTACCTGACCGGTAATCAGCTGACCGAAGCCGATATTCGCCTGTGGACGACGCTTATCCGCTTCGATCCGGTCTACGTGACCCACTTCAAGTGCGATAAGCATCGCATCAGCGATTACCTGAACCTGCACGGTTTCCTGCGCGATATCTACCAGATGCCGGGCATTGCGGAAACCGTCGACTTCGACCATATCCGCAACCACTACTTCCGCAGCCACAAAACCATTAACCCGACCGGGATTATCTCCATCGGGCCATGGCAGGATCTGGACGAACCACACGGCCGCGACGAACGTTTCCGCTAAGCCCATTGGGCATCGGTCCTCGATGCCCAATTAATTTCACATCATCAATATTTACCACTTTTTCATTCACGACTATCCTTAGCTTGATCGCTTAAAAAACAAGTGATTAATGATCAACTGAGGCATAAAAATGGATTGGTATCTCAACGTTCTACGTAATTACATTGGATTTGGTGGCCGCGCTCGTCGCAAAGAGTATTGGATGTTCATTCTGGTGAACGTCATTTTGACGGCAGTGCTGAGCGTGGTGGATAAGATGCTGGGCTGGCAGCGCGCTGGCGGCGAAGGGATCCTCACCACCATTTACGGCATTCTGGTTTTTCTTCCGTGGTGGGCAGTGCAGTTCCGCCGACTACACGACACCGATCGCTCGGCGTGGTGGCTGCTCCTGCTGTTGATTCCGGTGATTGGCTGGCTGGTGATTATCATCTTTAACTGCCAGAACGGAACGCCAGGCAACAACCGTTTTGGACCGGATCCGAAACGTCTTTCCTGATCCCAGCGTCGCTTCACTCGTCCGGGCTACCAGCAAAATGTAGCCCGGACGAGGTGCAAAGCACCGACTCCGGGGTTTATTTCGCGGTTAGCAGCTTTTGGATCTCGCGCAGGCACCAGGACTTCGCTTCGCCCATGCTGTCACGGCGCCAGGCCATGATGATATCAATTTCGCTGGTATATTCCGGGCTCACCACGCGTAAGCGACCTTGGGCGATATCCTCTTCAACCATCGGATACGGCATCGTTGCGACCCCCAAACCGGCTAACAGCGCCTGACGTTTTTCTTCCATCGACGTGACCGTCAAACGCGGCTGCTTATCCAGCAACTGTACCGTCAGCACCGGACGTTCGCGAGCGGTGTCGGCAATCGCCACGCCGCGATACTTCACGCGCGTGACTTCCGACAGCGGTTCGGCTTCCTGATGAATAGGATGATCCGGCGCGGCCACATAAACGTTCATCACCGAATAAAGTTTACGGGAGTTAATCTCCGTCGATGAGCGGAAATGCATATCCGGCGCAATCACGATATCCGCCCGCCCCTGCTCCAGGCGCTCCCAGGCGCCCGCCAGCACTTCGGTAATGATCGACAACTGAGTATTAGATTTGGTCGCGAGTTTTTCCACCAGCGGGAACAGCGTCGAAGTTGGGATCAGCGCCTCTGCCACGATGGTGAGGTGGGTTTCCCAGCCTCGGGCCAGCGCTTCGGCATCGGTGGTCAGCTTGTCAGCGGCTTCCAGCAGAACACGACCGCGTTCCAGCAGCATACGCCCGACGTTAGTGAATTTTGTTCGATGACCCGAACGGTCAAACAACACCACGTCCAGCTCTTCTTCCAGCTTTTGCATGGTGTAGCTCAATGCCGAAGGCACGCGACCAAGCTCATCAGCCGCGGCGGCAAAGCTCCCGCGTCTATCAATCGCGTCCATTACTCGTAGTGCTTCTAGCGTCAGCGCTCTCTCTTTGGCCATAGCGTGCTCATTCAGTAAATTTGAACATACCGGGCAGAATATCTGGCTAACAATGCAGCGTCCATACCTTTACCATTGATTTAGTGTAAAGGAGGGTCAAGAAGATGATTACCACAAGAACAGCGAAACAGTGCGGACAGGCAGACTTCGGTTGGCTGCAGGCTCGCTATACCTTCTCTTTTGGACACTACTTTGATCCGAAGCTGCTGGGCTACGCCTCACTGCGCGTGTTGAATCAGGAAGTGCTCGCACCGGGTGCCGCCTTCCAGCCACGTACCTATCCAAAAGTCGATATCCTGAATATCATCCTGGAAGGTGAAGCGGAGTACCGCGATAGCGAAGGCCATCATATTCATGCCAAAGCCGGTGAAGCGCTGCTGATTGCCACGCAGCAAGGCGTGAGCTACAGCGAGCATAATCTGAGTAAAGACAAGCCGTTAACCCGGATGCAAATCTGGCTCGACGCCTGCCCAGAACGCGAAAATTCGCGCGTGCAGAAGATCAAACTGAAAGAGACGAACCACCAACTGTTAGCCTCACCGGACGGCAGCCAGCATAGTTTACAGCTGCGTCAGCAGGTATGGTTGCACCATATTGAGCTGGCGAAAGGTGAGCAGGTAAGCCTGCAGCTGCACGGGCCGCGCGCCTATTTGCAGTCGATTCATGGTACGGTTCATGCGCTGGCGCACGAGGCTGAGAAGCAGTCTCTGACCTGCGGCGATGGGGCATTTATCCGCGATGAGAGCAATATCACACTCGTAGCTGATACCCCGCTGCGCGCTTTGCTGATAGATTTACCGGTGTAACGATTTTCAGGGACACCGAAGACACTATGAGTAAGCGAAACAACAAGAAGCAGCACAAGGCCGTCGTCGTTAACGCACCACAGCCGGTCATCGCGCCTAAAACGTTTGGTTTTGAAGAGATGCTGAACGAGCTCGAAGCGATCGTTTGTGAAGCAGAGCGTCATCAGGAAGAAGAACACGCTGCCTGAGAAAGTGCCCCGGCCAGAAACCGGGGCTATTATTTTACGCGAGCTTGCTCGCCATAATCTGAATCACCTGTTTGTCCGTCTGCTGCATAGAGTCACAGGCCAGCGAGCAGAGGTTGCTAATCGACTGTTCCACGTCGTTCGCCACAATCCCCTCATTTCCCGTTACCGCCGTTTCATCCAGTGCCATCAGCACCGCTTTCCACGCCGACGACACGCTGGTCGAGACTTTCATCGCGCAGCTGTTGGACGCGCCATCGCAGATAATGCCGCTCACATCGCCAATCATGCTGCTGATGGCCATTGAGATGCTGCGATAGCTGCCATCGATAAGCCAGCAGATACCGGCCGCCGCTCCCATCGAGGCCGTGGTGGCCGCGCAGAGCGCCGACAACATCGGCAGTTGGTGATGAATATAGATAGCCGTCAGGTGCGAGAGAATCAACGCGCGGGCCATTTTCTCCTGGGAACAGCCCAGATGTTCCGCCACCACCACCACCGGCATGGTGGCGGCAATGCCCTGATTCCCCGAGCCCGAGTTGCTCATGGCAGGCAGGCAAGCGCCGCCCATGCGCGCATCCGAGGCCGCCGAGGTGCGAATAATAATGTCGCTCAGCAGATCTTTTGCCAGCAGCCCGCGCTCACGCTGACGTTGCAGGGTCGCGCCAATATGCAGACCGTACGGCGCACGCAGACCTTCGTGGGAGAGCGCGCTGTTCAGCAATGCCGCATCGAGAATAAAGCTAATTTTCTCAAACGGCACCTGCTCGGCAAACTCAACAACCTGCTCCAGCGTGACGCGTTCAAGCGAGGTGGCTTGCTCCTCCTCTGCTCCCTCGCAATTGCTGGCATCCAGCAGCGTCACGCCATTTTTCACGATGCGAATGACGCGTGTATGACCGCCAGCAATGGTTACCGTGGCCGATTCGTCGAGAGTATGAACCGTTGCGCTGGCGTACAACACGTCATCGCACGGGTCTTCCATGGTCACCGACACTTTACCGCTGGCCAGCAGAACCTTGGCCGCCGTAATATCCTCCACCGACGCGCCCTTCAAGACCTCTAACCCAGCCTGTGCATCACCGCCCAGCGCACCCAGCGCGGCGGCAATCGGCAAGCCAACCATTCCCGTGCCCGGTACGGTAACGCCCATGCCGTTTTTCATCAGGTTTGGCGATACCTTAGCCTCAATATGGCTGATACGCCCCGCTAGGTGAGAAGCCGCAATCGCGCTTGCCAGCGCCAGCGAGACCGGCTCGGTGCAGCCCATTGCGGGCT
>NZ_JMPL01000103.1 GCF_000735365.1 Kluyvera ascorbata ATCC 33433 | reverse complement strand
AATTAAGCCTGCTACATTAGCAGGCTTAATGATAAGAAAAATTAAGAAGTCTTTAGGGGCGTAGCTCAGTTGGTAGAGCACCGGTCTCCAAAACCGGGTGTCGCGAGTTCGAGTCTCTCCGCCCCTGCCATATATAATCCTTTGCTTAGGCAAAGGATTTTTTTTGCCCAAAATTTGCCTTTCTTAAAGGCCCATCGCTATTCACTCCGGGCCACTCATTTCCCTTGGTTATCAAAAAACGTTGTTTTTCAATATGTCGCGAATTTGCGCCTGTTTGTCGCTATTTTGCAGCCAGATCGCGTATAAAGGCCGTGAAATTGATGATCCATCAGCAACCGGATATAGGCCATTTTGTTCCTGCGCCCACGATGTTGGCAACCAGGTACAACCCTTTAACGGCAGCAGCTGTCGATAGGCCAGGCTCGCCGAACTGGTGGTTAATAACGGAATATCATCGCTGGCGATAAGCCCGGTTTCATGCTGCTGAAAATCCGCGCCCCACTCGAGACGGAGATAGTTGAGATCGGCTTTGATGGTGGCCGGTGACGCGCAAAACAGCTCCAGAGTAAAATGTCCCAGCAGCTGGCTGCTGAATTCATCCATCTTTGGTGTTTCTGTGGTGATCAGTAGATCGAGCTGGCGCTCATGCAACTGTTTCACCAGAGACTGTCGTTGCGCAATTCGTGCTTCAAACTGCAGGGCATCATCCGCCTGGTAGAGCCTTCCTAGCCACTCATTGAGCATACACTCCCACAGTGAAGCGCTGGCCCCAATCGAAAATTCGTTGTGCCGTGAGGTGCTGGCAACCTCCTTACGAGCTGCCTGCCATGTACTCATTAACGTCTCTGCGTAAGGGAGCAGCTTTTCTCCCGCTGCCGTCAGCCGTATGTTATTGCGGTGACGGGTAAATAAATTAACACCAAGCTGATTTTCTAACTGACGAATACGAAAGCTCACCGCAGATTGTGTCAGATAGAGCGCTTCTGCGGCTCGCCCGAAGTGGCGAGTTCTGCTCACTTCGAGGAAAGTTTTCAGCAATTCGGTATCCACAGCTTTCTCCGCAAAATTTTTTGTCGTAATGATTTAAATCTTTTGTTTTACACTCTGTCAAGCGTATCTAATACTCCGCGCCATAAATAGCTCGGCCAAAGAATTAGGAGCGTGTAGGATGGCGGAAAGCTTTACGACGACTAATCGTTTTTTCGATAATAAAAATTATCCGCGCGGGTTCTCTCGTCATGGTGACTTCACCATCAAAGAGGCGCAGCTGCTGGAACGTTATGGCTTTGCCTTTAACGAACTCGATCTTGGCAAGCGTGAGCCTGCAACCGATGAGGAACACCAGTTCGTCGCGGTATGCCGCGGTGAGCGTGAACCGGCTTCAGAAGCTGAACGCGTATGGCACAAGTATGTGACTCGCATTAAGCGTCCTAAGCGTTTCCATACGCTGTCCGGTGGTAAACCGCAGATGGAAGGCGCTGACGACTACACTGAAAGCGACGATTAAGAAAAAGGGGCTCCGGCCCCTTTTTTATTGCAGTAAGGTTTGCAGGTGGCTAAGCATGCGATCAATCCCACGGTAGCTTAACGCTTCCTGCAAATGTCGACGCTCGATGGCGTCAACGCCCTCCATATCGGCCAACGTGCGTGCAACCTTAAGTAGCCGCTGCCAGGCACGTATCGAAAGCCCCAGTTGCGTGAGCGTCTGTTCCAACCACCGTGAATCCTCATCGCAAAGGGCGCAATGCAGCCTTGCCTCACCGCTACCGAGATGGGCATTAAGCTTCCCCTGCCGAGTAAACTGACGCTGATGGGCAGCAATCACGCGACGCTGTACCTCCCGACTACTCTCTTCGAGACGAACGGGTTGGCTTAGCAATCCTGGCGGAGGCATGGGTATCTCGAGCGATAAATCGAAACGGTCGAGGAAAGGCCCCGACAGACGATTGAGATAGCGCAGCGTCTGTTCTGGCGTGCAGCGATTGTGCTTTCCCTCATAGTGTCCGGTCGGGCTGGGATTCATGGCAGCAATCAGCTGGAAGCGAGCAGGGTAGGTGATTTTGGCGCGCGTCCGTGAAATATGGATCTTACCCGACTCGATAGGCTCTCTTAACGCATCCAGCACCCGACGTTCAAACTCCGGCAGTTCATCCAGAAATAGAATGCCGTTATGGGCCAGAGAGACCTCTCCAGGGGCAGGTATTGACCCTCCGCCCACCATTGCCGTTAACGAGGCGCTATGGTGCGGTGCGCGAAAAGGGCGGCAGCGCCACTCGGCCTGCACGCGGCGACTATTTTCCAGACTGATGATAGCGGCGCTTTCCAGCGCCTCGCGATCGTTGAGCGGCGGTAGTAGTCCTCTGAGCCTGGAGGCGAGCATGGTTTTGCCGGTGCCCGGTGGGCCTATCAGCAATAAATTATGCCCGCCCGCCGCCGTCACCTCTAACGCGCGCTTCCCCTGCTGCTGCCCGATAACTTCGCTCAGGTCGTCAGCCGCCTCGGTAATTACAGGTGTCTCCGCAGGTGGGAGGCGCAATTCCTGCTTTCCTTCCAGAAACGCACACACTTCCAGAAGATGGCTGGCGATAAGACAATCGTTGCCGCCTAGCAGCCCAACCAACGGGGCATCGTCTTCAGCAAGTACTATCTGCCGCCCGGCGTTGATGGCCTCCATTGCCGCAGAGATGGCTCCAGGAATGCCGCGTAATGCGCCTGTAAGCGCTAATTCCCCCACGAACTCATATTGACCCAGTTTCTGGGTGCTAAGCTGCTCAGAAGCCGCCAGGAGCGCAATAGCGATAGGTAAATCATATCGACCGCCTTCTTTCGGCAGGTCGGCGGGAGCCAGGTTGATGGTGATTTTTTTCGCCGGAAAGGTATAACCGCTGTTGATGATTGCGCTGCGAACCCGATCCCGGGACTCCTTGACGGTCGTTTCCGGCAGACCCACCATCACTAGTCCCGGCAGCCCCTGGCTGATATGCACTTCAATGGTAATGAGCGGCGCATTCACGCCGAGCGCTGCGCGCGTATAGACGACGGATAGTGACATAATTCCTCCCTGATAAAGGGAATTATGCATCGGCGCGTTGTCGTATTAATCTGTCACTTCTTGAATTTACGCGGCTTATTCCGGTTTTTTCGCTACTGTTCATGCATTTTCATTTTTCACAGAAGCATGCCCGCATTTTTTATGCTGCCGTCCAGCCACTCCCGCTTTTGTGCGCGATGAACGCCAAATGGTGAAATATTTTCATTTCATAATTTTTCTATATAAAACAAATCTTTTTCTAAAGATTCTTAGCGTGGTAATCAATGGCATCATAAAAAAAACTTGTGCATTTTGTGATGTCTGTGGTAACTCTGTAGGTATTCCTTCGAACAAGATGCAAGAATAGACAAAAATGACAGCCCTTCTACGAGTGATTAGCCTGGTCGTGATTAGCGTGGTGGTGATTATTATCCCACCGTGCGGGGCTGCACTTGGACGAGGAAAGGCTTAGAAATCAAGCCTTAACGAACTAAGACCCCCGCACCGAAAGGTCCGGGGGTTTTTTTATGACTAAAAAACAATAACGAGGAGCAGAGAATGACGAGTAGCACAAAATTCTGTTTCTTACGATCTAAGGCGGGGAACTAACTATGAATGGCGCACAGTGGGTGGTACATGCGTTGCGAGCGCAGGGAGTCGAAACGGTATTTGGGTATCCAGGTGGTGCCATTATGCCAGTTTACGACGCGCTGTATGACGGCGGCGTAGAGCACCTGCTGTGTCGACACGAGCAGGGCGCGGCGATGGCGGCCATTGGTTATGCCCGCTCTACCGGCAAAACCGGCGTCTGTATCGCCACTTCTGGTCCAGGGGCGACTAACCTGATCACCGGCCTCGCGGACGCGCTGCTCGATTCTGTTCCCGTTGTTGCCATCACTGGCCAGGTTGCCGTGCCGTTTATCGGTACCGATGCCTTCCAGGAAGTGGACGTTCTCGGTTTGTCGCTGGCCTGCACCAAACACAGCTTCCTGGTGCAATCTCTGGAAGAGCTCCCGCGTGTGATTGCAGAAGCCTTTGAGGTGGCAAACTCAGGCCGTCCTGGCCCGGTTTTGGTTGATATCCCTAAAGATATTCAGATTGCACAAGGCGATTTGGACCCGTACTTCTCCACCGTTGAAAGCGACGACACCTTCCCGCACAGCGAAATGGCATTGGCGCAGCAGATGCTAGCTGAAGCGCAGAAACCGATGCTGTACGTCGGTGGCGGCGTGGGAATGGCGCAGGCGGTTCCGGCGCTGCGCGAGTTTATGGCGGTCACGCAAATGCCGGCAACCTGCACGCTGAAAGGTCTGGGTGCCGTGCCTGCGGATTATCCGTACTACCTCGGCATGCTGGGTATGCACGGTACCAAAGCGGCCAACCTGGCAGTACAAGAGTGTGACCTGCTGATCGCCGTTGGCGCGCGCTTTGATGACCGCGTGACCGGCAAGCTGAACACCTTCGCGCCGCACGCCAAAGTTATTCATATGGATATCGACCCGGCAGAAATGAACAAATTGCGCCAGGTGCATGTTGCCCTGCAGGGTGACCTGAATGCACTGCTGCCCGCGCTGCAGCAGCCGCTGACGATCGGTGCCTGGTGCGAACATAATGCGGCGATGCGCGCCGAGCATGAATGGCGTTACGACCATCCGGGCGAGGCTATCTACGCGCCGCTGCTGCTGAAACAGCTCTCCGATCGTAAACCGGCGGAAAGTGTGGTGACGACTGACGTTGGCCAGCACCAGATGTGGTCCGCTCAGCACATGACCTACACCCGTCCGGAGAACTTCATCACCTCAAGCGGTTTAGGCACCATGGGCTTCGGTCTGCCAGCTGCCGTGGGTGCACAGGTAGCGCGCCCGAACGATACGGTTATCTGTATCTCCGGTGACGGCTCTTTCATGATGAACGTACAGGAGCTGGGCACCGTAAAACGCAAGCAGTTACCGCTGAAGATCGTATTGCTCGACAACCAGCGGTTAGGGATGGTTCGACAATGGCAGCAGCTGTTCTTCCAGGAACGTTATAGCGAAACCACCCTGACCGATAACCCCGATTTCCTCACGCTGGCCAGCGCCTTCGGCATCCCTGGCCAACATATCACCCGTAAAGACCAGGTAGAAGCGGCGCTCGACACCATGCTCGCAAGCGAAGGCCCGTACCTGCTTCATGTCTCAATCGACGAACTTGAGAATGTCTGGCCTCTGGTGCCGCCTGGCGCCAGCAACTCACAAATGCTGGAGAAATTATCATGATGCAACATCAGGTCAATGTGCAGGCCCGCTTCAACCCGGAAACCTTAGAACGCGTCTTACGTGTGGTTCGCCATCGCGGCTTTCAGATTTGCGCGATGAATATGGAAACGGCAAGCGATGCACAGAACATAAATATCGAATTGACCGTTGCCAGCCCACGGTCGGTCGACTTACTGTTTAGTCAATTAAATAAACTGGTGGACGTGGCCTCGGTTGCCGTTCAGCAGTGTACAAGCACATCACAACAACAGATTCGCGCCTGAGCGCAATAGGAAGAGAAATGACGACGAAAAAAGCGGATTACATCTGGTTCAACGGTGAGATGGTACGTTGGGAAGACGCGAAAGTACACGTTATGTCCCACGCGCTGCACTACGGCACCTCCGTGTTTGAAGGTATCCGCTGCTACGATTCTCACAAAGGCCCGGTTGTCTTCCGCCACCGTGAGCACATGCAACGCCTGCGTGACTCCGCCAAAATCTATCGCTTCCCGGTTTCTCAGAGCGTTGACGAACTGATGGAAGCCTGCCGTGAAGTGCTGCGTAAAAACAACCTGACCAGCGCCTATATCCGTCCGCTGGTCTTCGTGGGTGATGTGGGTATGGGCGTTAACCCGCCGGACGGTTACACCACCGACGTGATCATCGCGGCGTTCCCGTGGGGGGCTTATCTTGGCGCAGAAGCGCTGGATCAGGGGATCGATGCCATGGTCTCTTCCTGGAACCGTGCGGCACCGAACACCATCCCAACCGCGGCAAAAGCGGGCGGTAACTACCTCTCTTCACTGTTGGTTGGCAGCGAAGCGCGCCGCCACGGTTATCAGGAAGGGATTGCGCTGGATGTGAATGGCTATCTGTCTGAAGGGGCAGGCGAAAACCTGTTTGAAGTGAAAGATGGAGTGATCTTTACCCCTCCGTTCACCTCGTCCGCGCTGCCGGGTATCACCCGTGACGCTATCATCAAACTGGCGAAAGACCTCGGCATTGAAGTGCGCGAGCAGGTGCTTTCTCGCGAATCCTTGTACCTTGCGGATGAAGTCTTCATGTCCGGTACCGCCGCTGAAATCACGCCGGTACGTAGCGTCGATGGTATCCAGGTAGGTGAAGGCCGCTGTGGCCCGGTCACCAAACGCGTTCAGCAAGCATTCTTTGGCCTCTTTACCGGTGAAACCGAAGATAAATGGGGCTGGTTGGATCAGGTTAATCCATAAGTATAAAAAGATGGGGTGTCACGCAGCACCCCATTTAACAAGATAAAGACTGGGAGTACTAAAGCATGCCTAAATACCGTTCCGCCACCACCACTCATGGCCGCAATATGGCGGGCGCCCGCGCACTGTGGCGCGCCACCGGGATGACCGATGATGACTTCGGTAAACCGATTATTGCTGTCGTAAACTCGTTTACCCAGTTCGTGCCGGGCCACGTTCACCTGCGCGACCTCGGTAAACTGGTTGCAGAGCAGATCGAAGCCTCCGGCGGCGTTGCCAAAGAATTCAACACCATTGCGGTGGATGATGGTATCGCCATGGGGCACGGGGGCATGCTTTATTCACTGCCGTCCCGCGAGCTGATTGCCGACTCCGTGGAGTACATGGTTAACGCGCACTGCGCCGATGCGATGGTTTGTATCTCCAACTGCGACAAAATCACCCCGGGGATGTTGATGGCTTCTTTGCGCCTGAACATTCCGGTTATCTTCGTTTCCGGCGGCCCGATGGAAGCCGGGAAAACCAAGCTCTCTGACAAAATCATCAAGCTCGACCTGGTCGATGCGATGATTCAGGGCGCAGACCCGAAAGTTTCTGACTCGCAGAGCGAGCAGGTAGAACGCTCCGCTTGTCCAACCTGCGGCTCTTGTTCCGGTATGTTCACCGCCAACTCGATGAACTGCCTGACCGAAGCGCTGGGTCTGTCGCAGCCGGGCAACGGCTCGCTGCTGGCCACCCACGCTGACCGTAAAGAACTGTTCCTCACCGCAGGCCAGCGCATCGTTGAGCTGACCAAACGCTATTACGAACAGGATGATGCCTCCGCGCTGCCGCGCAACATCGCGTGTAAAGAGGCGTTCGAGAACGCCATGACGCTGGATATCGCCATGGGCGGTTCCACCAACACCGTTTTGCACCTGCTGGCAGCGGCGCAGGAAGCCGAAATCGACTTCACCATGAGCGATATCGACAAGCTGTCCCGCAAGGTGCCGCAGCTGTGTAAAGTGGCGCCAAGTACCCAGAAATACCATATGGAAGATGTACACCGCGCCGGCGGCGTGCTGGGGATCCTCGGCGAGCTGGACCGCGCAGGCCTGCTGAACCGCAATGTGAAAAACGTTCTCGGTCTTTCACTGCCACAGACGCTGGAACAGTACGACATCACCGTTACCCAGGACGACGCGGTCAAAAAAATGTTCCGCGCAGGCCCAGCCGGTATCCGTACCACTCAAGCGTTCTCGCAGGATTGCCGCTGGGACACGCTGGATGACGACCGTGCCGAAGGCTGTATCCGTTCTCTGGAACACGCCTACAGCAAAGACGGTGGTCTGGCCGTGCTGTACGGTAACTTCGCGGAAAACGGCTGCATCGTGAAAACGGCAGGCGTTGATGACAGCATCCTCAAATTCACCGGTCCGGCCAAAGTGTACGAAAGCCAGGATGATGCGGTAGAAGCTATCCTCGGCGGAAAAGTGGTGGCAGGTGACGTGGTGGTGATTCGCTACGAAGGGCCGAAAGGCGGTCCGGGCATGCAGGAAATGCTCTACCCAACCACCTTCCTGAAATCAATGGGTCTTGGTAAAGCCTGCGCCTTGATTACCGACGGCCGCTTCTCTGGTGGTACGTCTGGCCTCTCTATCGGCCACGTTTCTCCGGAAGCAGCAAGTGGCGGTAATATCGCAATCATTGAAGATGGCGACATGATTGCCATCGACATTCCGAACCGCGGTATTCAGCTGCAACTGAGCGATGCAGAAATTGCTGCGCGTCGTGAAGCGCAGGAAGCCCGCGGCGAACAGGCGTGGACCCCGAAAAACCGTGAACGTCAGGTCTCCTTTGCCCTTCGCGCCTATGCCAGCCTGGCAACCAGCGCCGACAAAGGCGCCGTGCGCGATAAATCGAAACTGGGTGGCTAATCATGGCAGATTCACAACCCCTATCCGGCTCCCCTGAGGGGGCCGAGTATCTCAGAGCGGTGCTTCGCGCACCGGTCTACGAAGCGGTTCAGGTGACGCCGCTGCAGAAAATGGAAAAGATCTCTTCGCGCCTTGATAACGTGATTCTGGTTAAACGCGAAGACCGCCAACCGGTGCACAGCTTCAAGCTGCGCGGGGCTTACGCGATGATGGCGGGCCTGACGCCCGAGCAGAAATCGCACGGCGTGATCACCGCTTCCGCAGGCAACCATGCGCAGGGCGTGGCGTTCTCCTCCGCTCGTCTTGGCCTGAAATCGCTTATCGTCATGCCGGTAGCGACTGCCGACATCAAAGTGGATGCGGTACGCGGTTTTGGCGGCGAAGTGCTGCTGCACGGCGCGAACTTTGATGAAGCCAAAGCTAAAGCCATTGAACTGGCACAGCAGCAGGGATTTACCTGGGTTCCGCCGTTCGATCACCCGATGGTGATTGCCGGGCAGGGCACTCTGGCGCTCGAATTACTACAGCAAGATGCTCACCTCGACCGTGTGTTTGTGCCGGTCGGCGGCGGCGGTCTGGCGGCGGGCGTGGCGGTGCTGATTAAACAGCTAATGCCGCAAATCAAAGTGATTGCGGTGGAAGCAGAAGATTCAGCCTGCCTGAAAGCGGCGCTGGATGCCGGTCATCCGGTCGACCTGCCGCGCGTGGGCCTCTTTGCTGAAGGCGTGGCGGTGAAGCGCATCGGTGATGAAACTTTCCGTCTGTGCCAGGAGTATCTCGACGATATCGTCACCGTGGATAGCGACGCTATCTGCGCGGCGATGAAAGACCTGTTCGAAGATGTGCGCGCGGTGGCGGAGCCTTCCGGGGCGCTGGCGCTGGCGGGCATGAAAAAATACATCGCCCAGCACAACATTCGCGGTGAGCGTCTGGCGCACGTGCTGTCCGGCGCGAACGTTAACTTCCACGGCCTGCGCTACGTCTCCGAACGCTGCGAGCTGGGGGAACAGCGTGAAGCGCTGCTGGCGGTCACCATTCCAGAAGAGAAGGGCAGCTTCCTGAAGTTCTGCCAACTGCTGGGCGGGCGCTCGGTCACTGAGTTCAACTACCGTTTTGCCGACGCGAAAAATGCCTGCATTTTTGTCGGTGTCCGTCTGAGCCGGGGTCTGGAAGAGCGCAAAGAGATTTTGCAGCTGCTCAACGAGGGCGGCTACAGCGTGGTCGATCTCTCCGACGATGAAATGGCGAAGCTGCATGTGCGCTATATGGTCGGCGGTCGTCCGTCTAAGCCGTTACAGGAACGTCTGTACAGCTTCGAGTTCCCGGAATCCCCGGGCGCGTTGCTGAAATTCCTGCATACCTTAGGCACGCACTGGAATATCTCTCTGTTCCACTATCGCAGCCACGGCACGGACTATGGTCGCGTACTGGCGGCGTTTGAGCTGGGCGAACATGAGCCCGATTTTGAAACGCGGCTCAATGAGCTGGGCTACGATTGCCACGACGAGACAAATAACCCGGCGTTCCGCTTCTTCCTGGCGGGTTAAGCGCCGCTTAGCGGGAGATAACCTATCCGGGTTATCTCCCAATCTCCTTTTATTTGCCATAACCCACCGAATTATTTCGTTGCCAACGAATTTCAACGATAAAAATGTGACGTAATTCATAATAAAACGCTCACCGCGTTGCGCCAGCCTGCGCACATCTTTTGGGGGCGATATTTGTCGCCCACTTGCTGCTCCTGAATTAACATTGTCTCTAGTTAATTCTTAGCGGTTAGAGAGGATATTCGGATGAGAACGGATATAATTGATGCCCCGCATGAAAGTGCGCAAGGATGTGAATATTTTACGCCTCAGCTCACATTTCTGGATAAACATTATAATAATTCCACTGATTTTTTTTCTTCGATATTTTTGCTGCTGAAAAAGCAAGGTTACGTCCAGGACTCTTTTCTTGATGCCATCATCGCCCGTGAAAAGGCGTATCCTACCGCACTGCCGACGCTGCCGGTGGCTATCGCGCTTCCTCATACCGACCCTCAGCACATTATTCGCCCCTTTATCTCCGTAACGCGGCTGTCTACGCCCATTGCCTGGCAGGAAATGGGCAATGATGACAACACGCTTTACGTTCATTTTATTGTTTTACTTGGTTTTGTTGACCACAGTAGCCACTTGACGGCGCTGCAAAAGCTCATGGACTGCCTTGCGGATGAAGAGGTTGTCCAGACCTTACGCGAAATAGACGATGTAGAAACCTTTCTCTGTACCCTCACATCAAGACTGCAATTAGATAAGGATTTATAAGATGAAAAAAGTCATTGTTGCATGTGGAAGCGGCGTTGCTACCTCACAAACGGTTGCCAGTAAAGTGACCCGTTTATTGAATGAACGCCAGCAGTCGCATATCAAAGTTGAAGTCATCGATCTGAAATCGCTTGATAGTCATATAAAAGATAGTGCGGCTTATATCGCCATTACCAAAGTTGATAAGCAATATCCTATCCCGGTAATTAACGGGATTGCCTTTCTGACTGGTATGGGCATGGAACAAGAATTACAAAAGGTCATTGATGCCTGTAAATAAGATGTAGCTCTTTAATCCGTATACTCGTCGTCTTTCAAGCTGCAGGTGCGTTGGCTGCGTTCTTTCACCCGAATCACTTACTAAAGTAAGCTAATCGGGATTCTCTCACTTGCCGCCTTCCCGCAACTCGAAAGCCATAGAGTATCTAATTATTTTAGTGGAGAAGTGCTATGGACTTTCTTGGTGTAGTTATAAATTATATTCTGAATTTAGGTGCGCCGGTTTTTGTGCCCTTTATTATGTTATTAGCCGGGCTGGTGGTGCGGATGAAATTCCGCGATGCAGCCTCGGCAGCCATCACGCTTGGCGTCGCCTTCGTTGGGATGAGCATGCTGATTGGCTTTATGGTCGATGCCATTGGCGTTGCCGCACAGACCATGATGAACCGTACCGGCCTTGAGTTAAGCATCGTCGATGGCGGCTGGACGACGATGGCCAATATCTCGTGGGCCTGGCCCTACGCGTTCGCCATGTTCCCGCTTCAGGTTGGCGTCAACATTGTGATGTTGATGCTGAACAAGACCAATACCTTCAACGCCGACCTCTGGAACGTGTGGGGGAAAATCTTTACCGCGTTTATCGTGGTGAGCGTCACCACCCCATTGTTTGGCCCGGTCTGGAGTCTGGTACTGGCGTTCATCGTTGCTGCTTTCCAGATCATTATGGAACTGAACGCGGGAGATATTCACCAGCATCGTATCGAGAAGCTTACAGGGATCCCGGGAGTGACCTGTACGCACCGTATGGTCTTCTTTGGTGCCATCTATTACCCGTTCGATCTACTGCTGCGCAAAATCCCGGTCTGTAATAAACCGATGGATGCGAGCGCGCTGCGTGCCAAAGTCGGGGTTTTTGCTGAAAACCACATTATTGGCTTTATCCTGGGGATCCTGTTTGGGGTCATCGCGGGCTACAGCGTTGCGAAAACGTTGATGCTGGGCGTGCAGGCCTCGACGGCGCTGGTGCTGTTCCCGATGATTTCCAAGCTCTTTATGCAAGCGCTATCGCCAATCTCTGAAGCGATCAGCGACTATATGAACAAGAAATTCTCCGGGCGTAGGCTGTTCGTAGGTATTGACTGGCCGTTTATGGGCGGCGCGAGCGAAATCTGGTTTGCTATTATCGTCGCCATCCCGTTCACCCTGCTGTGGGCGCTGATTCTCCCAGGAAATAAGATCCTGCCGTTTGCTGGCATCATCAATATTGCGCTGATTGTTCCGGCCTATCTGGTAACGCGCGGTAATACGCTGCGTATGGTTATCCTGAGCATTATTGGCGTGCCGTTCTTCCTGTTTGTCGGCACACAGTTCGCGCCAATGATTACCGACCTTGGTTTGGCCACTAAAGCTATCACCATCCCGACGGGACAGCTGATTTCGAACAGCTCGATTGATGCCCCAGTCTTCACCTATGCCTTCTCCTTCCTGTTCAAATTCCTGGAAGGCAACTTCATCCCGCTGGTGTTTGCGCTGTGGTGGGGCTGCGGCTACTTCTTCTACTCCCGCGAACTGCGTCGTGAAAGCAATCTTGCGCAGCAGGAAGCCGAACAGCAGGCGAAGGTTCAGCAGGCGTAACGCTGGGTTTCATGTTCACGTCTGGCGGCAGGTGCCGCCGCCAGGCTTTTCATTGCAGGAGAGTTAGCATGGCTATGGATAAACGCGTGGTTGCAGTGTTGGATGCCATTGTGAACGATCCCGGTATCACGGGGACGAAGCTTGAAGCGCAGTTTTGCCTGACGCGCAAACAGTTGAGCTATACGTTGAAAAAGGTGAATGACTACCTGGAGTCGAACCACTTCGACCGGATCAACCGCCTGAAAACCGGGAAGCTGAATATCCCACGCCATGTAATCGAGCATTTTCGTCAGAATCAGACCTCGGAAACCGAGCATCGCTATCTCTACTCAGAAGAAGAACGTGGGCAGATGATTATCTTTATGCTGCTGACCCGCAACGAACGGCTGTCATTGTTACATCTCTCTTCTTCATTGGGCGTTAGCCAGAACACGATTATCAATGACCTGAAAAAAGTCCGTACCGAGGTTATTGAGCACGGGCTGGAGATAAGCTACGACCGGGGCAACGGCTACCACATTCTGGGTGAGGAGCTGGAAAAACGCTACCTGTTGCTACACTGCCTGCGTCGGGTGCTGGAAATACCGGTCGCAAAAAATATTATCGCTCACTACAACAATGTGATGAGTGACTATCTGGAAAAGGTTGGCAACGTTTTCAGTGAAATTGAAAAGCGATTCAAAATTCAGTTTACCGACCGCCAGCTTCAGGAGCTTATTTATTTTATCTGTTTTGTCCTGCATCGTATTGATTCGGAGAAAATCCTGGTTAATATTCCGAGTAGCTATACCGATATTATCGGCAGCAGAGAATTTACGCTGATGCAGAGCGTTATCAGTAAAATCAATATCAATAGCGAGAATGAATTGGTTTTCCTGACGGCACTGATCCAAAGTTCGAATATTCAAAGTGTCGCCGATAAATATTTCCATCTTGATACGCTGCTGCTTGAAAGCGTGGTGGCGGTGGTCGACAATTTTGAGAAAATAAGCTGCGTTACCATCAAAGAGAAAAATGAGCTGATTGAAAAAATCTATCAGCACTGGAAACCAGCCTATTACCGTATTCGCTATCATCTGGCCAATACCAGCAGCGTTTACGATCTGGTGGTGAAAGAGTTCAGCCACCTGCACGAGATGGTTCGCCGGGCGGCGGTGCCGTTCGAGACGGTGCTGCACTGCGAAATTCCGGACGAAGAGATGGCGTTTTTAACGGTACTCTTTGGCGGCTGGCTGACCCGAGAAGGGGTTATCCATCAGATTAAGCTACAGAAAACGGCGGTGGTGGTGTGTGAAAACAGTGCGACGATTTCCACCTATTTGTTTCTGACGCTGCAGGTCCTTTTTCCGGAGCTGCACTTTACCGAAGTGATGTCACGGCGTGAGTTTGAGCGTTATACCGGACACTACGACGTGGTCTTCTCAACCACGCACCTGAACACCAATAAGATGGTGTTCGTGGTGAATCCGTCCATCAGCAGCATTCACAAAAGTGCGTTCCGCAATCATGTGATCGGCGCGCTACAGGGCGTAGACCCGAACATCATCCAGATAGAGCAACTGCTGCTTATCTTCGAACGCTTCGGTAATATCACTGACCATAAAGGGCTACAGCACGCGCTTGCCAACTACATCTATGATGAGAGCAGCGCCGCGAACGTGGTGGGTAATATTGAACCACCAACGCCGTCACTAACGGACCTACTGCATCGCGAACACGTTCAATTTATCACGTCGCTGCCCGGCAGCTGGCAGCAGGCCATTACTCAGGCTTCAGCATCATTGCTGAAAAGTGGGGTGATTGAACCGCGCTATCTGCAAATTATGCTGGATAAAATTGCCGATGAGCAGCCCTATATCATGCTGGCCGAGGGTGTGATTATTGCCCACGCGGGCGTTGATGATGGCGCGCTGGAGACGGGGATGGCGCTATTGCGCCTGCCTTCTAAGATTGATGTCGCCGGTTATATGCAGGCCGATATTATTATAGTCCTGGCGACGAATAATCCACAAAAACATCTTAAGGCGCTCGCACAATTAAATGAATTTCTCGAATTCTATGATGGCGGCAATGTTATTCGCCGTGCACCGGATGAATATGTACTGATAAAAGACTTCGCCCGACATTCGTAATCATTAATTAAACGCCGTTGCAGCTTAAAAACTGCAACGTTATTTCCCGGCAATCATTGTCGTGACATCGCTCGCCCCTATAACCGTATACAGGACAAATATTATGTTAGACATTCAGAAAAAACACGTCGTTGAAATGGCTAGAACCGCTCAGCAATGGGGACTGTGTAAACATAAAGCAGGTAATTCTAGCGTACGGGATAAAGAAACAGGGCTTATTTTGGTGACCCCCACTACAATCGACAAAATGCATTTAACGCCGCGCGACATTGTGGTGATGGACGTTGAAGCCAATGTGATTGAAAGCGAAGCGGGATTGCGCCCAACCAGCGAATGCCTGATGCATATCGAGATTTATAAAGCGCGCCCGGATGTGTTCGCGATTTCCCACACGCACTCCCTCTACGCGACCTCTTTTGCTGTGCTGAATAAGCCTATCCCGGCGGTAGTGTACGAGTGTGCGATTCTCAACCTGAAAGACGGGGTGATCCCAGTCGCACCGTACGGCCGCCCCGGCACACCGGCGCTTTCCGACAGCGTGATCGAACCTATCAAGCGTGCTGATGCCATCCTGATGGAAAAACACGGCGCAATCGGCGTGGATAAAGACCCGTATGAAGCCGTGCTGAAATCCGCTTATCTGGAGGAGATGGCGCAGATTTACTACCACGCGCTGGTGATTAACGGTGGTAAGGAGCCAGAATCTTTCTCCCCGGAGGAGCTACAACGCTGGGCCTACCCGTCACAGATCAAATTTGCCCGCTAATTGACGTGCCCGCCTGTTTGGGCGGGATATTCATGGAGAGAACGCATGAAAAAATTTCTGAATCAGGCGGAGGACTTTATCCCGGAGATGCTGGAAGGAATCTATCTGGCGCATCCCGATAAATTCCGCTTTGTGAAGGGGGATCTACACTGCCTTGCCACGGCGCGTCCGGTGCCCGGCAAGGTGGGGATTGTCACCGGCGGCGGTTCCGGGCATCTGCCGCTGTTCCTTGGCTACGTTGGGAAAGGGATGCTGGACGGTTGCGCCATTGGCGATGTGTTCCAGTCACCGTCGCCGGAGCAAATCCTGGCCGTTACGCAGGCGGTAGACAGCGGCGCGGGCGTGCTCTACCTGTACGGCAACTACAACGGCGATATTTTCAATTTTGACATGGCAGCGGAAATGGCCGACCTGGAAAGCGATATCCGCACCAGCACGGTCGTTGCCGCCGATGATTCCGCTGGTGCCTTGCCGAGCGGTAATGCCACCACGCGGCGCGGCGTGGCTGGGATTTTCCTCGTCTACAAATGTGCTGGCGCATCGGCGGCCAGAATGGATGATCTCGACACCGTTCAGCGTATTGCGCAGAAGGCCGGGGATCGCGTGCGGACGCTAGGCGTGGCGCTGTCGCCGTGCATCGTGCCGCGTATCGGCAAGCCAGGCTTTCATATTGGCGACAATGAGATGGAAATTGGCATGGGCATTCATGGTGAAAGCGGCATCCGCCGCGGACCGCAGCTGAGTGCTGAAAATATTGCCGAAGAGATGATGTCCTGGCTGATTGCCGATTCTCCCTGCCAGCAGGGCGATGAAGTGGCGGTGCTGATAAACGGGCTCGGTGCAACGCCGCTGGAAGAGCTGTACCTGATGTATCGCCATGTGCATCAGATTCTGGAGCAGAGCAGCATTCGTGTCTTCCGAGTGTGGGTGGGGGAATTCGCCACGGCGATGGAGATGACCGGCATGTCCATTAGTCTGATGCCGGTAGACGATGAGCTTAAGACGCTGCTGAAACGCGCAGGCCGACACGCCGATGTTCCGGCAGTTTCCTGCCTAAGGAGGCGCTATGACATTAAGCAG
>NZ_JMPL01000102.1 GCF_000735365.1 Kluyvera ascorbata ATCC 33433 | reverse complement strand
CCCTAATTTTCAGGTTTTTCTCTTCAATCAACCCGGCTAGTTAGTGTGAAGTGATTCACATCCGCCGTGTCGATGGAGGCGCATTATAGGGAGTTTCCTCGGGGCCGCAACCCTTAAATGACAGAAAAATGACTGACTGCTGCAATCCCCAGCAGAACCCCGCCTTATACCTATTTACACACAGAGTTATCCACAAAAATAAGGTTCTCTTTCGAGAGTCACCTGGTTTTATCCCTCATCTATAGAGATGAAATAATGGAATTGAGGTAAAGAGAAAAATTCGCGAGCGTTGCGCAAACGTTTTCGTTACAATGCCCCCGCAAAACAAGGATGCCCCGTAAGGGGCGTTAGCTGAGTTTTTACGCAAGAATTCACCTAACGCTCTCTGTAATAGTCAAATCCAGGGGATTTACCATGCAACAACGTCGTCCAGTCCGCCGCGCTCTGCTCAGTGTTTCTGACAAGGCCGGTATCATCGAATTCGCCCAGGCACTTTCCACACGCGGTGTGGAGCTGCTGTCTACAGGTGGCACTGCGCGCCTGTTAGCAGAGAAAGGTCTGCCGGTGACCGAAGTTTCCGATTACACCGGCTTCCCGGAAATGATGGATGGACGCGTAAAGACCCTGCATCCAAAAGTACACGGTGGCATCCTCGGTCGTCGCGGCCAGGACGATGCCATTATGGAACAGCACCACATTGCTCCTATCGATATGGTTGTCGTTAACCTGTATCCATTCGCCGAGACCGTCGCCCGTGAAGGCTGCTCGCTGGAAGATGCAGTAGAGAACATTGATATCGGCGGCCCGACCATGGTGCGCTCCGCCGCCAAGAACCATAAAGATGTGGCAATCGTTGTGAAGAGCAGCGACTACGACGCCATTATTAAAGAGATGGATGCTAACGAAGGTTCTCTGACCCTCAACACCCGTTTCGATCTCGCGATTAAAGCTTTCGAACACACCGCCGCCTACGACAGCATGATTGCCAACTACTTCGGCAGCATGGTTCCGGCTTACCACGGCGAAAGCAAAGAAGCCGCCGGTCGCTTCCCTCGTACGCTGAACCTGAACTTCATTAAGAAGCAGGATATGCGCTACGGCGAGAACAGCCACCAGCAGGCTGCCTTCTATATAGAAGAGAACGTCAAAGAAGCGTCCGTTGCCACCGCGCAGCAGGTTCAAGGTAAAGCGCTCTCCTATAACAACATCGCCGATACCGATGCGGCGCTGGAGTGTGTGAAAGAGTTCAACGAACCGGCCTGCGTTATCGTCAAGCACGCTAACCCATGCGGCGTGGCGGTAAGCACCTCTATTCTTGACGCTTACGACCGCGCTTATAAAACTGACCCAACCTCCGCGTTCGGCGGCATCATCGCCTTTAACCGCGAGCTGGATGCTGAAACCGCGCAGGCGATCATCTCCCGCCAGTTCGTGGAAGTCATTATCGCCCCATCCGCGACCGAAGAAGCGCTGAAGATCACCGCCGCTAAACAGAACGTTCGCGTGCTGACCTGCGGCCAGTGGGCACAGCGCGTACCGGGCCTCGACTTTAAACGCGTGAACGGCGGCCTGCTGGTTCAGGACCGTGACCTGGGTATGGTGACTGAAGGCGAACTGCGCGTGGTTTCCAAACGTCAGCCAACCGAGCAGGAGCTGCGCGATGCGCTGTTCTGCTGGAAGGTGGCGAAGTTCGTCAAATCCAACGCCATTGTGTATGCCAAAGAGAATATGACCATCGGTATAGGCGCAGGTCAGATGAGCCGCGTTTATTCCGCCAAAATCGCGGGTATTAAAGCTTCTGATGAAGGTCTGGAAGTGAAAGGCTCCGCCATGGCTTCCGATGCGTTCTTCCCGTTCCGTGATGGCATTGATGCTGCCGCCGCCGTTGGCGTGAGCTGCGTTATCCAGCCAGGCGGTTCTATCCGCGACGAAGAAGTGATTGCCGCCGCCGACGAACACGGCATCGCGATGATCTTCACCGATATGCGCCACTTCCGCCATTAATTCAGGGAGCAGACGATGAAAGTTTTAGTCATTGGAAACGGCGGGCGCGAACACGCGCTGGCCTGGAAAGCCGCGCAGTCCCCGCTGGTTGATACCGTTTTTGTCGCACCGGGTAACGCCGGTACCGCACTGGAGCCCGCGTTGCAGAACGTGGCTATCGGCGTCACCGATATTCCGGCACTGCTGAGTTTTGCCCAGAACGAGCAGATTGACCTGACCATCGTCGGCCCGGAAGCGCCGCTGGTGATTGGCGTGGTCGATGCGTTCCGCGCCGCTGGCCTGAAAATCTTCGGGCCAACCGAAGGCGCCGCGCAGCTGGAAGGCTCCAAAGCCTTCACCAAAGATTTCCTCGCCCGTCACCAGATTCCGACGGCGGAATATCAGAACTTCACCGAAGTTGAGCCGGCGCTGGCATACCTGCGCGAAAAAGGCGCGCCGATCGTTATCAAAGCCGACGGCCTGGCCGCCGGTAAAGGCGTTATCGTCGCGATGACTCTCGAAGAAGCCGAAGCCGCCGTTCACGACATGCTGGCCGGTAACGCCTTTGGCGACGCGGGTCACCGTATCGTTATCGAAGAGTTCCTCGACGGTGAAGAAGCGAGCTTTATCGTGATGGTCGACGGCGAGCACGTACTGCCGATGGCCACCAGCCAGGACCACAAACGCGTAGGCAACGGCGACACCGGCCCGAACACCGGCGGCATGGGGGCATACTCTCCGGCACCGGTGGTGACCGATGAAGTCCACCAGCGCACCATGGAACGGATCATCTGGCCAACCGTAAAAGGCATGGCGGCAGAAGGGAACACCTACACCGGTTTCCTGTATGCCGGTCTGATGATCGATAAACAGGGCAATCCGAAGGTTATCGAGTTCAACTGCCGCTTTGGCGATCCGGAAACTCAGCCGATCATGCTGCGCATGAAGTCGGATCTGGTGGATCTTTGCCTGGCCGCCTGCGACGGCAAGCTGGATGAGAAAACCTCCGAGTGGGACGAACGCGCTTCGCTGGGCGTGGTGATTGCCGCGGGTGGTTACCCTGGCCACTACAACACCGGTGATGAGATCCACGGCCTGCCGCTGGAATCCTCAACCGACGGTAAGGTCTTCCACGCGGGCACCAAACTCGCCGACGACGACCGCGTGCTGACCAGCGGCGGCCGCGTGCTGTGCGCTACCGCACTGGGTCACACCGTAGCAGAAGCGCAGCAACGCGCTTATGCCTTAATGACCGACATCCACTGGGACGGCAGCTTCAGCCGCCGCGACATCGGCTGGCGCGCCATCGAGCGTGAGCAGAACTAACGGCTAAGCTTCGCCAGCAGCGTTTTGCGCGTAATGCCCAACTGACGGGCGGCTTCAGTTTTGTTGCCGCCCGTTTTTTCAAGCGCCGCCAGGATGACCTCTTTTTCCACCTCCACCAGCGGCAGTATCTCATCATCGGCCGACGACAAAATCGGTACCGGCGTACCCACAATCGCCAGCGGCAGCTCGCGCTCAGAGACATATTCTCCCGTCAGCAGTACCACCGCCCGCTCCACCGCATTTTCCAGTTCGCGAATATTACCCGGCCAGTCGTAGTGAATCAGCAAATCCATCGCCTGCGGGGTAAATCCTTGCACCGCTTTACGGTTTCGCTCGGCGTAGCGTTTCAGGAAGTGGTGCGCGAGAGCGGGAATATCTTCGCGGCGCCGACGCAGCGGCGGCATGTCGATGATCACCACGTTCAGCCGGTAATAGAGATCCTGGCGAAAGCGCCCGGCGCTGACCTCTTCAGCCAGATCGCGATGGGTAGCGGCGATCAGGCGGACATCCACCGAAATGGTCTGGTTGCTGCCCACGCGCTGCACTTCACGCTCCTGAATGGCGCGCAGCAGGCGTACCTGCATCAGCGGTGAGATATCGCCAATTTCATCGAGGAATAAGGTTCCGCCACTCGCTTGTACAAAGCGCCCTTCCCGCCGTTTATCCGCACCGGTAAACGCCCCTTTCTCGTGGCCGAACAGTTCAGACTCCAGCAAAGATTCATTGAGCGCCGCGCAGTTCAGCGTCACCAGCGGCCCATCACCGCGCGCGCTGCTGGCATGCAGGGCTCGCGCCACCAGCTCTTTGCCGGTGCCCGACTCGCCGTGAATCAACACGGTGGCATCAGAAGGGGCAACCAGGGTGATATTGTGCAGCAGCGCCTGCATTGCTGGGCTATCGCCAACCATCCCGAATTGAGCCGCGGGAGAAGCCTCAACCACGCCGTCAGGCTGCAAGGTATGCACCAATGCCCGCGCGAGCGTTTGCTGTAGGTTATCGAAGTCTAACGGCTTGATGAGGTAATCCAGCGCACCGGATTTTAGCGCCTCAACCGCCGTCCCCACGCTGGAGTAGGCGGTCATGATCAGCACCGGGATCGACGGATTCCAGGCTTTTATCTCTTTGAGCGTTTCAATGCCGTCCATCTCCGCCATGCGGATATCGCAGAGCACTAAATCAAATACCCGCTGGCGCACCTGTTCCAGCGCCTCCCGGCCATTATGTGCCAGCGAGACCTGATATCCCCAGCCGCGCAGCAGCGCCTCAAGAATAGTGCAGTGGCTGATATCATCGTCCACCACCAGAATATCGACCTTTTCTACGCTCATCCTTGCTGTCCTTTTGTTGCTCATTAACCGGCAGGTAGAAGGTAAATATGGCTCCCTCGCCGGGACGGCTGTCGGCATGAATCGTGCCGCCGTGCTGCTCGATAATGTTCTGTACCACCGCGAGTCCAAGGCCTGTGCCGTCAGCTTTGGTGGTGAAGTACGGGGTAAAAATCGCTTCCAGCTGCTCGGCCGTCATTCCCTTACCGTTATCGGCGACGCTCACCTTCACACGCCCGTCGCTACACTCGCTCGCCGTTACCGTAATCACGCCGCCGTGCCCTATCGCCTGAATCGCGTTAAGATAGAGATTCAACAGCACCTGATTCAGCCGGTCCGGGTCGGCCTGAATGCAGCGTAGCGCAGGATGTGGGGTGAACCGCAGCGTAATCTCCCTATCGCGCGCATCCTGGCTGACCAGCTGTAGCGAGTGGGTAATCACCAGGTTGAGATCCACCGACTGCCATTTTAAATGTGCCGGACGCACCAGCTCCAGCAGGTCACTGACCACGCGATTCAGACGGTCCGCCTCTTTCGCCATCACCTGCGCCAGCGCGTAGGCTTCCCCTCCCGGCGGCGTGCGTTCAGCAAAGTACTTCGCTAGCCCTTTAATCGAGGAGAGCGGGTTACGGATTTCATGCGCCACACCGGCTGCCAGATGACCTAAGGCCACCAGCTTTTCTCTGCGATGGGTCGCTTCCTGTAATAGCTTGCGTGAACGCTGGTAGCGACGAAACCAGAACTGCGCGAGGAGGGTCGCCACCATCACCAGCCCGGCGGCGCACAGCATCACTATCATATTGCGCAGCCCGCGCGCCTGCTCGGCATCGAGTTCACGCACATCAAACGCGATAAAAATCACCTGCGGGACATCGGCTACGTTACGTCGCACCATCATGCGCATGTGGTGGCCGTTGCCGCTGTCCAGCGGGCGAAACGTCCGGTAGAGCTCCAGCGCCGGTTCTGGCGATTCAACGCGGCGCTTGCGCACCGTGTCGCCAACCTGAAGTTGGCGCATCTGCTGCGCATCATAGAGCGCCTTGCCCACCTGCTGTGGGTCACTATGGGCCATCACCGTCCCTTGCTCATCAGTGACGGCAAACCACAGCACGCCAGGCTGCCAGGCCATCTCTTCCAGCATTGCCTGGAACTGGGCATGATGCATGCGCATCCCCATGCCTACGCGGGCGCCGGACTCAAGCGCGCGGATAAGCACGCTGCCTTTTTCCTGAATGGCCTGCCGCGCCGATGCGTTTTCCCGCCCGTAGTCACGCACGACAAGCGCAGAAAACAAGCAGACCAGCAGCAAAATCACGCTGGTCAGCAGCCAGCTAATACCGGCGGTTATCGAATCCTTCTGTAAACGTATGAGGCTCATGGGGCTTCCTTCTCTTTTCCCGTCACTATCCCTCAGCAGAAATCATGCCATTTTTCGCGCTCGCTAAACCGGCCCGCGAACACAAACGCCTTGCTTCAACGAGTAAAAATGACCCGCTGGTTAGGCTTACGCGGGTCATTTTTACTCGCCCGTCGCCGCGAACGGCCTGAAAACGCCAACATTATCTCGGTTTGTCGGTCTGGCACGGAAGATGCAATAGCTAAGATAACCACACCACAGGAGAATCAACCATGAAACGGAACAACAATCTGACGCTTACTCTCTTGGCCGTTGCCGCATTCACCTTCACCAGCGGGACGGCGTTAGCAGGCCCGCATCACTGGGGAAACAACGGCGATAACGGTGGCTACAGCCAGCTCACCGATGCACAGCAGGCTACGGCCCAGAAGCTGCATAATGATTTTTACAATCAGACCAGCGCGCTGCGACAGCAGCTCACCTCTAAGCGCTATGAGTACAATGCGCTGTTAACGGCCGATAAGCCGGATAGCGCCAAAATAGAAAGCGTGGCGCAGGAGATGGAGACACTACGACAGAAGCTGGGTAATCAGCGAGTGAAGTTTGATGTGGCCATGGCGCAGGCCGGTATTCCCCGTCACGGTGGGATGGGTTGTCAGGGAGGATACAACGGTGGCGGCCATATGGGCGGCATGAACCGCTGGTAGGCCTAGAAACTCTTTTCGGTCGGCTGCCAGGTGCAGTAGTCTTCGTTCGCCACCAGCAGGAGCTGTGTGCCTTCCGGGGCTTCCAGCCAGGCAATGCTCACTTCAGCGGACGAACGGCTCTGGCGGCTCGCAATATGCCCCAGGGCGCGGGAGTCGAAATCAGGCTTCACCGTTTCGCCTTCACAGGTGGTGACGGAGCCGTCGGCATGCCAGCGCCCCTGACGTAGCACCACTTTCCCCAGCCGCAGTGCGTCGCTGGTCTGGCGGATCTGCTCGGCACGGTAGCGATAGAGCGCCACCTGATCGCTGGAGAGCTGCTGTTTCTGCCCGTCAATTTCGCGCTGCATGAAGCTCAGCTCGCCGTTGCTATCGAAACGGGCGCGAATATGTTCGGACGGTTTGCCATAGATATTGAGTTCAATTAGCTGCAGTTTGTCATCCTGCCAGCGGTATTCACTGGTCGAGGTATTGCCGCTGTGCCACGGACTTAGCGTAGCCAGAAGATGGGTCTCGTCGCCGCTATCTTTACGCCAGATGCGCACCGCACCCTGCGTATCAGCGTAGCCGCTGGCGGTGAAAGGAGGCAGCGTGCTGTTATGGCTGCAGGCAGTGAGCAACAGTACACCAGCCAGCGCCGGTAAACGGCGCCAGATGAACGAAAGGGGCGAAGCCGCCCCTTCTTTAAAACTGTTCACTGCCACGCGGTCTTACTTAACTGCGTCTTTCAGTGCTTTGCCAGAAACAAATGCCGGCACGTTAGCTGCGGCGATTTTGATTTCTTTACCGGTCTGCGGGTTGCGGCCAGTACGCTCAGCGCGGTGGTTCACTTTGAAGGTACCGAAACCAACCAGTTGTACAGCATCACCTTCTTTCAGAGACTCAGTAATAGCAGCCAGGGTGGATTCCAGTGCAGCTTTAGCCTGGGTTTTAGACAGTTCAGCCTTGTCCGCAATTACATCAATCAGTTGAGTCTTGTTCATAAGTTATCCTTACAATGTGTTTATCGCTTGCTAAGCATCGAGTGCGACGAAAATGCCATAAAAGCACTCTCCTGCATACACGCACCGATAGCCACTTTTTTTCGCCCTCCAAATGTAGACCAGACGGGGGGCAGATGTGAAGCCTTCAGGCATTACAATTCAGGCGGTAAATCACGTTTTGTTGTCTCATTGCTGAAAAATTATACCAATATTGCTCTCGCCGGCCTCGCGGAGGTCTGCGCGTAGCCCTTTAATCAGTTCAATATCGCGTTCTTCACACTCGGCTAAAAGGCGGAAAATCTCCCACTGAATGTCCCATTCTTGCTCTACAGCAGGGTTCAAACGCAGCTCTTCATCGGTCATTTCGCGACCAGCCTGGGTCATTTCCAGCATCGCGACGGAAGTAATAGAACTCTTACTGACTTCGATCGCGTGCTCGAGCGTTTCGCCGCTCAGGCGAGAGTGAATTAATTCACTTAATGCCACACAAGCATCGATCGCCGGGTAAACGCCGTACATGTCGTAATCGTCGGCTGCTGGAATTGCCTCTTCCAGTTTTTCCAACTGGCTGTCGAAGTTCACCTTAGCGTCTTTGACCGTCAGGGTTTCCCAGATGAGGTCGAGAATACGGCGGTACACCTGCGGCTCACCAAATTCCGACTCTTTGCAGAACATGGCGTAGTTCGGGTACATGCGTTCACACAGGCAGGCCATGAAAGTGACGTGCTGCCAGCTTTCCAGCTTCTCCAGACGCAGATGAATCGGGTTTTGTAACATGATGAGTTCTCAAATACGGAAATTAGACGCAGTTTACCCGATATGGGGCATTTTTGCTGCAAGCCGCGTAAAAGCCGGACGTTCCGATGCAACGGCATCTGCCCAGCGCGTGGGTTCCGGCAGGCGATAGCCTTGGGTACAGCGCTGTACCCACGCCAACGCGTTCCCGAGGCTTACGCGGTGCCCCGTGGAGATAAACAGCGGGTTGCAGCGCACTTTGCTGCGCCAGACCCATGCCAGCTGTTCGCCTTTGTCGATTAGCGGCGCGAGCGCGCCTGCTTCTGGCGGGAGCGGCTCAAACTTACCGCACAGCCGCTTTTTCGCCACGCCAATGGTGGGAACATCCGCCAGCAAACCAAAATGGCTAGCAACGCCCAAACGGCGAGGATGCGAAATGCCATGGCCGTCGACAAACAGCAAGTCTGGCTTTTGCGAAAGCTGCTGCCATGCCGCCATTAAGGCCGGGGTTTCGCGAAAAGAGAGAAAACCGGGGATATACGGCATGGTGGTGGCAATACGCGCCACCTGATATTCCACGAGCTCAAGCGATGGATACTTCAGCAATACCATCGCCGCTCGCGTCACTTCGCCGCCCAGCTCAAAGCCTACGTCGGCACCGCCGATCAGATCCGGAGGATCGCCGTCAAAACGATCGTCCCGGATCACCGATGATGCCAGCTCCAGTTGCTGCGCGCGCAGCGACGCGAGATCCACGTGACGGCCTTAGCGGTGATACTGCGCCGACAGGCGGTGCACCGCTTCAACGAAGACGCCCGCGTGTTCTGGCGGCACGTCCTGATGAATACCGTGGCCCAGGTTGAAGACGTGGCCTTCGCCCTGACCAAAACCGGCCAGAATCGTCGCCACTTCTTCTTCAATGCGCGCCGCAGGCGCGTAGAGCATGGACGGGTCCATATTGCCCTGTAGCGCCACTTTATGGCCCACACGACGGCGCGCATCGGCGATATCGGTAGTCCAGTCGAGCCCCAGCGCATCGCAGCCGGTTTCCGCCATGGCTTCCAGCCACTGACCGCCACCTTTGGTGAACAGCGTCACCGGCACACGGCGACCGTCATTTTCACGCAGCAGGCCATCAACGATTTTGTGCATGTAGTACAGCGAGAACTGCTGATAGTCGCGCCCGGTCAGCACGCCACCCCAGGTATCGAAAATCATCACCGACTGCGCGCCGGCTTTAATCTGCGCGTTGAGGTACAGCGTGACGCTCTGCGCCAGCTTGTCGAGCAGCAGATGCAGCGCTTTAGGGTCGGCGTACATCATCTTTTTAATCACGGTAAAGGCTTTGCTGCTGCCGCCTTCCACCATATAGGTCGCCAGCGTCCACGGACTACCGGAGAAACCAATCAGCGGCACTTCGCCCTTCAGCTCACGGCGAATGGTGCGCACTGCGTTCATCACGTAGCCCAGCTCACCTTCCGGGTCCGGAATCGGCAGCTTTTCTACATCCGCTTTACTGGTGATTGGCGAGGTAAAGCGCGGGCCTTCCCCAGCTTCAAAATAGAGTCCCAGCCCCATCGCATCCGGAATGGTCAGGATATCCGAGAAGAGGATCGCCGCATCAAGCGGGTAGCGGCGCAGCGGCTGCAGCGTCACCTCGCAGGCCAGCTCGGCGTTTTTGCACAGCGACATAAAATCACCTGCATGGGCGCGGGTTGCCTTGTACTCCGGCAAATAGCGGCCTGCCTGGCGCATCATCCATACCGGGGTCACGTCTACGGGCTGGCGCAGCAGCGCACGCAGATAACGATCGTTCTTCAGTTCGCTCATGTTTACATTCCTTTAGCGTTGATGCGCCTATTGTAACATGTCAGTCGTAATCAGCCCGACACATTGCCACGGTATCTTCGATCAGACGACGCGCCACCGTACCCGGTGGTGGCAGAAGCGGCAGATCGTCATAGCGATACCAGTTAGCGTTAAGCAACTCTTTGGGATCGATAACAATGTCGCCGCTGTCATACTCCGCCATAAACGCGGTCATCAGCGACTGCGGGAACGGCCACGGCTGGGAGGTGATGTAGCGCAGGTTCTTCACCTTAATGCCGCTCTCTTCCATCACTTCACGCGCCACCGCCTGCTCTAAGGTTTCGCCCACTTCGACAAAACCGGCCAGCACGGTATGCACGCCGTTGCGATGGCGAACGTGTTGGGCAAGCAGAATGGAGTCGTCGCGGCGAATGGCGACGATAATGCACGGTGCAATCTGCGGGTAGTAGCGTTCACGGCAGTGGCTGCACAGCATGGCCCATTCGGTTTTGCTTGGGTGCATGGTGTGGCCGCAGTAGCCGCAGAATTTGTGCGAACGGTAAAACTCCGCCAGCTGCACGCCGCGTCCAGCAAGCTGGAACAGGCCGACGTCCTGGTCAAGAACCTGGCGCACGGTGCCCATATCATGACGCTTCTGCTGCTGTACCAGCCACACCGGAGAGCCTTCCCACTCGCCAATCTGGAGTGCGTGCTGACCCACAAGATCGAAATTTACCGCTTCGCCATATGGTAATTCCCCGCCTGGCAACCATAATTTTTGTTCGTGGCTGACTATCCACCAGCCGCGATCCAATTTTTCAATTATACGATCCATATCTCTTGCGCTACCTTTGCTTCACAGGCATGTTGTTAACATTATTATTACATAATGACGTGAGCAGATTTTAATCTTATCGATGCGGGGTCAACCTATGTTAAACCAGTTAGAAAGTCTAAAAGAGAGAATTCATGGACACCACAAACTGGTCGACCGTTGGCTGAATATTCGTAAGCACCTGCTCGTAGCTTACTACAATCTGGTTGGCCTTAAGCCTGGCAAAGAATCGTTCATGCGTCTTAATGAGAAAGCGCTTGATGACTTTTGTCAGCGCCTGGTCGACTATTTGTCTGCCGGTCATTTCAGTATTTATGAACGCATTATCCATAAAATGGAAGGCGACAGTCCGCTTTTAAACGCCAGTAAAATCTGGCCGCTGCTGGATGCCAATACTCAACAAATTATGGACTACTACGACTCTACGCTGGAGAACGCTATCGACCAGGATAACGTGTATGAATTCCAGCAGGCGCTGTCCGATATCGGTGAAGCGCTGGAGGCCCGTTTTTTGTTAGAAGACCAGCTCATCATGCTGACCTTCGAGGCGCTCGGCCCGGATGAAATCAAACGCCCGGCTTGAGATTTGCCGCATTAACGAGTAGTTTACATTCATTACCTCTCATCATTTGAGGTTACTTCTTGTCGGAGTGCCCAGTGCGCAAGCACGGGCTGAGACCGTTAATTCGGGATCCGCGGAACCTGATCAGGTTAAGACCTGCGAAGGGAACAAGAGTCAATCTATAGTCGCATCGCCCTAGGGCGATCTTCTCTCTTGCTTCATCCGTCGTCTGACAAGCCATATCCTTACTTTTATCTGGAATGAGCTATGTCTGTCACTACTAAACCATCACGCCGCGAGCAGCGCGCCCAGGCCCAACGCTTTATTGATACCCTCGAAGGCACCGCGTTCCCGAATTCCCAACGTATCTACATCACCGGTTCGCAGCCCGGTATCCGCATTCCGATGCGCGAAATTCAGCTGAGCCCCACGCTGATTGGCGGCAATAAAGAGAACCCACAGTTCGAAGACAATGAAGCGGTGCCGGTGTACGACACATCCGGCCCTTATGGTGACCCGGACGTGGCGATTAACGTTCAGCAAGGTCTGGCCAAGCTGCGCCAGCCATGGATTGCCGCCCGCGATGACAGCGAAGAGCTGGACGACCGCAGCTCCGCCTACACCAAAGAACGTCTGGCCGATGACGGTCTGGACGATCTCCGCTTCAGCGGCCTGTTGACGCCAAAGCGCGCCAAAGCGGGTAAATGCGTTACCCAACTTCACTATGCCCGTCAGGGGATTGTGACGCCGGAAATGGAGTTCATCGCCATCCGCGAAAACATGGGACGCGAGCGCATTCGCAGCGAAGTATTACGTCACCAGCATCCGGGCATGGCCTTTGGTGCGCGCCTGCCGGAAAACATCACGCCAGAATTCGTGCGCGATGAAGTGGCCGCCGGACGCGCCATCATTCCTGCCAATATCAACCACCCGGAATCTGAGCCCATGATCATCGGCCGTAACTTCCTCGTGAAGGTCAACGCCAATATCGGTAACTCAGCGGTGACGTCCTCCATTGAAGAGGAAGTGGAAAAACTGGTGTGGTCTACCCGCTGGGGCGCGGATACGGTGATGGACCTGTCGACCGGCCGCTATATCCACGAAACCCGCGAATGGATCCTGCGTAACAGCCCGGTTCCGATCGGCACCGTGCCGATCTACCAGGCGCTGGAGAAGGTCAACGGGATCGCCGAAGATCTGACCTGGGAAGCCTTCCGCGATACGCTGCTGGAGCAGGCCGAACAGGGCGTGGATTACTTCACCATTCACGCGGGCGTGCTGCTGCGCTATGTGCCGATGACCGCGAAACGCCTGACCGGCATTGTGTCACGCGGCGGCTCCATCATGGCGAAATGGTGTCTTTCCCATCATCAGGAAAACTTCCTCTACCAGCACTTCCGCGAAATCTGTGAAATCTGCGCGGCCTACGACGTGTCGCTGTCGCTGGGCGATGGTCTACGCCCTGGCTCAATTCAGGATGCTAACGACGAAGCGCAGTTCTCCGAGCTACATACGCTGGGCGAGCTGACCAAAATCGCCTGGGAGTATGACGTGCAGGTGATGATTGAAGGCCCGGGCCACGTGCCGATGCAGATGATTCAGCGCAACATGACCGAAGAGCTGGAACATTGCCACGAAGCACCATTCTATACCTTAGGGCCGTTGACCACCGACATCGCGCCGGGCCACGACCACTTCACCTCCGGTATTGGCGCCGCAATGATTGGCTGGTTTGGCTGCGCCATGCTCTGCTACGTCACGCCGAAAGAGCACCTCGGCTTGCCGAACAAAGAAGACGTAAAGCAGGGGCTGATTACCTACAAGATTGCCGCTCACGCCGCCGACCTGGCGAAAGGACACCCGGGCGCGCAGATCCGCGATAACGCGATGTCGAAAGCGCGCTTTGAATTCCGCTGGGAAGATCAGTTTAACCTCGCGCTCGACCCATTCACCGCTCGCGCCTACCACGATGAAACGCTGCCGCAGGAGTCCGGTAAAGTCGCTCACTTCTGTTCCATGTGCGGGCCGAAATTCTGCTCGATGAAAATCAGCCAGGAAGTGCGCGACTACGCCGCCGCTCAGACCATTGAAGTGGGCATGGCGGATATGTCGGAGAACTTCCGCGCCAAAGGCGGTGAAATCTACCTGAAACGCGAGGAGGCCTGATGTATCAGCCCGATTTCCCAACGGTACCGTTCCGCCTCGGGCTCTATCCGGTGGTGGACAGCGTGCAGTGGATTGAGCGCCTGCTGGAGGCTGGCGTGCGCACTATCCAACTGCGTATCAAAGACAAACGCGATGATGAGGTCGAAGCGGACGTGATCGCCGCCATCGCGCTAGGGCGTCGCTATGACGCCCGGCTGTTTATCAACGACTACTGGCGATTGGCTATCAAGCATCGCGCCTACGGGGTGCATCTGGGTCAGGAAGACCTGGAAACCACCGATCTGAAAGCCATCCAGGCCGCGGGCCTTCGCCTTGGCGTATCAACCCACGATGATATGGAGATTGATATAGCGATCGCCGCTCGCCCGTCGTATATCGCGCTGGGCCACGTCTTCCCAACCCAAACCAAGCAGATGCCTTCCGCACCGCAGGGGCTGACGCAGTTGGCGGGTCATATTGCGCGTCTGGCCGATTATCCGACCGTCGCCATCGGCGGCATCAGCCTTGCGCGGGCGCCTGATGTGCTGGCGACCGGCGTGGGTAGTATTGCCGTGGTCAGTGCCATTACCCAGGCGGCGGACTGGCGTGAAGCCACGGCGCAACTGCTGGCAATAGCGGGAGTCGGCGATGAATGACCGCGACTTTATGCGTTATAGCCGGCAGATCCTGCTCGGCGATATCGCCATTGAAGGGCAGCAAAAGCTGCTCGGCAGCCATGTGCTGATTGTCGGATTAGGCGGTCTGGGCTCGCCCGCCGCGCTGTATCTGGCCGGTGCGGGCGTCGGCACGCTGACGCTGGCGGACGACGATGAGGTACACCTCAGCAATCTGCAGCGTCAAATCCTGTTCACCACCGACGATATTGCCCGCGCAAAATCGCAGGTCACCCAGCAGCGACTGGCGCGGCTTAACCCGGATATCGACCTGGTGGCGCTAGAGCAGCGGCTGAGCGGCGACGCGCTGCGTCACGCGGTATCGCGCGCCGACGTGGTGCTCGACTGCACCGACAACATGGCGACACGTCAGGCGATCAACGCCGCCTGCGTGGCGCTCAATACGCCGCTCGTCACCGCCAGCGCCGTCGGCTTTGGCGGCCAGATAATGGTGCTGACGCCACCGTGGGAGCAAGGCTGCTACCGCTGCCTGTGGCCGGATGATGCCGAGCCGGAGCGTAACTGTCGCACGGCGGGCATCGTCGGCCCCGTGGTGGGCGTGATGGGCACGTTACAGGCGCTGGAGGCCATTAAGCTGCTGAGCGGTATCGATACGCCGAGCGGTGAGCTGCGCCTGTTTGACGGCAAAACCAGCCAGTGGCGCAGCCTCGCGCTGCGTCGCGCCGTAGGCTGCCCGGTATGCGGGGGGCGACATGCAGATTCAGTTCAATGATGAAGCAATGCAGTGCGCCGAGGGACAAACCGTCAGCGAGCTGCTCGCCACGCTTAATCAGCTCAAGCCGGGTACCGCGCTGGCGCTGAACCAACAGATTCTGCCACGCGACCAGTGGCATCAGCACATCGTGCAGGAAGGCGACCAGATCCTGCTCTTTCAGGTTATTGCAGGGGGTTGATATGTTACGCATTGCGGACAAAACGTTTGATTCACATCTTTTCACCGGCACCGGCAAATTTGCCTCGTCCTCGCTGATGGTCGAAGCCATTCGCGCCTCCGGCAGCCAACTGGTGACGCTGGCGATGAAGCGGGTCGATTTACGTCAGCACAACGACGCCATCCTTGCTCCGCTGGTTGACGCGGGCGTGACGCTGCTACCCAACACCTCGGGAGCCAAAACCGCCGAAGAAGCCATCTTCGCCGCCCAACTGGCGCGTGAGGCGCTGGGAACAAACTGGCTGAAGCTCGAAATTCACCCCGATGCCCGCTGGCTGCTGCCAGACCCGATTGAAACGCTGAAGGCCGCCGAAGCGCTGGTGAAGCAAGGCTTTGTGGTGCTGCCCTACTGCGGCGCGGACCCGGTGCTGTGCAAGCGGCTGGAAGAAGTTGGCTGTGCGGCAGTGATGCCGCTCGGTGCGCCTATCGGCTCTAATCAGGGGCTGGAAACCAAAGCCATGCTGGAGATTATCATCCAACAGGCCACCGTACCGGTGGTGGTGGATGCCGGGATCGGCGTGCCTAGCCATGCGGCGCAGGCGCTGGAGATGGGCGCTGATGCTGTGCTGGTCAACACGGCCATTGCCGTGGCGGACGATCCGGTGACCATGGCGACCGCCTTCCGTCTGGCAGTAGAAGCCGGGCTGCTGGCGCGTCAGGCGGTGCCGGGAAATCGAAGCACACAGGCAAGCGCCACCAGCCCATTAACCGGCTTTCTGGAGGCGCTGGCATGAAAACGTTCAGCGACCGCTGGCGACAGCTGGAATGGGACGACATCCGTTTACGCATCAACGGCAAAACGGCCGCCGACGTGGAACGGGCGCTCGGCGCTTCACAGCTTAGCCGCGACGATCTGATGTCCCTGCTCTCCCCCGCTGCTGCCGACTATCTGGAACCAATGGCGCAGCGGGCGCAAAAACTCACCCGCCAACGCTTTGGCAATACCGTCAGCTTCTACGTGCCGCTTTATCTCTCGAACCTCTGCGCCAACGACTGTACCTACTGCGGCTTCTCCATGAGCAACCGTATTAAACGCAAGACGCTGGATGCAGCGGAAATCGCCCGCGAGTGCGCGGCGATACGCGAGCTGGGGTTTGAGCATCTCCTGCTGGTCACTGGCGAACACCAAAGTAAGGTGGGCATGGACTACTTCCGTCGCCACCTGCCGG
>NZ_JMPL01000101.1 GCF_000735365.1 Kluyvera ascorbata ATCC 33433 | reverse complement strand
ATTATTTGCAGGAAAATATGCGTTATATCGAGCAGACGCTGAATACCGCCTTCCCGGAATTAAAGTGGGCGATGCCACAAGCAACCTATCTGGCGTGGATTGATTTACGCCCGCTGAGTATTGACGATCGTGAACTACAGGACGTGTTAATTAAGCAGCAGAAGGTCGCCATTATGCCGGGTTATACCTACGGCGAAGAAGGCAACGGCTTTATTCGTCTGAATGCGGGATGCCCGCGCGTGAAGCTGGAACAAGGCGTCGAACGGCTGATCGCGGCAATTCGTACCCTGCGTTAACCGCTATTGCGCAATACCGCCAGGCATTGCGCAAGATTTTTCTACTAGTTATCAATTGTAAATATCAGATCAGTTCATTCACATTTCTTAGACATAGCACGATTACTCACTCTAAGATTATTCCCAACCTCTATTCTCCGCGCCGTTATTATCCCACCCCGAAAATTATTAATATTTAGCGAGTTTTAAAATGATTAACCGTCAAGCCACTGTATTAACGCTGACTGCGATTAGCATTTTATTTTCATCTGCTGCATTTGCAGATGATTCACAGTTGACGACATCTGCGGATATGCACGTCAAATTAACCGTCGAGAAATCTTGCCAGATAAGCGTTGCTGATATGGATTTCGGTTCACACGCCAGCGACTCCGGTGAAATTGACGTTTCTGCAGACGCCTCTGTGACCTGCACCAACGGCACCAGCTATAGCCTCACCAGCGAGAGCGGTCGCACTTATGCAATGAAAAACAAAGACGCTTCGGAAACGGTGGCCTACAACCTGTACGGTGACTCCGACAGAACAAGCGACCTCTCTACGACCGCGATTTCTGGCAGCGGTAACGGCTCCGCTCAGGTGATCCCAATTTACGGCAAAGTGGCTTCTGATGCGCTGGCGCAAGCGCCCGCAGGCGACTACGCCGATACCGTAACCCTCACCGTCACTTACTAATTTAACTCCGGGCTTAGCATATGAAACGTAAACTGGCTGGCATCATTCTTTCTACTTTAGGAGCGCTATTAGCCCTGCCTTCATATGCGGCCACCCTGCAGGTGTATCCGGTGAACGTCGGTTTTTGTGCCGGGGAAACCGCCCAGGCTATCTACGTGAAAAACGTCGGTAGCGCGGCTATCGGCGCACAAATTCGCGTTTACGCCTGGCACCAGCAAAACAACAAAGACTCCCTCAGCGACACCGAAGATTTGCTGGTTAGCCCGCCGATGACCAGCATTCCCGCGGCTCGCCAGCAGCTTATCCGCGTGATCCTCCCGGTGCCGCCAAGCGGCGATACCGAGCGGGCTTATCGCCTGGTGGTAGATGAACTGCCCGGCAGTAACAACATGGCAGAAAAAGATGGCGTGCGCTTTCTTCTACGCTACTCCATCCCGGTTTTTGTGAACTGCAAAGACCAGCAGCCGGATCTCAACCGCGTGACGTTCTCCATCGACCGTCTCGCGCATCCGGTGATGCTTAAAGTCCGTAACAATGGCACACAGCACCTCAAGTTAAGCGACATCACGCTTCACGCCGGTGCACAAAGCGTGTCGATGAGTAAAGGGTTGCTTGGCTACGTACTGCCTCAAAGTGAAAAGGAATGGCCTTTACCGAAAGGAATGACTAATGCGTCATCTTTATCACTAAACCTGAACGATAATGAGAAACAACAGACCATCAATATTACTCCGTAATACCCTACCGCTCTGGTTTTTGGTCTGCACTCACGCATACGCTGCAGCAAATGCGACGCTTTACCTGACCGCAACGGTGAACGGGCAGGTGATTAAAGGCTTCGTGAAAGCCAAAAATAGGGATAATAAGCTCTATATTTCCGCCAACGATGCCAAAAAACTCGACATCGAAACGGCCTCTCTGCCTGAAAAACAGGGCTATCTCGATCTCAGCCCTCAGGATGGCCTGGACGTCACCTTTGATAATCTGAGTCAGAGCATCAACATTGTGGCCAGCAAAGAGTGGCTGGGTCGTGACAGCCGCCTGGTCAACCGCAATGGTTCGCACCTGGTTCATAACTCTCAGCTTTCGCCTGAAGTCCGTGGTCTGGCGTTGAACTACAACATCTTTACCAGTCACGAAAGCGGTGAGCAGGATACTTCACTCTTCAGCGAGTTTCGGACCTTTGGCCTGGGACCCGGTTTTTTTAGCTCATCGTTTAACAGCAAAGACACTACCAACACAACCGACGCCGAACGCGGCACGCGTCGGTTAATGAGCAGTTGGGTGTATCAAAACGTCGACAAACTGTTCTCAATGACGCTGGGCGACAGTTTTACCACCAGCCAAAGCTGGAACAACAGCGTACGTTTTGGCGGCATCAATATTGCCCATAACTACGCCACACAGCCTAACTTCAGCACCTCATCGCAGGATATTCTGACCGATAGCGTCACTCTGCCATCAACCGTGGATTTGTACGTCCGCGGGGTGAAAGCGTCTTCGCAGCGCGTTGACCCCGGGCAATTTACCCTCAATACCGCGCCGATTTTCACCGGCAACGAAGGCGCGCAGGTGGTGATTACCGACATCAACGGCCAGCAGCGCGTGGTGAATCTCGATCTCTATGGCGCCACGCAATTACTCTCTGCAGGGCTAAATACCTGGGGCGTGAGCGCGGGCTGGGTACGAAAAGATTACACCTACCAATCAAATAGCTATGACAGCCAATTTGTCGGCGTCGGCGACTGGCGCTATGGATTCAGTAATAAATCGACGGTTGGGCTACATGCCGAGCAAAGCGTGCAGCTGCACAATGAAGGGATGGGCTGGGATTACCTGCTGTCACCGACGCTCGGCGTATTTCATCTTAACGCCTCAAACAGCCAGTATGATGATAATAGCGGCTCGCAGTGGGGTTCCGGCTGGCAGTGGAATAACCGCCGCTATAACGTCGCACTCAACCATTCCCAGGCCAGCAACGGTTATCGGGACGTGTCATCAATTGCGGACAATACCCTGACGACCCGTGAAGATTCCGCGTTTGCCAGCGTGACTTTTGATGCTGCCGGCACATTTGGGGTGAGCTGGGTGAACCAAACCTATCAGGACTCCTCATCTCAGTATGCTGGCGTGTCGTGGTCTAAAAGCTACGCCCATGGCATTACGCTTGCCACCAGCCTGACCCGTGAACTGGGCGAGGAACGCAATACGACGGTTTTCCTGAACGTCAGCATGCCGCTTAACCAGCACAAAGATTACCTCTCGCTGCAAGACAGCCATGATAACGATGGCAACGCCATGCAGGCGAGTCTGGCACACTCGCTCGATGCGAATAAGCCGGGATGGGGCTGGAACATGTCGGCCCAAAATGGGGATAACGCCGCCGTCCACGCTACCGTCCAGCATCGTAATCACTGGAGCGATATGGCATTGGGCTTTAACCGCCAGGACAACGCCAGCGATTATTATGGCTCTCTGTCTGGCGCGCTTGGCCTGTTTATGGGTCATCTGTATGCCACCCGCGTGTTGGGTAGCGCCTTTGCCATTGTTGATACCTCTAACGTACCCGATGTACCGGTTTATCTGGAACACCGTCCTGTCGGTCATACCGATAACAATGGGATGTTGTTCCTCAATAACCTTAATCCGTATCAGGAAAACCGTCTGGATATCGATGTGCTCCAGTTGGACGAAGAATACCGCGCACCTTATACCAGCGAGGTACTGATCCCGAAAACCGCCAGCGGCGCGCTGGCTAAATTCACCATTTATAAAACCCATGCGCTACTGATGACGGTGAAAACCGCTGACGGTAAAAACGTGCCTTTCTCGGCGCAGGTCAGCGTGAGTACGGCGCAAGGTGAAGCGCCATCACACGGCACGCAACAAACCATCGCTGGCTACGATGGCAAAATATACCTTGAAGACCCACCGGCTAGCGGCAAAGTTAGCGTTCAATGGGCATCTTCATCCTGTCAGGTGACGCTGCCGCAGCAGCGTAGTCATTCCCATTCCGTAGAGGTCATCAACGCGCTATGTCAGTCACTCGCTCATTAGGGTTCATCAGCCTGCTTCTGGCGCTAATGGTGGTATTGTGCCCTGCCGCAAAAGCGGCAGACTGCTGGAACGGCAGCCCTCCCGGGCTCAATTTTGGCACCGTTACGCCAGGCGCAAGCAGTACCACCAGCACAAAGCTGTCGTTCACCTGCAATAACTACGATGGCAAGGCCGAGTATGTTCGCGCCTGCCTGAAGCTCATGGCAGATGATCCTATCCCCATGAGCCAGAATGAGCCTTCGACCACACCGCTCTATTTTTCGCTCTACTCCATTTACGATCTGCACCATCCCCTGAGTCAAAACGGTGACGTTTACGCGCAAATTGATATGGAACTGGGGGGGAGTCAAAGTAACGTCGAGCATGATATTCCGCTCATCGGCAAGATAAACGCTGGGCAGACGGATATCAGCGCCGGAACATATTACGATTACGCCACCAGCGTACAGATCCGCTACGCCTCAGCATCATCAATACAGTCGTTGCCCTCATGCAGCGGGCTCTCCGGGACACTGGTTACTGACCAAATCAGCGCCACGGCGACGGTGAAAAATGGCTGTGAGATTGTCAGCACCGATGATATGGAATTTGGTAGCAAAACCCCCGCCGCGACGAATTTGTTGCAGGCAAGTTCAACCGCCAACATCAGCATTCAATGCCCAACGGGTACGTCGTATTCCGTCGGAATAGGCCATGGTCTGCACCCTGACGGCAATGCGCGTTCGCTGTGCCATAACGACGAATGCGTCAGCTACGGCCTCTATCAGGACGCCGCGCATTCCATTGCATGGTCACAAGACAACCAGGAGAAACAATACTCCAGCAGCGGACAGCCGCAGGAGCTGGTGGTCTACGGGAATATCCCCGCGCAGAAATGGCCCTCTCCCGGCGTTTATACCGATACGGTAGTGATTACGCTTACCTACTAGCAGCCAACAGCGCGTTTAACATCTGGCGTAGCTGCCCTGCGACCCGATCAACGGGATAGCCCATCTGCGCGTGCATGATAGCGCCATCCAGCGCCATGACAACGGCAGCAAGCGCTGAATCATCCAGTGACCACCGTGTCGCCAGCTCGGCGGCCACGGCGGCTTTATGATCTCGAGTCAGTTGCTCAACCTCGGGCAGTACCTCACTCATCTCTGTCGTCGCATTCAAAAACGCACAGCCGCGAAAGTCAGGATCGCTCCACCAGAGGCACAGGGTGGAGAGCAACGCTTCCACTGGGTCAGGCGTCGTTACATCGTGCTGTTTTAGCGTATTGGAAAACCAGTCCATCCATAGGGTATGGCGGTAATCCAGATAAGCGAGGATCAGTAAATTTTTGCTGGGAAAGTGGCGATAAAACGTCACTTTGGTGACGCCAGCATGCTCGATAATTTTATCTATTCCCGTAGCGCGAATACCGTGGAGATAAAATAACGTGTGTGCGGATGTCAGGATTTTCTCTTTGGCACTTACGGCGCGCGGGTTGCTGTTTTCCCTGTTCATCGTCTTTTTTCTCCGTTGACAAACGCTGGTAGTCGGAATATTTTAGCACTAAGTAGACAGACCTGTCTACATTGCTAACCCGGAGACTCCTATGAGCACTAGCCGCCCACCGCTTCCTCCTTTTACGCGTGAAAGCGCCATTGAAAAAGTCCGCCTCGCAGAAGATGGCTGGAATAGCCGTGACCCGGCCAAAGTTGCTTTGGCCTATACGCTCGATACGCAATGGCGTAACCGTGCCGAGTTCGTCAATGGTCGCACTGAAGCGCAGACATTCCTGGCACGGAAATGGAAAAAGGAGTTTGAGTATCGGCTCATCAAAGAGCTTTGGGCGTTTGAAGGCAATCGCATTGCCGTACGCTATGCCTATGAGTGGCATGATGATTCCGGCAACTGGTATCGTTCATACGGTAATGAAAACTGGGAATTTAACGACGAAGGTCTGATGCAGCGCCGTTTTGCCTGCATCAACGACCTGCCCATCCGCGAGGATGAACGTCTGTTTCATTGGTCTCAGGGACGCCGCCCGGACGATCATCCCGGGCTTAGCGAGTTAGGGCTGTAGCCGCAACATCCATCACGCGGTCACTTGTTCAAGCCCTACAACGCTTATCCGTCGCACATTATTCGGTATTAATTGACGTTATAAACGGTTATGAATAACGCATGGCCTATTTAGGCCATGCGTTATTCTGAAATACCACTCTATATCCATCGGGATCCGCAAACGTTCTGCCATTAATATCCCAATAAGGATTAAACGATGGCACGATGGCGAAACCGGCTTCGTGCATTCTCGCACAGGCGAGCAGCCACTCATTTTCTTGCCGATAATAGAGGACGAGTAAATCCTCTTCTGTTTGCAAAGGCTGTACGGGATGATGTCGGCATTCGGTGAACTCCATATGCCAGCCTAATTCCTTCCGCCCTAGCATCACACCATTAAAACCGTCGTGATCGTTGAATCCGCCAACGTGCTGTAATTCCAGACCCAGGCAATACATCATGGCCGATCTTTTAAGATCGGTAACAGGCCTGGCAATACGCATATGGGTAAACATCGGGATAACTCCTTTTGAATGTCAATTATTGCGCGCTGAAATGCTGTTGAGTCTACACACGATGGTATTTTTGATTTGTCCGTTCGAGCTTCCCCTCATTAGAAAATAATGCAACTCCTTAATTTTAAGGTAAAGATCAACACAATGATGCCGATACTTGTGCTGGTAAGGGAGGACGCTACGGCGATGTATCTCATTAAAATACCCCTTCGCTGGTACCCCCGTTACGCCGACAGACTTTAAAACGGCTAGCCTGTATGGTGATGATCCCTAAGAAAAACGGTCAGCACATCTTTAGGCGGCGTGACCCCACTTTGCGATAGCAGCCAGCCCACAGCACCGCGATGATAGGTTCCATGTAAAAGGACATGGTTGAGCATATCAATCACGCTCATTTCACCCCGCCCACCATCGACGAAACGGAAGGTTATGATTTTAGTCAGGTCAACAGCTCGCATAGTACGGACATACTGGATATACCAATCCGTACAGGCCGTCATTGCGGCCATAAGCTCATCGGTTGTCGGGGTTTCTGGCGTATTCAATGCCGTATAACCATGCGACTGTCCGGTGAGGTTAGCCTTGAAAATACTGTCAACCACATAAATGTGGTTCATCATGCAATGCTTTGAAAACAACCCACTGGTTTTAAAGCGTTTTCCCCTATATCATATTTGTCGTTTTAAGAGCTGCAATACACTTTGCAATACACTTGGAAACGTAAAGAGAACTCTCAAATATGTATTATTTTAAATATTTTAGAAATGACACTTATTTCGAAAAATCAATAAGATATAACGAACTTTTTTTCGCTTCCAACAGCACGCTAAACGATCCAATGGATTTGTGGTTCAATCCTGTGCTTTGGGATGACATCGAAAAATGGAAAAAACTTCTAGAACATCTAAATTATTTTGGGATATATTTTTCAGATTATATTACAAAACCTCAAGATGACAGTTTTTATATAGATATAAACAAATTATTCTGCAACCAGAATTTAATGCAGATAGTTGAAGATAAATCACAAATCCAAAGAGATGTAGCTAAAATAATAGAAAACCATAATCTAGCATCAGGTCAAGACATTGATTCTGCCGCATCATTTTTGATTGGTAAATTTTGCAGACTAAAGGATGAAATTAATTTCTTATCTGTTTCCTTTAGTAAAGACCCATTTAATTATCTAATGTGGTCGCATTATGCCAATGGTTTTAAGGGATGTGTCTTGATTTATGATTTTGAACATGGAAAGACAGAATTAAAAAAGCACATTTATGGAGGGGATGTATTAAAAGTAGAAATGCAAGACGTAACTTATTTAGATAGAGTAAGCCAAGTTGATTTATGGTCGTTAATATTCAACAATGTCTTTACAGACAGTTCATGCTTCATCTCTAAAAATAAACACTGGGAATATGAGAAAGAAAGCCGACTTGTAATCTTCTCTCAAACAAGGTCAGCAGGAGAAATACTTCATCATGAAGTGTCTTTGGTAAAAGGGGTTATTTTTGGTTCTCGCTGTGATGTTAATTTTAAAGAGCGAACAATAAAAGCCTTGCACGAAAATAGATCGTTTGGAGAACAGAACGATTTTTTATCATTCGATTCAGCATTAAATAACAACAATGAAATTCAAATAGTATCCGGCAATACTCACAACATAAAAACAGGAAGAGTAAACAAAATGACTCGTGAAGTGGTTGCCGAGTGGAATAACAAGTTCGACTATACTAAAAATATCATCGACAACCTTACTTAAATTGAACAGGGTTTAGCTATAGTTTATCTTCTACATATATTCCTGCCGAAATTATAGCGCCGCCTATGCGGCGCTTACCGTAACCAAGTGGCACAGGATACCCCTGAGCCGCGGTGTTAGTCACACCACCAAAGGCGTAGGAAGCTTTATTGTCGGCATCCTGTTTGCTGGCTAATCCGGCTGGTTGCGGTGACAACATCTGAACGACACCACCTAACATCATTGCTGCACCAACCTTATATCCAAATGCTGAAAATGGGTTACCGGGTGCGAAATAACTCCCGACAGCTGAAGCCGCAATGATGACCGCGCCTAGTATTGTCTGGAAGATACCAGCCTTCTTACTACCGATAATTACAGGAACTATACGAATTTCCCGACCGCCATTAGGGAATGCCAGGTCATCCTCTCCAACATTCTTTTCACCTACAAAAATTGCAAACGTCAACCCGCGGGCTTTACTGGTATTCATGAACTTCTGGAATCCAGGAATGGTGGCTGATAACGCTCTAAATGCTTCCCGTGTTGGCCCGATAACCCTCTGGTGCTCCCTTCCAAATAATTTAGCCAGTGACCCGCTCAGTTTGATATTTGTCATTACTTCAGTGTTCTGCATTCTGGCTTCCCCCGGTGGAATAGATTGCCGATAAGGCTGATTTCAGGTCGTATAGTTTTCTCTTACAGCTGCTGCCTGGTGCGGGTGGAATATCCCGCAGGCGCTTTGATACTGTCTGCCGGTGCATCCCCGTGGCGCCAGCCAGCTCAGTAATCGTCAACCGTATTTGTTTCATCATTACCCCCAAAGATGACGAACAAAAAACATACAATCCATCATCTTTCCTGTTTTTCATTATTTTCATGCATTTAAAATCAATCAGTTAGCACATGATGATGATGACCATACAATTCAAAAACGAGCCGTTTCCCGCGATGCCGCCGCCCCGTGGCAGGTCGCCCCACCCGGAGGACCCACGTGAAATGGGCGGTTGTGGCCGCCCCGCTGCTCTTATGCCCCACTCGATTTGACCAGCCCGCGGTAGTCCAGCGCAGCCACACCTGCATCGATGCGCACCTTCCAGGCGATACCATCAACGGTAAAGCCCTCCTGCTGCTCAAGATATGGCGTATCCATTCCGTCGAGATAAGCTACCTCGATGGTGTCTGTGCCCTGTGCCGCCGCAACATACCACTGCTTGTTGTCCGCCTTATCCAGTCGCGGCTCAACCACCACCTGAGCCATATCTTTAACCACGTTAATAATGCCAGGGTTCTGGTTCAGTGTGCCGTCCTGGTCGACCGGGAACAGCGAGGAAGATGAGAGCACCGCGCGATTGGCTGCCCCTTCCAGAGCCGCAGGAACGAGGATATAGGCTGGGATGACATTGATTGGGTCGCCGTTTGCATCCTCCTGCAGGCGCATAGCCTTACGGGCCTCATTGAGTCCGTCTGTATCCATCCCTTTAGCAATGAGGTTTTTATGGTCGGCGTGGAACAGCGCTTTACCATCGGTGAACTTACTGTTCGCTGTCAGGTTGAGGTAGACCAGATTACCTACGGTACGCGCCGCAGCGCGGCCCATTGCCTGGGGAATGGTCGTTAACTGGTTCAAATCGTCATTGATGACGGCCTGGCGCGTAATGGAGAAGATATTGCCGTACGTCGCCAGAGCGATAGGTACGCCACTATCGCTAGTTGTGACATATTTATACTCAGCACCTTCCGGCACCTTATCCAGCTCAGAGAAGCCATTCAGTCCAACGCGCTTGGCTTCATGGAAGTTGGAGAGCGAGCCGGTTTTAGTCCATTGCTGGAATGTTTCGCCGCTGTTCTGCCAGCCGGTCAGCACCGACTTTTCAGCGCCACCAGCCAGGATATGCGAGAAATCGCTGCTGCTGTGCGTAAATGCCATGTTCACAATCTGCGAACGGTTGCCAAAAGCACTAACGCTGATACCGCGATCCACCAGCGAAGCCTGAGCCATGTCAAACAGGCTCATCATGGCGTAAGGGTTTCCGCGTTCGGCGCGTTCGTGACCCAAACGGGAATAAAGCCCCTGGCGGATAGCATCGCCGGTGATGTTGCCGTTACCTGCGTAAATGTGTGCATCAGTGGTTTTGTTCGACGGGGTGGCATTTTTGCCCAGTGAGGCCAGCAACATGTCTTTCGCTTTATCCGGCGTACAGTCCACATCCTCCAGGCACTGCATCTTCAGTGAATCATGCTTACCGCCGAACATAGCAAACAGGTCTTTAATTCCGTTGATGCGGTTCTGTTCCGGTACCGCGCTGCCGGTGGAACCTTTCGGGTTGGTGATCATCCCTTTAATTTCTTTTGGCATATGCTCAAAATCCTCAATTCGTTTCGATTCAATACAGGCCATCGCGCTGACCGCCGGTAACAGCTCATCCGCGAAGCCCTGAGCCACACACTCACGGCCATCCATCCAGGTCTCACTCTCCAGCATGGCCCCCAGCACTTCGGCTGATTTACCTGTTTTGCGGGCGTAAGCCGGGATCAGGACGCTTTCCACCTTGTCCAGCAACTCGGCATAGTCGCGCATATCGTTGGCATTACCGCCTGAAATGCCCCACGGCTTGTGGATCATCATGAGTGCGTTTTCCGGCATAACGATGCGGTCGCCGGCCATCGCAATGACTGACGCCATAGAGGCGGCCAGACCATCGATGTGCACTGTGACTTTTGCCGGGTGTTTATTCAGAAGGTTGTAGATAGCGATGCCGTCGAACACGTCCCCGCCGGGTGAGTGGATGTGAAGGCTGATATGGGAAATATCGCCCAGGGCTTTCAGATCCTCAGAGAACTGCTGGGCAGTGATACCCCAGCCGCCAATCTCTTCGTAAATACTGATATTGGCGCTGGCGGCATCGCTGGTCGCTTTTATGGTGTACCAGGATTTCATACCCATGCCCCCAGCGTCTGCTGATGCCAGTAGTTCACGCTGCTACGCACTATCTGGCCTTTAGTGGGTACCGGCATCTCCGGATGATTCTTACGGATGAATGCCTGGTACTCTTCGATCTTCTTCATAGTTTCAGTATCGATATGAACCGTACTGCTTTTATCTCGCTGCTTATTGTTTCGTTCTGCCATCTTTTCATCCTTATCGTCGTTGATGGTACATGCGCAATAATTGATCACTAAAAGTGGTAAGTAAAATGTTTTTTATCATTAAAATCGATTAATGATTTTCGTAATTATTTCGTAATCTTTCTTGATACTTGTGACTAATGGAGTCAAAGCTGATGGAAGTTTTAGGTTTGCCAGGCCACCAACCAACAATCGTTTTTGCCCGCATTGAGAAATTGGTAAAAGCTGCTGATAGTCGACTTATACAACTAGTCACAAAATGGTCGTTTATGACTGCTGGACCAAAATTTGAAGTTGAGCGTTTCGATGGGTCAAAAATTAGCTTTCAAGGCATTAAATTTGCGGGTACTACAGTTGACGTTTTCTGGCGAGGATTTATCGAACCTTATATTGAAAACGAAAGTGTCCACATACTTGAGCAGGCAGGAGAATTAGCTTCAGAATGTGGAATCTTACCTGAGACGGTCGTTAATGAAGCTCGTTGCCTACTTCAGGTGATGGTTCGCCGTGTCTATGAGCAAATGGCTGAGGTCGACCGTACTCTACGTGGAGATGGTCTTAGTTTTCCGGATAAAAGAGATGTCACTTCATACATAGCAGCAATGTCTGCTTATATTGATAGTGAAGCAAAGATTGTTGTTTTGAAAGCCTCGAAGAATCGGGGACAATTAGCACCAAACTTTCACTTCTCGGGTTTAAATAATGCGCAGATCCAGATCGGAGATAATAACAACCAACTAATGCAAATATCAGTCCACGAATTTGTCGAAAAAATTGCCAAAAGCGGAGATCAGGAAGCAAAATCCTTGTTGGCTAAGGTACTGGAAAATAGCACAGTTGCTTCGGTCATTGGTGCTGGGGCATCAGCCTTATTCTCCTTACTAAAATAACATGCTTTAAGTATTCACCTCTTCACCTTTGAAATTTTATCAATTAAATTCAGTTGGTTAGATGGTGAAGACCATTCTTTCAGGTATTCACTAGTGTTCACCCCCCTTCACCCTATAGGGCAAAAAGCAATCAAAAGGTGAACGGGTGAATACTTGGTGAATACTTAATAAATAAGTGTTCACCTCTGAACACCCTGTTATTAATTGGATTTTTAACGGGATGACTACTGGTGAACACTTTATCTATAACTTTACTCTACCCCTTCATTCTCAGTAGTAGCTGCACATGATGGCATCCAGTCACCAGAATCATCATGCAGGGTTACGTTGGAGCGGATGCCGTGTTTAGTTTTCCGCTTCTGGTATTCTTTCCCATACTCAGCCATTGCTCCCGGCATATCAGTACCGAACCGCATTAACGATACTGGCTTGTTCAAACCATTGGCTCGCATGTATGCCAGGTAAGCGTGATACAGATATTTGCGCGGGCTGAATGGCACTATCTCGGCATTGCCAATAAGCATCCCATCACACACTACGGATGCCATCAGATAGCCGCAGAAGTCCACCAGCGAATCACCTTCACGCTTAATCGCCAGAGCCTCCTCTGACTTCTGTTGTTCGTGCAGTAAGCGCCTAGCATCGTCCTGATCAGCAAAACGAGTAAGGAGGTGGCGAATCACCACGGCCAGTTCACCCTCTATCTTCTCGGCCAGCAATGTGTCACGTTCGTTTTCTGGTACCACTTCGGTGAAGTTGAATATCACCCGCCGACGCGAGATACCGCCACTGCGGTCGCTGAACGTCATGGCATTGTTATTGACGGCCAGCACGACAGCCTGTATCCGGGTCGAATACGGCGCTTTGTGTTTGGGGTCGATGGAAACCTTATCACCGCCGGTAATGGCCTTTATCCCGGCACCGTCGCCAGCGTAGCGGGTCATATCCGGCATGATGATCAGCGAGTAGCCGACCACCAGCGCCCTGTCCCTGGCATCCTCCAACGCCTTCATACTGGCCGACACTGTATTGGCCTTGCCCGCCAGCATGGTGCAGATTTCCGCCATCACGCTCTTGCCGCTACCACCCGGCCCTGTAACCTCCAGGAATAACTGCCAGTCGTACCGGTTCGCCAGCACCATAAACAGCGCAGCCAATACACGATCTGTCTTTCGGTCATTGTTGGCCACGGAACGGCGAAGCCACTTCCAGAAGTTAGGCGCATGGCTGGCCACCGTTTCCCCTTCGGCTGGTGGACTGAAAGGCAACTCACTGGCGATCAGCAGCCAGTCTGTTTTGCTGTGCTGCCGAAATTGCCCCGTTCGGGTATCAAATACCCCATTGCTAAAACCAACCAAGTTTCGGGCCGTCACGCCCATCACCGGTAGGCTCAGTTTCATGGTTTCCACCGCTGACTTAATGGCGTTCTGTGAATAGGCCACCTCAGCATCGATATAAATTTGCGCCATTTCACGCTGCAGCTCCTTATCCGGCACCGGGTTCCACACTATGCCGTTATAGTGATGAACCGTGTCAGAGTCGGCATGAATAGCCAGATCGTCATCATAACGAGCCAGTAGTACCTCCCCGCGCTGGCTGGCCCCCATCTGATTCAATGCCGGTGCTACTCCGTTATGGGCTGGTTCACGTTTCGTGACCGGAAGATCGACAACAACGCTATCCGTCCTGATCCTCTCCAGATAATCATGCCAGTCCTCTGGATGTCGGTCGGGAATACCTTTATAAAGTTTGGCATCCTGCACTCCTGCCCGCGCCAGCTTCTCACCAATGGCATTAATCAGTATCGGCTCAATGCTCCCTGCCAGATACACACGGGCACTACGGCGCCCTTTATCAATAATTTGCAGATTATCCAGCTCTGCCAGCTGCTTTGGCCCCAGATAGATAGGCGGCGTCGTATCTTCGGCAATTTGCTTACCTAGCCCCTCTTCCCATCCCTTAGCGTGGGCATATGCATCAGAACCGGCAAAAATAACGGCCTCTGTAAACTTTTCCTTTGGCAGGTGTTTCAGGTTCGGAGCACTTTTCATTTTGGGATTCCCCCACTCATCTGGAACTTGCCGATCAGTGGATGGAACCAGTAAGCAGATCCGTATTTGCGTTTGGCGCTGCGAAGAACTAAACGGGCCGCTTCTCTAAATTTCTCATCAGGTGCAATAAAACCACCCGATTTCAGCTTAACCAGCATAACCCCGGTATTCTTCGCCAGCTCCTCAGCCTTTTTGGTCGATATACCAAACTCTGCCGCCAACGTCGCAACTGGTGTCATGCCAGGAGGAATTTCGCCTCCCTGACTGTCAGTTAACGATTTGATCTGCGTCTCGAGCGAAAGCATTTTATCCACCAGCAGATCTACGCGTTTTTCGAGTTCGTTAAATTTCACGTTGCTAATCATTCGGCGGCCCCCTCTTTTTCGCTACGCACTACAGCACCAGCATTTTCTTCTGCCGTCCTAATAGCTACCTGAAAGTTGCCCAAGCAACGCATGAGTAATCCAACATTGAACATGTCGGCACGTAACGATTCTTCGTCGTAATCTTCATTAGAAGATGCGAAGTACATCAGGTTACCTATAGATACCAAACCAAGCGGAAGTGTCGTACCAGCTTCATCAGCAGCTGTTAAAACCTGTTTCGCTGTGTTCGCGTCACAATTGTAGTTAGCGTCTATAAGTAACTGGAGATTGTGCATATCAGCCATGAGCAACCCCCGAAGCATCGATTTTCCCGCCGATAATTGACCAAAGGGTCTGGCTGTCATGGTCTGCCCATGTGACTGAATATGGGCTTTCAGTTCGAATTTTTGCTGCGAAGGTCAGTTCCCAACCGCTGAAAGCATCACGCGCAATTTCCTCTGTTGCAGCTGTCGTTCGAAGAACTACTGGATTACATGTGTGTCCTTTAGGCATTCCTAGGAACAACCATGTAAATTTAGGGTGAGTTTGGGTATGCTGTGTTCCAGCCATAGTCGTTACTCCAGTTAACGGTTTGGTTAGACGCCCCAAAGTGGTTCCAAGCACTTTTGGGGCGTTGCTTTTTTCATGATTCGTATGTAATGTGTAATTACACATAACACATTACATTAGGTGTAATTAACGTGTCAACACACAAGAATGAACGTAGAGGTAATCCGCCTTTCCAATTCCGTTTAGACCCGGAACTCAGGGAAATGATGGAGAAAGCCCAAGAAATTGATGGTGACGAATCCCTAGCAGCATGGATCAAGCGCATTATTAGAAAAGAATTACAGAACCGTGAACTAAATATAAAAAAATAATACATAGGGATACATTATATGAAAAACTTAAAAGAGATGACCCAATTAATAAATGAGAAATATCTTAACTCAAACAATAAAAGAAAAGGTGATTTGGGCGAAGCTCTAGCCATTACACATTTTGAAGAAACAAACCAGGGTTTCATTCATGTACATCAAGAAGACTGGTCTTACCCAAATAAAATGCGTGAAAAAAATGCTCAACGTCCAGATTTTTACATGCTACCAATGGGTAATGAAATCACAGCAGTAGATGTAAAACATTGGGAGTTAAATGATAATCTGGATTTTGAACTATACTCGAGTGAGCTATTAAGATATATAGAGCTTCAATTGTATCTAATGGAGATTCATAGCAAATCTATAGATGATTTCGATGATATTTTGATTAAGTTCTTCGTAATACCATCACAATTCAAAGGCGATGCATTCGCAGAAGTTTCATTACAAGAAATGGTACAAAATGAACTTACCCTTGAAACAAGGGAACCTAGCGGAAATGTAATTAAAAACGTAATTTACAGAGTTTCCATTAAAGACCGTTTAATAAAAATTGGTACCAAGTCGGATAATTACAACCCTAATGAGATAGCCTAAGCACTATATATAGTTGCCTCGCCCAACGGTGAGGGCAACAATATTTTATTTCCATTCGCCTCGAATCCAAGCCTGTACCTCTGAAAGCCGATACGCAACTGCTGATGGCCCAATCTTGATGCGTTTTGGAAATTTTCCTTCCTGTTCCATGCGCCAGCGCGTCGAATTTGAAAGCGTGGTCATAGCGCGGCACTCAGGTTCACGAATCATTCGGTCAAGCTCAGGCATCAACTGTAAATCTTCATTTTTCACTACGGATAACATAGCCATATCAGGCGCTCCTTTTCTTAATCACTTTGACTATTTTTTCTTCACCCACCAGCCCATCAAGATAATCAACCCATCGGTC
>NZ_JMPL01000100.1 GCF_000735365.1 Kluyvera ascorbata ATCC 33433 | reverse complement strand
TCAGGGCTGGCAACATCGACGTTGCCGCCAGCGTTCAGGGCATTGGGCAGCACTATTTTAACGTCTACGGTATGACGTTCAGTGAGGGGAATACCTTTAACGACGTGCAGGCCGCTGAACGTTCGCAGGTTGTGGTGCTCGACAGTAACACCCGTCGCCAGCTGTTCCCGAATAAGGCCAGCGTCGTGGGCGAAGTGATTCTTGTGGGCAATATGCCGGCAACGGTGATTGGTGTGGCGGATGAAAAGCAGTCGATGTTTGGCAGCAGCAAAATACTCCGCGTCTGGCTGCCTTACTCCACTATGTCCGGGCGAGTCATGGGGCAGTCCTGGCTTAACTCGATTACCGTCAGGGTGAAAGAAGGTTACGACAGCAGCATTGCTGAAGAGCAGCTCACCCGGTTGTTAAACCTGCGGCACGGCAAAAAAGATTTCTTCGTCTGGAACATGGACAGCGTCTTGAAAACGGCGGAACGCACCACACATACATTACAGCTGTTCTTAACGCTGGTGGCTGTTATCTCGCTGGTGGTTGGCGGTATTGGCGTAATGAATATCATGCTGGTGTCGGTGACGGAACGTACCCGGGAAATCGGTATTCGTATGGCCGTTGGGGCGCGGGCGAGCAACGTGCTGCAGCAGTTCCTGATAGAGGCGATTCTGGTCTGTCTGGTCGGCGGTGCGATTGGCGTCGCGCTGTCGATGATGATTGCGCTTCTGCTACAGCTGGTGCTGCCGGGATGGGAAATTGGCTTCTCGCCGCTGGCGCTGCTGACGGCATTTGTCTGCTCGACGCTGACCGGCGTGCTGTTTGGTTGGCTTCCTGCACGCAACGCGGCAAGGCTCGATCCGGTTGATGCACTGGCGCGAGAATAAACGCAAAATAAATGAAAAAATGCCAGTCAGAAGGACTGGCATTTTGACAGCGGGATGTACACAATGGGGCAGTCACTAGGCGGCTGTTTCTGCTTCCAGAGGGATAATCACGCTTGCATGATTACCTTTCGGCCCCTCGTGGACATCAAACTGGACGGATTGCCCGGCTTTTAACGTTCTGTACCCATCCATCTGGATGGTGGAGTAATGGGCGAAGATGTCCTCGCCACCGCCTTCCGGGCAAATGAATCCGAACCCTTTGGCATTGTTGAACCACTTAACAGTACCCATTTCCATACTTCGACATCCTTCGTAACACTATTATACGTTTATAAGTAGATGGAATGAACCGGTGGTGGAGTCAGGAGTTGTTCAAAACCTCACCAACTCTCGCCAGTACAATGTAGATATTTCGCACAGTGCGTCAAGCGTTTGAAGGAGGTCGAAGGGGGAAAATGCGTCAAAATTTGAAGCAGTTAACGCTATTGACGGGAATGTGACAGAGTTCGCGAATGACAGCTATAGGTGATAGCTATCTATGATCTACAGTAGATTTAGGACATGTATGCACAGGAATGAATGGCGGCGCTGTTGACGGAAAATGTGTCATTATTTCCGTGAATAATACGGTGCGCTAATGTGCAAACAGACTCGTCAGCAGCAAGAGATGACACCCACAATGATGACTGACAATGAGTAAGACCAGAGACTGGCTGGACTTCGACCAGCTTTCGGCAGATAAACTTCAGGATGGGCTTAAACCCCCATCGATGTATAAAGTGATATTGGTCAATGATGATTACACTCCGATGGAGTTTGTTATTGACGTGTTACAAAAATTCTTTTCTTATGATGTAGAACGCGCAACACAACTGATGCTAACGGTTCACTATCAAGGTAAAGCAATTTGTGGTGTCTTTACGGCAGAAGTCGCCGAGACCAAAGTTGCCATGGTGAATCAGTACGCGAGGGAGAACGAGCATCCACTGTTGTGTACGCTGGAACAAGCCTGATACAGGCATGAAAATTGGGGGAGGTGCCTATGCTCAATCAAGAACTGGAACTCAGTTTAAACATGGCTTTCGCCAGAGCGCGCGAGCACCGTCACGAGTTTATGACCGTCGAGCATCTGTTGCTGGCTCTGCTTAGCAACCCATCAGCCCGTGAAGCGCTGGAAGCGTGCTCGGTCGATTTGGTGGCGCTGCGTCAGGAACTCGAAGCCTTCATCGAACAAACCACGCCGGTACTGCCGGTCAGTGAAGAAGAGCGCGAAACGCAACCGACGCTCAGCTTCCAGCGTGTTCTGCAGCGCGCGGTCTTCCACGTCCAATCTTCTGGGCGTAGCGAAGTGACCGGCGCTAACGTCCTTGTGGCGATTTTCAGCGAGCAGGAGTCGCAGGCCGCGTATCTTCTGCGTAAACATGAAGTCAGCCGTCTCGACGTGGTGAACTTCATCTCTCACGGCACGCGTAAAGACGAGCCAAGCCAGCCTTCTGATTCCGGGAATCAGCAAACTAACGAAGAGCAAGCAGGCGGGGAGGAACGTATGGAAAACTTCACCACCAATCTTAATCAGCTTGCTCGCGTCGGGGGAATTGACCCGCTGATTGGCCGCGATAAAGAGCTGGAACGTGCTATTCAGGTGCTGTGCCGTCGCCGTAAGAATAACCCGCTGCTGGTGGGTGAATCTGGCGTGGGTAAAACGGCGATTGCCGAAGGCCTTGCATGGCGCATTGTGCGCGGCGACGTGCCGGAAATCATGGCCGACTGCACTATCTACTCGCTCGATATTGGTTCGCTGCTGGCGGGCACCAAGTATCGCGGCGATTTCGAAAAACGCTTTAAGGCACTGCTCAAGCAGTTAGAGCAGGACACCAACAGCATTCTGTTCATCGACGAAATCCACACTATTATCGGTGCGGGTGCCGCATCGGGTGGGCAGGTGGATGCCGCTAACCTGATTAAACCGCTGCTCTCCAGCGGCAAGATTCGTGTGATGGGCTCTACCACCTACCAGGAGTTCAGCAATATCTTTGAGAAGGACAGGGCGCTGGCGCGTCGTTTCCAGAAAATCGATATTACTGAGCCGTCGGTCGAAGAGACCGTGCAGATTCTGAACGGCCTGAAACCGAAATACGAAGCGCACCACGACGTCCGCTATACCGCGAAAGCGGTGCGTGCGGCGGTGGAGCTGGCGGTGAAATACATCAACGATCGTCATCTGCCGGATAAAGCCATTGACGTGATTGATGAGGCAGGCGCCCGCGCCCGTCTGATGCCGGTGAGCAAGCGTAAGAAAACGATCAACGTGGCGGATATTGAATCCGTGGTTGCGCGTATTGCGCGTATCCCGGAGAAAAGCGTTTCCCAGAGCGATCGCGATACGCTGAAAAATCTCGGCAATCGCCTGAAAATGCTGGTATTCGGCCAGGATAATGCCATCGATGCGTTGACCGAAGCCATTAAGATGAGCCGCGCGGGCCTCGGCCACGATCATCGTCCGGTGGGCTCCTTCCTGTTTGCTGGCCCGACCGGGGTGGGTAAAACAGAAGTGACCGTCCAGTTGGCGAAGGCGATGGGCATTGAGCTGCTGCGTTTTGATATGTCCGAGTATATGGAACGCCATACGGTGAGCCGCCTTATCGGTGCGCCTCCAGGGTACGTTGGTTTTGACCAGGGCGGCCTGCTGACCGATGCGGTAATCAAGCATCCGCACGCGGTACTGCTGTTGGACGAAATCGAAAAAGCGCACCCGGACGTCTTTAACCTGCTACTGCAGGTGATGGATAACGGCACGCTGACGGATAACAACGGTCGTAAAGCCGATTTCCGTAACGTGGTGCTGGTGATGACCACCAACGCCGGCGTACGTGAAACCGAGCGCAAATCGATTGGCCTTATCCAGCAGGACAACAGCACCGACGCGATGGAAGAGATCAAAAAGATCTTTACGCCAGAGTTCCGTAACCGTCTGGACAACATTATCTGGTTCGATCATCTGTCGACCGACGTTATCCATCAGGTGGTGGACAAGTTCATCGTCGAGCTGCAGGTTCAACTGGATCAAAAAGGCGTGTCGCTGGAAGTCAGCCAGGAGGCCCGCAACTGGCTGGCCGAGAAAGGCTACGACCGTGCGATGGGCGCGCGTCCTATGGCGCGTGTGATTCAGGACAACCTGAAAAAACCGCTGGCCAACGAACTGCTGTTTGGCTCGCTGGTTGACGGCGGCCAGGTTACCGTGGCGCTCGACAACGAGAAGAACGAGCTGACCTACGGCTTCCAGAGTGCGCAGAAGCACAAGCCAGAAGCGGCGCATTAACGTTAATCGCTTGCGGTAAATAATAAAAACCGAGCTGACAACAGCTCGGTTTTTTTATGCGCCATCTTCGTTGTTTAGCTGACATTCCATTTGCGCAAATTTGAACAGTTAGATAATAACCAGACGTAAGGGTTGGCATGATGGAGGCAGAATATAACCAAGCGGTGGCATAATGTTCTCAAAATTGTTATCGGTGATTTTACTCACCTGCGCGTTATTCTCAGGCCAACTCATGGCCGGACATAAAGGTCATCAGTTTTTGTGGGTTAAAAATGCCGATCATCAGTTGCGTCATGAAGCGGATAGCGATGAGCTACGTGCGGTGGCAGAAGAGTCAGCGGAAGGGCTGCGCGAGCATCATCACTGGCAAAAATCGCGTAAACCGGAAGCGCACAATTTTTGAGGTGATAGACGAAAGGCAAAAAAATGCCCCGCAATAAGCGAGGCATTAATATTCGGCAAATAGCGCTCGGCGAAAGTAGCGCCAGACGCTCATTATCTGCGGAGATTAGCGACTACGGAAGACAATGCGGCCTTTGCTCAGGTCGTACGGGGTCAGCTCAACAGTCACTTTGTCGCCCGTCAGGATACGGATGTAGTTTTTGCGCATTTTACCGGAGATATGTGCAGTAACCACGTGCCCGTTTTCCAGTTCTACGCGGAACATGGTATTAGGTAACGTATCAAGAACGGTACCCTGCATTTCAATATTGTCTTCTTTGGCCATCTAATCCTCTGGGGTATCACTACCGTAATTTGAACCGGCAAGATAATGCCGAAGTTCATCAAGTAAGTAAAGAATTGTCCGTCTTAATCGGCGAAAGTCGTTTTTGCGCATTACCCTTTCACCACACAAATGCATCGTGTGATGGGCACGAACCAGGCTGGAAACAGCAGGATAAACGTGGGCGTTATCTGACTCGAATGATTCCCAAACGTCGGCGGGGTAAAAGGCAGAAGCGACTCTCGTTGGCAATTATATCATCCTGCTGGGAATTGTGCTGAAATCATTTACGCTTCAGGTAAAAAGAGCGCTCTGGGCACCCAGAACTTATCGGAGAGGGGTTGTACGCGCAGAGTATCAAGATGCTCAAGATAATCTCGACGGGGTATTTCTACGGCGCCTAATGAGGCGGTATGGCTATTTAATACCTGGCAATCGATTAATTTTCCACCCGCCTGGCCGAATGCCTCACAGAAGACGTACAGCGCCGTTTTGGAGGCGTTCTCCGCGCGGCTGAACATTGACTCACCGCAGAACAGTTCGCCCATTGCAACGCCGTACATGCCGCCTACGAGAGTATTCTCCTGCCACACTTCGATGGAGTGCGCATGACCAAGCTCGTGTAGCCGATGATATGCCTGGCTGATACTGGTGGTAATCCAGGTACCTTCGTTACGATCCTGCGCACAGCCGGCGAGCACGTCGCTGAAGGCATAGTTTATCGTCACGCGGTAGGGGGAGGTTTTATGGAACCGCTTCATACTGCGGCTGAGGTGAAACTGTTCAGGCCACAGCACGGCGCGGGGATCCGGTGACCACCACAGGATGGGGTCGCCTGGAGAAAACCACGGGAAAATACCGCGCTGATAGGCCATCAGCAGGCGCGCGGGCCCGAGATCGCCCCCCAGCGCGAGCAGTCCGTTTGGTTCACGTAATGCGCCCTCAGGAGAGGGGAAAGCGATCGAGTGTCGAGAAAGCTGGACAAGGCGCATGTCGCGATGACCTCACGAAACAGAGTTAACTAATCATAGTCTACAGGCGCTGTTTAAACTGGTAGTAACGACCTTGTTTTGCCAGCAGTTCTGTATGATTACCTTGCTCAATTATTTGCCCGTTGTCCATGACAATAATCTGATTAAATCTCGCCAGTCCGCGCAGGCGGTGAGTCACCATCAGCAGCGTTTTATGGCGCATCACGTCGGCCAGCAGTTCAAGGATCTGGCTCTCGGTTGTGGCATCTAGCCCCTCTGTGGGTTCGTCCAGCATCATCAGCGGCGCATCATGCAACAGCGCACGCGCAATCCCCAAACGACGAAGCTCGCCGCCGGAGAGCTGACGGCCGCCTTCACCAAGCCAGCTATTCAGACCGGTATCTTCAAGCAGCTTCTCAAGACCGGTACGGCGTAGCACATCGCTGAGCTCTTCATCGCGGGCGTCAGGCTTCGCTAACAGCAGGTTGTCGCGAAGCGTGGCGCTGAACAGATGTACGCGCTGTGGTACCAGGCTGACGGTCTGACGAAGCGTCTGCTCATCAAACTGACAAAGCGGTGTGCCGTTAAGTTGAATCTCGCCCTGCTGAGGGTCCCAGGCGCGGGTGAGCAGCTGAAGCAGCGTTGATTTACCACAGCCGGTTCGGCCAAGGATCGCAATATGTTCGCCAGCGGAGATAGACAGCGTAAGGTTATCCAGCGCTGGCTGCGTCTGCTGCGGGTAGGTGAAGGACACTTGGTTCAGCGTCAGTGCCACCTGCTGTGGTCGCGCTACGGCCTGCTCTGGGAAAGTGACTTCTGGCTGCTGTTCGATAATCTGGCTGATACGCAGCGCCGAGGCGATGACCTGCCCAAGGTGCTGGAACGCGCCGGTGACCGGTGCGAGCGCCTCAAAGGCCGCCAGCGCACAGAAAACAAAGAGCGCAATCAGTGCACCTGGCTGGCTGTTGGTGCCAACGCCACCTGCGGCGAGCCACAGCATGGAGACCACCGCCACACCGCCAATCAACAGCATCAGAGCCTGAGAAAGCGCGGTGAGTTCCGACTGACGGCGCTGGGCGTCGTGCCAGTTGAGCTCAGTTTGTTCCATCTGTTTGCGATAGTGCTGGCTGGCGTTAAAAATCGTCAGTTCAGCCTGGCCTTGCAGCCAACCGGTAAGCTGCTGACGATACTGACCACGCAGGGTCGTCAACTGCTCACCGGTAGGTTTCCCGGCGCGGTAGAACAGCGGCGGCAGGATAATGAGCGTGGCCAGCATAATGCCGCCGAGCGTCAGCGCCAGGCCAACGTCCAACAGGCTAAGTCCTGCAGTGACCACCAGAATGACCACCAGTGCACCGACCAACGGTGAAATGACGCGTAGATAGAGGTGATCGAGCGTATCGACGTCGGCCACCATGCGGTTGAGCAGTTCACCCTGACGAAAACGTGCCAGTCCGGCAGGAGAGAGCGGCAGCAGTTTACTGAAGGTGAACACGCGTAAATGCTGCAAGACGCGGAAGGTTGCATCGTGGCTGACCAGGCGTTCAAAGTAGCGCCCAGCGGTACGAATAATCGCCGCACCGCGCACGCCAGCAGCAGGCAGCATGTAGTTGAAGGTGTAAGCACCCGCAAACCCGACTACCGCAGAGGCCGAGAGGAACCAGCCGGAAAGGGTGAGCAAGCCAATGCTGGCTAACAGCGTTACAATCGCCAGAATAACGCCCAGGCTCAACAGCCACTTGTGACGTTTATAAAGCGCCAGATAAGGTAACAGTGCGCGCATTTAGATCTCCTCCTGACGGCTGGCCAATAGGCTCGTAAAGACGCCGTTAGCATCAACCAACTGCTGATACGTTCCCTGCTCAATAATCTGACCGTTCTCCATTACCCAGATAGCGTCCCACTCGGTAAGGCCTTCAAGCTGGTGGGTTACCATCAGCGTGGTTTGCTGGGTTGAGGCTTCGGTTAGTGCCTGCATGACGCGCTGTTCGCTGTGGGCATCCAGGCTGGCGGCAGGTTCATCCAGCAGTAGTAAACGGCAGGGGGCGAGCAGGGCGCGGGCCACGGCGACGCGCTGGGCCTGACCGACGGACAGACGTGCGGCCTGTTCACCCACGACGGTGTCGATATCATCGGGTAGCTGTGGTAGGAATTCGCTCACCCAGGCTTTATCCAGCGCCTGCTGCAGCTGTTGTTCACTGGCATCAGGATTGCCGAGCAGCACGTTCTCGCGCAGCGTGGACGCCGGGAGCTGCGGGTTTTGCCCAACCCAGCTCATCATGCGGCGCCAGCCCTCAGGGTGAAGGTTGCGTAATTCGACGCCGTTCACTTTCAGCGACCCAGAGTAGGGTAAGAACCCCGCCAGCGCGTTTAGCAGCGAGCTTTTGCCGGAGCCGCTCAGACCTACCAGCACAGCGCGTTGACCGGCGCTAAGCGTGAAGTTCAGCGGCCCTACCAGCATTTTGCCTTCTGGTGAGGTGATAAACAGGTCTTTGGCACAAAGCGTGACAGGTTCGCTGGTGTCCAGCGTCTGGTCGCCCTGTTCAGGATGCGCCAGCGGCGCTTCGAGGAACGTTTTCAGGCTGTCGGCGGCGCCAACGGCCTGTGCTTTAGCGTGATAGAAGGTGCCTAAATCACGCAGCGGCTGGAAGAACTCGGGGGCCAGGATCAGCGCCAGGAAACCGGAAGAGAGCGTCACTGCGGTGCCGTAGCTGCCGAAGTTCAGCTCGCCGAGATAGGAGAAGCCGAAGTAGACCGCGACCAGCGCAATGGAGAGAGAGGTAAAGAACTCCAGCACGCCGGAGGAGAGGAAGGCCAGGCGCAGCACTTCCATTGTACGATGGCGGAAATCTTGCGATGCCTCGCGAATATTTTCCGTTTCCGCTTCGCCGCGGTCAAAGATACGCAGCGTATCCATACCTCGCAGACGGTCAAGGAAGTGCCCACTCAGGCGCGCGAGCGCCAGGAAGTTACGGCGGTTGGCATCAGCAGCGCCCATGCCAACCAACGCCATAAACAGCGGGATCAGCGGCGCGGTGACCAGCAGAATAAGCGCCGCAGCCCAGTTTGAAGGGAAAATCGCAACGACGATAAGCAGGGGAACGCAGGCCGCTAACGCCATCTGCGGCAGGTAGCGGGCGTAGTAATCGTGCATGTCATCGATTTGTTCGAGAATAAGCGTCGCCCAGCTACCGGCAGGCTTTCCCTGAATCCAGGCTGGACCAGCCTGTTGAAGGCGATCGAGCACCTGACGGCGGATTTCAAATCGAATTTGCTGCCCGGCGTGAAAACCGACGCGCTCGCGCAGCCAGACCACCCAGGCGCGCAGGATAAAGATCAGCACCAGTTGGATAAACGGCAGCAGCAACGCTTCTCGCGGGATGTTCTCCATAATCATATGGTGGAGAATGCGGGCAAGGAACCAGGCCTGGGCGATGATCAAGACACCGCTAACGAAGCCGAGCAGACGGGAGGTCATCAACCAGCGGCGTGACAGGACGCTTTGCTGTTTGAGCCAGCGGGTGAGTTCTTGTTGGCGACTTTTATTCATTGGGCGCTTAGCAGGTGCTTATGGATAATGGTTTCAGTTATAGGCGCGGCAATGTTACATCGCAGAAAAAATAAAGGCGACTTATCGTCGCCTTTTTTACTTTTGTTACTGACTTGTAAAGGTTATTTGCAAGCGTCAGCCAGACCGTCGAGATAGCGCTCAGCGTCCAGCGCGGCCATACAGCCGGTGCCTGCGGAGGTGATTGCCTGACGGTAAATGTGGTCCATTACATCGCCCGCGGCGAACACGCCAGGGATGCTGGTCTGGGTTGCGTTGCCGTGAATGCCGGACTGCACTTTGATGTAGCCGTTTTCCAGCGCCAGTTGACCTTCGAAGATGGCAGTATTTGGGCTGTGGCCGATAGCCACGAACAGACCAGCTACGTCCAGCGATTCAATTTCGTCGTTTTCGGTAGAACGCAGACGCAGACCGCTTACGCCCATCTGGTCACCGGTGACTTCTTCCAGCGTACGATGGGTGTGCAGCACGATATTGCCGCTTTCCACTTTATCCATCAGACGCTTGATCAGAATTTTTTCCGCGCGGAATGAATCACGACGGTGAATCAGATGCACTTCTGAGGCGATGTTGGACAGATACAGCGCTTCTTCAACCGCGGTGTTACCACCGCCGATAACCGCGACTTTCTGGTTACGGTAGAAGAAACCATCGCAGGTCGCGCAGGCAGAAACGCCGCGGCCTTTGAATGCTTCTTCTGACGGCAGGCCCAGATAGCGAGCAGAGGCACCGGTCGCGATGATTAACGCGTCACAGGTGTACTCACCGCTGTCGCCGGTCAGGCGGAACGGACGGTTTTGCAGATCCACGCTGTGGATATGATCGAAAATAATTTCGGTCTCAAACTTCGTTGCATGCTCGTGCATGCGCTCCATCAGCAGCGGACCGGTCAGGTCGCTAGGATCGCCCGGCCAGTTTTCGACTTCGGTGGTGGTGGTCAGCTGACCGCCTTTTTCCAGCCCGGTAATCAGGACCGGTTGCAGGTTTGCGCGTGCAGCATAGACCGCAGCGGTGTATCCCGCAGGTCCAGAACCAAGGATTAACAACTTACTGTGTTTGGCCGTGCCCATGAGATCCCCATAATTGTTGGCAGACATTGTTCGCGATTGTAGGGAATTTGTAGGCGTAAAAAAAGGGCATAGCGATTTTGTTAACGATATGTGTAATAGGATGAGTCGATTGATTGTCTATTTTAACATCAATAAATATAACTATTTCTACTGCCAGGCTCATGATTATAAGATGATTACATGTGAAACCGGACCCAGGATTCATGAATATGTGGCATGTTGTACTAAAAAAAGATGTTTTGCTTTGACAATCCCCTGTGCTTTTGCGACAACATTCAAGGAAGAAGAAAAGCAGTGTTTCGCGTGTGGTGAATTTTCATGCACGCAAATACCATTTTTACCCGGATCACTGAAATCTACGTATGGTGTGGACAGACATCATACGTGATGTCGGAGGGTGGCCGTGAGGCGCCGGGCTTCTCATACACATACCCTGGGATATTCGTCGTTGCAGCAACAACGGCGCATTGAAATCGGGAGAAGGCTCTGAACAGTGAAGTGCACAGAGTCAAGACAGGAGTAGGGAAGGAATACAGAGAGACAATAATAATGGTAGATAGTAAAAAACGCCCTGGCAAAGATCTCGACCGCATCGACCGCAACATTCTCAATGAACTGCAAAAAGATGGGCGTATTTCGAACGTCGAGCTTTCCAAAAGAGTAGGACTTTCTCCGACCCCGTGCCTTGAGCGCGTACGTCGTCTGGAACGACAGGGGTTTATTCAGGGCTATACCGCGCTGTTAAACCCGCATTACCTGGATGCATCGCTGCTGGTATTCGTTGAGATTACTCTGAATCGCGGTGCGCCGGACGTGTTTGAACAATTTAACGCCGCTGTGCAAAAACTTGAAGAAATTCAAGAGTGTCACTTAGTATCTGGTGATTTCGACTATCTGTTGAAAACCCGTGTACCTGACATGTCAGCGTACCGTAAGCTTCTTGGCGAGACCCTGCTGCGCCTGCCAGGCGTAAACGACACCCGTACTTACGTCGTTATGGAAGAGGTCAAGCAGAGTAATCGTCTGGTAATTAAGACCCGCTAAAACGGAACAGGTGCAAAATCAGCGTAGTTTGATTACACTCCTGTTAATCCATACAGCAACAGTGTCGGCGCAATCTGGCACTGTTGTCCGTTTTAGCATTTGGCACCTGGAGAGCCTTTCTTGAGCCAGGAATATACAGAAGACAAAGAAGTCAAACTCACAAAACTCAGCAGCGGACGCCGGCTCCTTGAGGCGTTACTCCTTTTATGCGCCATTTTTGCCATCTGGTTAATGGCTGCACTACTGAGCTTCAATCCTTCCGATCCTAGCTGGTCACAAACGGCCTGGCACGAGCCTATCCACAATTTGTGTGGTGCTTCCGGCGCATGGCTGGCTGACACGCTGTTCTTCATTTTTGGCGTGATGGCGTACACCATACCGGTGATTATTGTTGGTGGCTGCTGGTTTGCCTGGCGGCATCGTTCAAGCGAAGAGTACATCGACTACTTCGCCGTCTCGCTGCGCCTGATTGGCGTACTGGCCATCATTCTTACCTCATGCGGCCTCGCGGCGATAAACGCGGATGACATCTGGTACTTTGCCTCCGGCGGCGTGATTGGTAGCCTGCTCAGCACCGCGCTGCAGCCAATGTTGCACAGCAGCGGCGGGACCATCGCACTGCTCTGCATCTGGGCCGCAGGCCTGACGCTCTTTACCGGCTGGTCGTGGGTCAGCATCGCCGAGAAAATGGGCAGTTGGATCCTCAACATTCTGACGTTCGCCAGCAACCGAACCCGCCGTGACGATACCTGGGTCGATGAAGACGAGTACGAAGAAGAAGACGAATATGAAGACGACGGAGAGGAGACGCAGAAAGCGTCGCGTGAATCTCGTCGTGCGCGCATCTTACGTGGGGCACTGGCTCGCCGTAAGCGTATTGCCGAAAAATTCGCTAACCCGATGGGCCGCAAAACGGATGAAGCGCTGTTTTCGGGCCGTCGTATGGATGAGCCTGAAGCCGCTGGCTATGCCGCGCAGGTAGATCCTGATGACGTGCTGTTCTCTGGCGCTAGCGCCACCCGTGCCGCAGGGTATGATGAATACGATCCGCTGCTGAATGGTCATTCTGTTACGGAAGCCGTTGCGGCGACGGGGGCGGCTGCCTGGGTAGCCGATCCTGCGCTAGCAGCCCCTTCAGTGAGCGAACAGCCGGTGCCAACCCCCGCCGTTGAATGGCAGGCCGTTCCGGCACCCACCACGGTTGACCCCGTTATTGCGCCAGCGCCGGAAGGGTGGCCGCCAGTACAGCAGCCGCAATATGCTCAACCGCAGCAGCCAGCTTACGAGCAGCCGCAATATGCTCAGCCGCAGCAGCCAGCTTACGAGCAGCCATACTCCGCTGAGCCGGATTATCTGAACGAACAGCAGGTTACACCTGCTCCCGTTGCTGAACCGGAACCTGTTGTAGAGGAAGAAGTTAAGCCTGCGCACCGCCCGCCGCTGTACTACTTCGAAGAAGTAGAAGAGAAACGCGCGCGCGAACGTGAACAGCTGGCAGCATGGTATCAACCGATCCCAGAATCGCTGGCGCCGATGGAACAACGCGCGTCCTCTGCACCGTCTATTCCCGTTTCTGCGCCAGAACCTTCCGCCGCTGTCGCTCCGGTGGCCGCGAGCGTACGCCATGCAGCAGCCGCTGCCGGAACTGCCGCCGCGGTGGCTGCCTCTGCACCGCTGTTTAGCCCTGCCGAAGGGCCGCGTGCGCAGGTTAAAGAGGGCATTGGTCCACAGCTGCCGCGCCCTAACCGCGTCCGTGTACCCACGCGCCGTGAGCTCGCATCTTATGGTATTAAGCTGCCTTCCCAGCGAATGGCAGAAGAGCGGGCGGCTCGCGAGGCAGAACGCTATCAGCATGATGATAGCAACCCGATGACCGACGATGAGGCCGATGCCATGCAGCAGGACGCACTGGCTCGCCAGTTTGCCGCCTCGCAGCAGCAGCGCTACGGTGAAACGGAAAGTCATGATGATTTCGTGTCTGACGACGATGATGCGGATACCGCTGCCGAAGCGGAACTGGCGCGCCAGTTTGCGGCATCTCAGCAGAACCGTTACGCCAGCGAGCAACCGGAAGGGGCACATCCGTTCTCACTCGACGATTTTGAATTTTCGCCGATGAAAACCCTGGTGGATGATACGCCGAGGGCACCATTGTTCACGCCGAGCGTGATGCCGGAACCTACCGTTACGCCGCCGCCTCAACCGCAGCAGCCATCACAGTATGCTCAGGGCCATCCTCAGCCTCAGCAGCATGCACAAGGCTATCATCAGCCTCAGCAGCAATTTGCGCAGCCGCCACAACAGCAGCCTGTGCATCAGCCGGTAACGCCGCCGCAGGAGAGTCTGATTCACCCGCTACTCATGCGTAACGGCGACGATCGTCCGCTGCAGAAGCCGACGACGCCGCTGCCGTCGTTAGATCTGTTAACGCCGCCGCCAACGGAAGTGGAGCCGGTAGATACCTTCGCGCTGGAACAGATGGCGCGTCTGGTTGAGACTCGTCTGGCCGATTACCGCATTAAAGCGGACGTCGTGAACTACTCTCCGGGCCCGGTTATCACCCGCTTCGAGCTGAATCTGGCGCCTGGCGTGAAGGCGGCACGAATTTCTAACCTGTCACGAGATCTCGCGCGATCTCTCTCGACCGTTGCGGTACGCGTGGTGGAAGTGATTCCGGGTAAACCGTATGTTGGCCTGGAACTGCCGAACAAAAAGCGTCAGACCGTTTACCTGCGCGAAGTGCTCGACTGCGACAAATTCCGTGATAACCCATCACCGTTGACCGTGGTGCTGGGTAAAGATATTGCCGGTGAGCCGGTGGTTGCTGACCTCGCCAAGATGCCACACCTGCTGGTTGCTGGTACAACAGGCTCCGGTAAGTCCGTCGGCGTGAACGCCATGATCCTCAGCATGCTCTACAAAGCGCAGCCTGAGGACGTACGTTTCATCATGATCGACCCGAAAATGCTGGAACTCTCGGTCTACGAAGGGATCCCGCATCTGTTGACTGAAGTGGTAACCGACATGAAGGATGCTGCCAACGCCCTGCGCTGGAGCGTCAACGAAATGGAACGTCGCTACAAACTGATGTCGGCGCTTGGCGTGCGAAATCTTGCTGGCTATAACGATAAAATTGCTGAAGCGGCGCGCATGGGCCGTCCAATTCCGGATCCATACTGGAAACCGGGCGACAGCATGGATGCGACGCATCCGGTTCTGGAAAAACTGCCGTACATCGTGGTTCTGGTTGATGAATTTGCCGACCTGATGATGACCGTCGGTAAGAAAGTGGAAGAGTTGATCGCCCGCCTGGCGCAGAAAGCGCGTGCTGCGGGTATCCACCTGGTTCTGGCAACCCAGCGTCCGTCGGTGGATGTGATTACCGGCCTTATCAAGGCCAACATTCCAACCCGTATTGCGTTTACGGTCTCGAGTAAAATTGACTCCCGTACCATTCTTGACCAGGGCGGCGCTGAGTCGCTGCTGGGAATGGGTGACATGCTCTACGCTGGCCCTAACTCCAACAACCCGGTGCGCGTTCACGGGGCGTTTGTCCGTGACCAGGAAGTGCATGCGGTGGTTCAGGACTGGAAGGCTCGCGGTCGTCCGCAGTACGTTGATGGCATTACCTCCGACACCGAAAGTGAAGGCGGCGGCGGCGGTGGCTTTGATGGTGGCGAAGAGTTGGATCCGCTGTTCGATCAGGCGGTCAACTTTGTGACCCAGAAACGCAAGGCATCAATCTCCGGCGTACAACGCCAGTTCCGCATTGGCTACAACCGTGCAGCCCGTATCATCGAACAGATGGAAGCGCAGGGGATCGTCAGCGAGCAGGGGCACAACGGCAACCGTGAGGTGCTGGCACCGCCGCCGTTCGATTGATTGCAAAGATGGGTAAATAAGTCAGAATTCAGTATTTTCTTCTGTCACCGCTCTGGGCGAAGTCTTAGAGTGAGTGCCAGAGGCTCTCCTGCCGGGAGCATGAAGCTATTTAAGGATTAATAATGAAAAAGATCGCGATCACGTGTGCATTACTTTCTAGCTTTGTTGTCAGCAGCGTATGGGCTGATGCCGCAGGCGACCTGAAAAGCCGTCTGGATAAAGTGAGCAGCTTCCACGCCAGCTTCACCCAGAAAGTGACCGACGGCAGCGGCAACGCGGTGCAGGAAGGTCAGGGCGATCTGTGGGTAAAACGTCCGAACCTGTTTAACTGGCACATGACGCAGCCGGATGAAAGCATTCTAGTGTCTGACGGTAAAACGCTGTGGTTCTACAACCCGTTTGTTGAACAGGCGACGGCTACCTGGCTGAAAGATGCGACGGGCAATACGCCGTTTATGCTGATTGCCCGTAACCAGGCCAGCGACTGGCAGCAGTATAATATTCAGCAGACCGGTGATGACTTTGTGCTGACGCCGCGCGGCAGCAACGGCAACCTGAAGAAATTTACGATTAACGTTGGTCGTGATGGCACGATTCATCAGTTCAGCGCCATTGAACAGGACGATCAGCGCAGCAGTTATCAACTGAAATCGCAGCAGAACGGTGCGATAGAGGCGTCCAAATTCACCTTTACACCGCCGCAGGGCGTGACGGTGGACGATCAGCGTAAGTAAGAGGCAGGCGTGGGCAATTTGTCGCTCGATTTTTCTGATAATACCTTCCAACCTCTGGCCGCGCGTATGCGGCCAGAAAACTTAGCGCAGTATATCGGCCAGCAGCATCTGCTGGCTGCCGGCAAACCGCTGCCGCGCGCTATTGAAGCCGGACACCTGCATTCGATGATCCTTTGGGGGCCTCCGGGCACGGGGAAAACGACGCTGGCGGAAGTGATTGCTCGCTACGCGAATGCCGACGTTGAGCGAATCTCTGCTGTTACCTCCGGAGTGAAAGAGATTCGTGAAGCTATCGAGCGTGCCCGACAGAACCGCAACGCCGGGCGTCGTACCATTCTGTTTGTCGATGAAGTTCACCGCTTCAATAAAAGCCAGCAAGATGCCTTCCTGCCGCATATTGAAGACGGCACCATCACCTTTATTGGTGCGACCACCGAAAAC
>NZ_JMPL01000099.1 GCF_000735365.1 Kluyvera ascorbata ATCC 33433 | reverse complement strand
CAGTGAGTCATCGCTTTGCTTCACCAGCGCCAGCGCAAAACGCCCCATATGGTCACGAGCTTCCGGCACTTCTTCCGCCAGCATCAGGAACGGGCTACGCTGCGCCAGCTCGTTTTCGGTAACCCGGCGCGCCAGATATTCATGCCCCATCAGGCCACCCGGCAACGGCAGCCAGCGGCTGCTGATGGCGGCGATATCACCGTCCAACTGCTCGCGAACGTCTTTGCGCAGACAGGAAATATGGATGTGGAAATGATTCTGTGTCCGTCCGGTGCGGGAATTGATGGTCAGGGAGATGGCGCTATCCGGCACTTCCGCGCCCCGTTTATCGCTCATGATCATGCGACGTTGCCACGCCTGCCAGAAGAAGTTCGGCGTTTGCGGGTCAAGCAGCAGCGGGCTTTCGGTGCCGTTGATACGGTAGGTTGGCATCAGCAGATATTGCAGCGGGCCGTTACGGTCTTTGAACAGGACGTAGCCGCCTTTTGGATTCACGTCGGCGCAGGGTGCCGGTGTGCGATGATTCAGCTGATTAGGCACGCATTGCTCTAGCACAATGTGGCGCAGCGCATCCGGGTTGCCGGAATGCAGCCAGTACCAGCCTCCCGCCCCCGCAGCAATCACCAACACTAGCAGCGCTGCCAGCAGGTATTTTAACCTTGTCATTTTGTCTCCCCAAATCAAACCAAGGGGGAAGAGTAACGTAGTTTGATGACCAAAAGAAAACGCCCGGTAAAATCACCGGGCGTTAGAGGGAGATTAACGCTTGCTAATCTGGTCGAAGGTGCCACCGTTAGAGAAGTGCTCTTTCTGCGCTTTTGTCCAGCCGCCGAACTCGTCATCAATGGTGAAGAGCTTCAGTTTCGGGAATTCGCTTTCATACTTCTTCGCGACAGCCGGGTCACGTGGGCGATAGTAGTTCTTCGCCGCGATTTCCTGGCCTTCCGGTGAGTAGAGGTATTTCAGGTACGCTTCCGCTACCGCGGTGGTGCCTTTTTTCTCCGCCACTTTGTCGACCACGGAAACGGTCGGCTCGGCGAGGATAGATTCGCTTGGGGTGACAATCTCAAACTTGTCTTTACCCAGTTCGTTCGCCGCCAGCAGCGCTTCGTTTTCCCACGCAATCAGCACATCGCCGATACCGCGTTCTACGAAGGTATTCGTCGAACCGCGAGCACCGGAGTCCAGCACTTCTACGTTCTTATACAGCGCCTTCACGAAGTCCTGCGCTTTGGCCTGATCGTTGTTGTTGTGATGCAGCGCGTAGCCCCAGGCTGCCAGGTAGTTCCAGCGAGCGCCGCCGGAGCTTTTCGGGTTCGGGGTAATCACGGAAACGCCCGGTTTAATCAGGTCGTTCCAGTCATGAATCTGTTTCGGGTTGCCTTTACGCACCAGGAACACGATGGTGGAGGTGTACGGCGCGGAGTTATCCGGCAGACGTTTGATCCAGTTTTTGTCGATGCGGCCGCGCTCGGCAATGGCGTCAACATCATAGGCCAGCGCGAGCGTTACCACGTCGGCATCAATGCCGTTAATCACGGAAGTAGCCTGTTTGCCGGAGCCGCCGTGCGACTGACGAATCACCACGTTATCACCGGTCTCTTTTTTCCAGTGCGCGCTGAACGCCTTGTTGTATTGTTCATACAGTTCACGCGTCGGATCGTACGACACGTTGAGTAATTGGATGTCCTTAGCCAGTACGCTGGTAGTAGCCAGCAAAAGAGTTAACCCCACGCCCCACTTATTCATCGCCCGCTCTCTTATCTGTTGTGTTGTAATGAGGCTAGCGTGCCAGAAATCGAACCAATGATTAAAGAATAAAAAAAGATTGATTATGCAGTTTTGAAATATAAGCGGACACGCGAAATGCGCGTTTGCTCGAAATCACTCAGCGGGGAGATAGAGGAAGGAAGAACATCCCCAGGCCGTTAAAAACCGCCCGGGGAGGAATGGAATCAGACTTCTTCCATACGGCCGAGCAGCGCCTGCAGACGATCCTGCCAGCCGCTCTGCTGTTCTTTCAGCTGGTTGTTTTCACGCTCCAGCTCTTCACGGCTCTGGTGTGCAGACTGTACATCCTGCGCCAGGGTGTTGTTCTTTTCTTTCAGCTCTTCGATTTCCATCTGCAACAGCGTGATGGTATCAATCGCCTGCTGAACTTTCGCTTCCAGTTTCTCAAACACTTCTAATGACATCGTCATAACCTCTCCTGATCTTGCAAGGCGTTGATATCGTCCCGGAACCCCGGCGACGCCTTATCTTAAATAAGCGCACGGCTTGCAGTCGATTGTATGGAGCCCCGCCGCGACTGTCCAGCGCCAGAGCCTGTAGATTGCGGTTGTCCGCAATTTTCGGTCTCATCCTGGAGCGTTAGCGTCCATTCTGATTAAATTGTTAAATGTTTAGCCACGAGAATGTTTCCCTCCTCACACTTTCCGTTCCAAAAACGTGCATTTTTTGGCGCGAAAACGCTCATTTCTTGACGCGGCACACACATTTTGATTTCGATATTTCTCGTTTACGCTCGTTAACGATAAATTAACACTATGCCTACATGGCAACATGAGTGTCCCGAACGCTCATGTACACAATAATCATCAATTAGTCTTCAGGATTCCGATTATGAGCCAAACATCAACCTTAAAAGGCCAGTGCATCGCAGAGTTTCTTGGTACCGGGTTGTTGATCTTTTTCGGCGTGGGGTGTGTTGCGGCGCTGAAAGTTGCGGGTGCAAGTTTCGGCCAGTGGGAGATCAGCATCATCTGGGGTTTGGGCGTGGCGATGGCCATTTACCTGACCGCAGGGGTTTCCGGCGCACATCTTAATCCGGCAGTAACCATTGCACTTTGGCTGTTCGCTTGTTTCGACGGGCGCAAAGTGGTGCCGTTCATCGTGGCTCAGTTTGCCGGTGCCTTCTGCGCCGCCGCGCTGGTCTACGGGCTTTACTACAACCTTTTCCTCGACTTTGAACACACGCACAATATGGTGCGCGGCAGCGTCGAAAGTCTTGAACTGGCCGGTATTTTCTCGACTTACCCGAACCCACATATCAATTTTGTGCAGGCATTCGCGGTAGAAATGGTGATTACCGCTATCCTGATGGGCGTGATTCTGGCGCTCACCGACGACGGTAACGGCATTCCGCGTGGGCCACTGGCACCTCTGCTGATTGGCCTGCTGATTGCGGTTATCGGCGCGTCCATGGGCCCACTGACCGGGTTTGCCATGAACCCAGCGCGTGACCTCGGACCGAAAACGTTCGCCTGGCTTGCTGGCTGGGGCGATGTCGCCTTCACCGGTGGCAAAGATATTCCTTACTTCCTGGTGCCGCTGTGTGCGCCAATAGTAGGTGCAGCGCTGGGGGCGTTCAGCTATCGCAAGTTGATTGGTCGTCACCTGCCGTGCGACACCTGCGAGGTTGAAGAGCCGAAGGCGGCCTCCAGCCAGAACCAACAAAATGCTTCGCTGTAAACTGACTACGGAACGTTCATTATGACTGACAAAAAATATATCGTTGCGCTCGACCAGGGCACCACCAGCTCCCGCGCCGTCGTTATGGATCATGACGCCAACATCGTCAGCGTGTCACAGCGCGAATTCGAACAAATTTATCCTAAGCCAGGCTGGGTTGAGCACGACCCAATGGAAATCTGGGCAACCCAAAGCTCCACGCTGGTCGAAGTGCTGGCGAAAGCCGATATTAATTCCGACCAGATTGCCGCTATCGGTATCACCAACCAGCGTGAAACCACCGTGGTGTGGGAGCGCGAAACCGGTAAGCCGATTTACAACGCCATCGTCTGGCAGTGCCGCCGCACCGCGGATATCTGTGAACAATTGAAGCGCGACGGCATGGAAGAGTACGTGCGCAAGGCCACCGGCCTGGTGGTGGACCCGTACTTCTCCGGCACCAAAGTGAAGTGGATCCTCGACCACGTTGAAGGCTCCCGCGAGCGTGCGAAACGCGGCGAACTGCTGTTTGGTACCGTTGATACCTGGCTTATCTGGAAAATGACCCAGGGCCGCGTTCACGTCACCGACTACACCAACGCCTCACGTACCATGCTGTTCAACATCAACACGCTGGAGTGGGATGAAAAAATGCTGGACGCGCTGGATATCCCGCGCGCCATGCTACCGGAAGTGCGTAAGTCATCTGAAGTGTACGGCCAGACCAACATTGGCGGTAAAGGCGGTACGCGTATTCCTATCGCCGGGATTGCCGGTGACCAGCAGGCGGCGCTGTTCGGCCAGCTGTGCGTAAAAGAAGGGATGGCGAAAAATACCTACGGTACCGGCTGCTTTATGCTGATGAACACCGGTGAGAAAGCGGTGGCCTCCAGCCACGGCCTGCTGACCACCATCGCCTGCGGCCCACGCGGTGAAGTGAACTATGCGCTGGAAGGCGCGGTATTCATGGCGGGCGCGTCCATTCAGTGGCTGCGCGACGAAATGAAGCTGATTAGCGATGCGTTCGACTCCGAGTACTTCGCCACCAAGGTGAAAGACACCAACGGCGTGTACGTGGTACCGGCCTTTACCGGCCTCGGCGCACCGTACTGGGACCCGTATGCTCGTGGTGCCATCTTCGGCCTGACCCGAGGCGTGAACTCGAACCATATTATTCGCGCTACGCTGGAATCCATCGCCTACCAGACCCGCGACGTGCTGGAAGCGATGCAGGCAGACTCCGGTATTCGTCTGCACGCTCTGCGCGTGGACGGTGGCGCGGTCGCCAACAACTTCCTGATGCAGTTCCAGTCCGACATTCTTGGCACTCGCGTTGAGCGTCCGGAAGTGCGCGAAGTAACGGCGCTCGGCGCGGCCTATCTGGCCGGTCTGGCGGTCGGCTTCTGGCAGAACCTGGATGAGCTGCAGGAGAAAGCGGTCATTGAGCGCGAATTCCGCCCGGGGATTGAAACCACCGAGCGTAACTACCGCTACAGCGGCTGGCAGAAAGCGGTGAAACGCGCGTTAGCGTGGGAAGATCACGAAGGGTAAGCACTAAGCCTCCCCGGGGTCGGCGCAAGCGCCTCGCCCGGGCTACCAATCTAATGTAGCCCGGCCGAGCGCAGCGACGCCGGGGACGGCACCAACCATCAACCAAATATCGGCAACATCAAATACAGCTTAATCACCAGCGCGTTGACGATATCAATAAAGAACGCCCCCACCATCGGCACCACCAGAAACGCCATATGTGACGGCCCGAAACGCTCGGTAATGGCCTGCATATTGGCAATCGCCGTTGGCGTTGCGCCAAGGCCAAAGCCGCAGTGACCCGCCGCCAGCACCGCCGCGTCGTAGTTTTTGCCCATCAGACGGTAGGTGACGAAAATGGCGTACAGCCCCATCGCCACGGCCTGCACCGACAAAATGACCAGCATCGGCAGCGCCAGAGAGGCCAGCTCCCACAGCTTAAGCCCCATCAACGCCATCGCCAGGAACAGCGACAGGCTGACGTTACCCAGCACCGACACCGCCCGCTCGAACACGCGGTAAAAGCCCATCAGCGCCAGACCGTTGCTGAGGATCACCCCAACAAACAGCACGCAAACAAACGTTGGCAGCTCGAGTGCCGTACCGGCCAGCAGTTGCGCAATGATTTTGCCAAGCGTGAGGCAAATAGCGATAAGCGCGATAGTCTCAATCATCACCAGCGAGGTAATGCTGCGCCCCACGTCCGGTTTCTCAAACGCCGTTGGCACTTCCTGATCCTCCGGGCTCCCGTCCGGTGAGGAAGAGTGCTTCACCAGATAGCGCGCCACCGGTCCGCCAATCAGACCACCGAGCACCAGCCCGAAGGTGGCGCAGGCCATTGCCACTTCCGTTGCATTTTCAAAGCCATAGCGTTCGATAAACAGCTTGCTCCACGCCGCCCCGGTACCATGACCGCCGGAAAGCGTGATTGACCCCGCCAGCAGGCCCATCAGCGGGTCGAGCCCTAAGAGCTTCGCCATGCCAATGCCCAACGCGTTTTGCAGCAACAACAACCCCACCACCACAATCAGGAACGTCCCCACCACCTTGCCGCCCGCGCGCAGGCTGGCGATATTGGCGTTCAGACCAATAGTGGCGAAGAACGCCAGCATCAGCGGGTCCTTCAGGCTCATGTCGAAGTCGAGTTCCCAGCCCATGCTCTTTTTCAGCACCAGCAGCGCCAGCGCCACCAGCAGGCCGCCCGCAACGGGCTCAGGGATGGTGTATTTCTTAAGGAAGGGAACGCTCTGAACCAGTTTTCGTCCTAGCAGCAACACCAGCGTTGCGGCAACGAGCGTCGATAAAGTATCGAGATGAAACATAATTACAGCTCCTGACTAAAACGTATGATTCATTCACACGCGACCAATTTCCCATGTCGTCCACGCCTCCTCGTGAGGCGTTGGGCAAAAGTGTAAGCAAGAAAAAGGACAATAGGGTAGAAAAACGTACTATTTGTCATCATTTTCGTTAACTTATCCCGCCAAACCCCCTTATTTTACACGGCTATTTTCCGCAATAATTTGTCATCAGTGAAAGCAACCGATTGCTTTTACCAACCAGTCCGCTAAAATCGCCACTTTTCCACCACGGGATTACCTCTGAGATGTCTTCTAACACACTCGATCAAGCCAATGCGCAACCGATTGCGCATTCGCAGAACAGCGAATTAATCTATCGTCTGGAAGATCGTCCACCGCTGCCGCAGACGCTGTTCGCCGCGTTTCAGCACCTGCTGGCGATGTTTGTTGCGGTGATCACCCCCGCGCTGCTCATCTGCCAGGCGCTGGGCCTGCCAGCGGAAGACACTCAGCACATTATCAGCATGTCGTTATTCGCCTCCGGCGTGGCGTCCATCATTCAGATTAAAGCCTGGGGCCCGGTGGGTTCTGGCCTGCTGTCGATTCAGGGCACCAGCTTCAACTTCGTTGCGCCGTTGATTATGGGCGGCACGGCGTTGAAAACCGGCGGCGCGGACGTACCAACGATGATGGCGGCGCTGTTCGGCACCCTGATGCTGGCAAGCTGCACCGAAATGGTTATCTCCCGCGTGCTGCACCTGGCGCGCCGCGTGATTACGCCGCTGGTTTCCGGCGTGGTGGTGATGATTATCGGCCTGTCGCTGATTCAGGTTGGCCTGACCTCCATCGGTGGCGGCTACGCAGCGATGGCAGACCACACCTTCGGCGCGCCGAAAAACCTGCTGCTGGCAGGGATCGTGCTGGCCATTATTATTCTGCTGAACCGCCAGCGTAACCCGTACCTGCGCATCGCCTCTTTGGTGATTGCCATGGCAGCAGGCTACCTGATGGCGTGGTTCCTCGGCATGCTGCCAGAGAACGCGGCCCCGGCGAACAGCAGTCTTATCACCATCCCAACGCCGCTGTATTACGGTTTAGGCATCGACTGGAACCTGCTGCTGCCGCTGATGCTGGTGTTTATGATCACCTCGCTTGAGACCATTGGCGACATCACCGCCACCTCCGACGTATCCGAGCAGCCGGTTTCCGGCCCGGTCTATATGAAGCGTTTGAAAGGCGGCGTGCTGGCAAACGGCCTGAACTCCTGCGTATCGGCCATCTTCAATACCTTCCCGAACTCTTGCTTCGGGCAGAACAACGGCGTGATTCAGCTGACCGGCGTTGCCAGCCGCTACGTGGGCTTCGTGGTGGCACTGATGCTTATCGTACTGGGCCTGTTCCCGGCGGTAAGTGGCTTTGTGCAGCACATTCCTGAGCCGGTGCTCGGCGGCGCAACGCTGGTGATGTTCGGTACCATCGCGGCATCCGGCGTGCGTATCGTCTCCCGCGAACCGCTGAACCGTCGTGCGATCCTGATTATCGCGCTGTCGCTGGCGGTTGGTCTGGGCGTCTCTCAGCAGCCACAAATTCTGCAGTTCGCGCCGGACTGGTTGAAAAACCTGCTCTCTTCCGGTATCGCTGCCGGTGGTATCACCGCGATTATCCTCAACCTGGTCTTCCCGCCGGAAAAAGCGTAATCCCTTCGCGGCAGTGGTTTCGCCACTGCCGCTGACATCGAATAATACGATTCCCGCCTTGAGGAATGCGCATAAATCATGCATAACAGGTTTATGTGCCCTTCTCAGGACGGAAGATCATGAAATTTCTTGGAAAGCTCATTATCTGGCTGTTGATCGCCCTGCTGCTGGTGATCCTGGCCTTCTACTTCTTACTGCAAACGCGCTGGGGCGCACGTCACGTTAGCCAGTGGCTGAGCGACAGTACCCCGTACCACGTGACGTTTGACGCGATGGACCATCGCTTTTCTTCGCCTTCTCATATCCTGCTGAAAAACGTCACCTTTGGCCGCGACGGCAAGCCTGCAACGCTGGTTGCCAAAGCGGTGGATATCGGTCTGAGCTCGCGCCAGATAACGGACCCGCTGCACGTCGATACCATTCTGTTGCAGGACGGCACACTCAACCTTTCTCCGTCTAACGCCCCGCTGCCGTTTGCCGCAGACCGCCTGCAGCTGAGCAATATGGCGCTGAACAGCCCGGAAACCGGCTGGGATTTGAGCGCTCAGCGCGTCTCCGGCGGCGTGATGCCTTGGGCACCGGTTGCGGGTAACGTGCTGGGCACCAAAGCCCAGATTCAGATGAGCGCAGGCTCGCTGTCGCTTAACGGCATTCCGGCCACCAACGCGCTGATTGAAGGCACCCTCGACAACGGCGAGGTCACCTTAACCACCGTCGGTGCCGATATGGCGCGCGGTTCACTCACCGGCAACGCACGGCGCAACAGCGACGGCAGTTGGGTGGTGGATAATCTGCGTCTTAACGAAATCCGCATGCAGAGCGACAAGCCGCTGCTCGATTTCCTTGCGCCGCTGACCACCGTGCCGTCGTTACAGATTGGCCGTCTTGATATCACCGATGCACGACTGCAAGGTCCGGATTGGGCGGTGACCGACCTCGACCTCAACTTGCGCAACCTGACCCTCAGCCAGGGTGGCTGGCAGAGCGACGACGGTAAAATTTCGATGAATGCCAGCGAGTTTATCTACGGCTCGCTGCACTTGCTCGACCCGATCCTCAACGCGGAATTCTCACCGCAGGGCATTGCGCTGCGCCAGTTTACCTCGCGCTGGGAAGGCGGCATGGTGCGCAGTTCCGGTAACTGGCTGCGCGCCGGGAATGCGCTGGTGCTGGACGACGCGGTCGTCGCCGGGCTGGAATATACGCTGCCAGAGAACTGGAAAACGCTGTGGATGGAACAGCTACCACCGTGGCTGCAAAGCGTGACCCTGAAGAAATTCGGCGCCAGCCGCAACCTGGTGATTGATATCAACCCTGACTTCCCATGGCAGATCACCGCGCTGGACGGCTACGGCGCCAATCTTCAGTTGGCGAAAAACCGCCAGTGGGGCGTCTGGGGCGGCAGTGCGACGCTGAACGGCGCGGCGGCAACCTTTAACCGCATCGACGTGCGTCGTCCATCGATGACGCTGAACGCCGATGCCTCGAACGTCAACATCACCGAGCTGAGCGCCTTTACCGAGAAAGGCATTCTGGAAGCCACCGCGACCGTTGCACAGCAGCCACAGCGCCAGACCCGCGTGACGCTGAACGGCCGCGGCGTGCCGCTGAACGTCCTCCAGCAATGGGGATGGCCAGCGTTGCCGATTAGCGGCGATGGGAATATTCAGCTGACGGCGAGCGGGAATGTGCAGCCCGATGCACCGCTGAAACCGACGGTGAACGGGCAGCTGCATGCGGTGAATATGGATAAGCAGGAAGTCACCCAGCAGATGCAGGGTGGAGTGATAAAGTAGCCCGGGCGAGGCGTTTACGCCGACCCCGGGGTTAGCTCGGAGCCGCCCCGGCGGCGCTGCGCTTGGCCGGGCTACAATGAAGATCGTGCAAGAGCTCCCCTCACCCCGGCCCTCTCCCCAAAGGGGCGAGGGAGAAAACCTAACATGCTAGCCGCACCATCGGTCCCCTCCCCCTTATGGGGAGAGGGTTAGGGTGAGGGGGCATCCTCAATACTACAGCGTAATCACCAGCTCATTACCCTGCGCCGTCACCACCACGCCAAGCTCGCTACCCGCCTGAGTACCGCCCTGCACGCCAGCCACCTGCTGGATATTGCGCAGGCACAGCGTCCAGCCGCTCGCCTTGCCGTTGCCCGTCACGGTAATCACGTTACCCTGACGTTTTGCGCTCAGCGTATAGATAACTGAACCGTCCTGCGCTGGCACTTCACACACCGCCTGACGGCCGTCTTCCAGATGGAACAGCTGGAACGCGGTTCCTTCATGCCAGGCGTAGTTTGGCACCTGATTGTTATTACCCAGCGCCAGCAGGGTGTTGTCGCGTACGTACACCGGCAGGCTCATAAAGTCATGCTGCTGTTTATGCCAGCGGCTGCCCTGCACCTCATCGTTGTGCCACAGGTGCGTCCAGCGGCCTTCCGGCAGGTAGAACTGCACGTCGCCCGCTTCGGTGAACACCGGCGCTACCGCCAGGGAGTCGCCGAGCATGTACTGACGGTCGAGATAGTCGCACGCCGGGTCGTCCGGGAACTCCAGCATCATGGCGCGCAGCATCGGCGTGCCCTGCTCGTTGGCCAGCGCTGCCTGACGATACAGGTACGGCATCATGCGGCACTTCATTTCGGTGAAGTAGCGCACCACGTCGCAGGACTCTTCGTCGTACGCCCATGGCACACGATAGGATTTGCTGCCGTGCAGGCGGCTGTGGCTGGAGAACAGGCCGAAGGCGCACCAGCGCTTGTAGACATCCGCCGGGGCGGTATTCTCGAAGCCGCCGATGTCGTGGCTCCAGAAGCCAAAGCCGGACAGACCGATCGACAGGCCGCCGCGCAGGCTTTCCGCCATAGATTCGTAGTTGGCGTAGCAGTCGCCGCCCCAGTGCACAGGGAACTGTTGCGCGCCCACCGAGGCGGAACGGGCAAACAGCACCGCTTCTTTCTCGCCCAGGTTCTCTTTGAGCACGTTCCACACCAGCTCGTTGTAGATGAAAGCGTAGTGGTTGTGCATTTTCTGCGGGTCGGCATCGTTGAACCAACGCACGTCGGTTGGGATACGCTCGCCGAAGTCAGTTTTGAAGCAGTCGACGCCCATTTCCACCAGGCCTTTCAGCTTGTCGGCGTACCACTGACAGGCTTCCGGGTTGGTGAAGTCATAAATCGCCAGCCCCGGCTGCCATTTATCCCACTGCCAGACAGAACCATCCGGGCGTTTGAGCAAATAGCCCTTCTCTTTCAGCTCTTTGAAAATTGGTGATTTCTGACCAATGTACGGGTTAATCCACACGCAGACCTTCAGCCCTTTGTCTTTCAGGCGCTGGATCATGCCTTTCGGGTCCGGGAAGGTCACCGGGTCCCACTCGAAGTCGCACCACTGGAAGGCTTTCATCCAGAAGCAGTCGAAGTGGAAGACGTGTAGCGGCAGGTCACGCTCCGCCATGCCGTCGATAAAGCTGTTGACCGTCGCTTCGTCATAGTTGGTGGTAAACGAAGTGGTCAGCCACAGGCCAAAGGACCAGGCCGGTGGCAGCGCCGGGCGACCGGTGAATTGGGTATAGCGGTTCAACACCTCTTTCGGGGTTGGGCCGTCGATAACGAAGTATTCCAGATACTCGCCTTCGACGCTGAACTGCACCTTGGAGACTTTTTCAGAGCCAATCTCGAAGGAGACGTTTTCCGGGTGATTCACCAGCACGCCGTAGCCGCGGTTGGTCAGGTAGAACGGAATATTTTTGTAGGACTGTTCAGTACTGGTGCCGCCGTCGCGGTTCCAGGTTTCGACGTTCTGGCCGTTGCGCACCAGCGCGGTAAAGCGCTCGCCCAGGCCGTAAACGGTTTCACCCACGCCAAGGTCCAGACGCTCGAACATGTAGTTGCGATCGTCGTTGCTGTCCTGCACGTAGCCGTTGTTTTTCAGCTGGCTGCCGGTAATGCGAACGCCGTTGCGCAGGAAGTCCAGCGACCAGAACTCACCTTTGGTGACGCGCACGCTCAGGTTGCCGCTTTTCAGCTCGGCAAATTCAGTGGTGTTCTGGATTTGTACCTTCACATCTTTCAGCACGTTCAGCGGATAGTGCGGGCCTTTATCCAGCGCGCCCTGGAAGTGCTCAATGCGCACGCCAACCACGCTTTCCTGAGGAGAGAAAAAGCGAAGGGTGAACATCGGCGTGTCTAGCTGCCATGTACGCTCCCGTACATCACGCGGCGCGACGTACACCACCAACTCATTCCCGTGCTGTTCAACATCAAACACCTGAACAGGATGAATCAAATTCAGACCCGGCTGGGTCAACCAGTTTCCATCACTGATCTTCATAGTTCGTCCTCTTAATTCTTAACAGTTTGATTCATAGATACGTTTTCAAAATCCTGCTGATTGCGGTGCGCACCGCTCGCCAGTTCGGCCATCATCTTGACCAGGAACGGCGTTTTCAGGGTGTAGAAGCGCTTCGCCACGATGGCGCTCAGCAGGTAGCAAATAGCCGGAACGATAGTGAACAGGGCAATAATGATGCTGATGGTGGTTGGGTTCTGCGTTTTGGCCGCGGCGTCATAACCGCCGCCAGCCAGCATCCAGCCAATCATCGCACCGCCCAGCGCCAGGCCGAGCTTCAGCACGAACAGCGTGCCCGCGAAGCTAATGCCGGTGAGACGTTTACCGTTACGCCATTCGCCGTAGTCAACGGTGTCGGACATCATGACCCACTGAATTGGAGTCACGAGTTGGTGCAGAACGCCAATCACGAAGATAAAGGCAAACATGATGATGCTAGCGTTCATTGGAACAAAGAACATCGCTAGGCTCAGGACCGCCAGAATGGCGTTGGTCCACCAGAAGACGCTCACTTTACATTTCCAGTCGGTCAGCGGTTTAGCTAACGCCGAGCCAATCAGGTTACCGACGCAATAGGTGGTGAGGAAGGCGGTAAACAGCGCCGGGGAACCCATAATCCAGGTGACGTAATACATCATCGCCCCGCCGCGTATGCAGACCGCCATGATGTTGAGAATGGTGAGCAGGCCGACGATGCGCCACTGGTCGTTGTGCCAGATGTCACGCAGGTCTTCACGCATGGAGTTATTGGTTGGCGGCGCTTCCACACGTTCTTTGGTGGTGAAGAAGCAGAACGCCAGCATCAGGAACGCCACCACCGAGAGCACGGCAATGCCGCCCTGGAAGCCAAACGCTTTATCATCGCCGCCAATCAAATTCACCAGCGGCATCATCAGCACGGTAGAGAGCATGCCGCCCGCCGTCGCCAGCACGAAGCGCCAGGACTGCAACGAGATACGCTGCGTCGGGTCGTTGGTGATCACACCGCCCAATGCGCAGTAAGGGATATTCACCACGGTGTAGAACAGGGTCAGCAGCGTGTAGGTAATCGCCGCATAAATCAGTTTGCCGTTATGGCTGAAGTCCGGGGTGCTGTAGGCCAGCACGCAGACCACGCCGAACGGCAGCGCGCCAAACAGCACCCATGGACGGAACTTGCCCCAGCGGCTGCGGGTACGGTCGGCCAGAAGCCCCATGCACGGGTCGGAGATAGCATCCAGCGCGCGCGCCAGAAGGAACATGGTGCCAACAAAACCTGCGGGTATACCGAAGATATCGGTATAGAAGAACATCATGTACAACATGACGTTATCGAAAATGATATGGCTGGCGGCATCGCCCATTCCGTAGCCGATCTTCTCTTTGACAGATAATACTTCACTCTTCATCTTCCAAACCCTTTTCGCACCGCATCCACGTTGGTACCGGTTACACATTTTTTAAACCATCCGCCCTATAAGGTGAATTGCGATATCTCGTTATCAAATTACGTTTCTTGATTTCTGTGATCTGGGTTGGTGGGTAGAGTGTGATTAAATGTAACTTGCGGATTTTTCAGATATTTCTATCCATGCCGTGCGGAAGATATAAAAAAGATGGCGAAAAATGTAAGTAAAGATGTGGTAACTGATTGAAAGTGGCTATAATGCGCCCCGCCTCCATGTAGCAATGCAGGCGCGGAAGATCGTCGTCTCCGGTGAGACGATTGGACTTCTTTTCCAGTGGTAGCCGCCTGCGGCTCCCGGCAGGTTCGACTCCTGCGATCTCCGCCAAAATTGCTCACTTTTCCGCCAAAGCATTATTCCGTTTTATCTATACTCTCCCTTAGCGACATCCTTTTTCGTACTGATGACTGTCCCGGCTCGTTTACGCCGTAAGCCTATGCGGCCAGCGGTTGATAAACACGACGCTAACTGGCGGTGAAATGGTCAAATATTCGGTCATGGCGCTGGTTTTTACACCGTTCATCGGGCAAGAAGTGCGGTAAATCGTATGAGGTGTTACAGGTGAAAAATGTAACCCTAAGAAAAGGCAGGGTTTTATCCGGGAAGTCCGAAAGTGACCGGGCTGCGGGGCGAAAAATGTGCCCTGGGGGGATGTGGTAAATGATTGAAAGTAGATATAATGCGCCCCGCCTCCATGTAGCAATGTAGGCGCGGAAGATCGTCGTCTCCGGTGAGGCGGCTGGACTTCAAATCCAGTTGGGGCCGCCAGCGGTCCCGGGCAGGTTCGACTCCTGTGATCTTCCGCCAAAATTAAACAAATGTGTTACTAAATTCCTCCAAACTCATTGTTTTCAGTTATAAATATAAAATACCCAACGCCATAATAAATTTATTGAGATGAATAGATTATGAATATTGAGGATGATTTAAATAGCTTATTTGCACACCGCGCATCTGGCCCATTTCTTTTTTTAGGTTCTGGATTTTCTAGACGCTATATGGGACTTGAAGATTGGGAGGGCTTACTAAGCCTTTTTTGTGTAATGGGAAAATCATATAAATACTATAAAAGCAGTGCTAATGGTGAAATACCCGCTTCTGCAAGGCTTATCGCCGAAGATTTTCACGATCATTGGTGGACAAGTGATAGCTACCAAGAAAGTCGACTCGAATACGAAAAAAATATAGTTAATAAAACATCGCCGCTACGTTATGAAATCAGTAAATACTTAATAAATAAAACAGAGGAAAAGAAAAAATCACTCGAACTTGAAGAAGAAATTGAATTATTAAAGGCTTGTGATGTTGATGGGATAATAACAACCAACTGGGATGGATTAATTGAAAGTCTCTTTGATGGATATACAACTTATACCGGGCAGGAAGAATTACTTTTTTCAAACACCTACAGTATCGGTGAGATTTATAAGATTCATGGATGCAGTTCAAATCCCGAAAGTTTAGTATTAACTGATAATGATTACTTTGATTATAATAACAAAAATGCTTATTTAGCTTCAAAACTAATAACTATATTTGTTGAGCACCCAGTAATCTTTATTGGTTATTCTATTGCTGATGATAATATCCGTTCACTACTTAAGTCTATCTCACTATGTATTGGAACAAATAAACTGGAAAAACTTAGAGATAACTTAATATTTCTAGATCGAAATGAACCATCTAGTGGACCTGTCATTGAAACTTCTTACTTACATTTCGACAGCGTTCAAGTTCCAGTAAAAATTATAAAAATAAGTGACTACTCTCATGTTTATCGTGCCATTCACAGTTTTGAAAGAAAACTACCGGCTCGTGTTTTAAGATTTTGTAAGGAAAGAGTTTATGAAATCGTTCAGAGTCAAGACCCTCAAACAAAAATGGCTGTAATTGATTATGATAAAGTAAAAGATAAAAATGATATTGAAGTAGTATTGGGTTTAGGTGTTATAGGAAAGGTTGGTGAAACAGGCTATAGATCATATACTCTAAAAGATATTTTTGATGATGCAGTTCATCGTAATAAAGATTTTTCCCCTGACAAGATACTAAATATAACAGTAAAACAACTAGGCACAAGATGTCTGCATATACCTATTTTTAAATACATTCATGAAATGGGCATAACGACAGAAGACGAGTATAAAGAATCAGGACTTGAGTTAGATTCTTATATTTTCCGAGAGTTTCCAAAAACATTTTGTTCAGGTGAAGAAAAACTCTTCGATAAATATCAAGGACTAAGTTTTAGTGAATTTAAAGAACAAGCCACTGTAAATGCGTTCCTTACTCTTGCTCCATACCATAAAAATGTTGATGTGAATTTACTTGAGGAATATATTGCTGAAAATTATGATACATTAATATCCAGCAACAAGAAATACTTTTTCAGAAAGCTAATTTGTTACCTGGATTGGTTAAAATATTGCTCTTTATAAATTCATACAGTGCACAAATTACTAATGAACATATCACTTGCCGGATAATCTTAACCGGCAAGCCTCTTTCACCCACTTACTAAAATTCCCTTTCCCCGCAGCCTTCTCAATCTGCTCCAAAAGCTCATCCTCAAACCGGATGTTCTTCATCGTGCTCTTCGTGCGGTCAAAATTTGGCTTCTTTTTCTCTTGCATGGTAGGTACCAGTTAGTTTAGTTTATCATCATGTGGTACCTACCACACGGATAATGAAATCTGACAACGCCCCAAGGTGCTCGAACACCAGGGAGCGTCTAACCTCACCAACTATCAAGGAGTTGATAATGGCTAACCCGCATTCTACCCCAGACTTACCCGCAGCAAAAACCGAGCGCACGATAATTGTGGGATATCGCCCGCAGGGTGCAAACAAAAATACGCCAAGCCTCACC
>NZ_JMPL01000098.1 GCF_000735365.1 Kluyvera ascorbata ATCC 33433 | reverse complement strand
AAACCGCACCGAGTGACCAACGTCGCTATCAGGGTTTCGGGCCAAACATCGCCTCAAGCTGTTTTTCATCAGGCATCCCCACCACCTGCTGCAGCTCATTCTTGTCGTTCATATAGTAAATCGCTGGCGTCGCGTTTGCCCCTAAGTCATCCATCATCTTCTGATGCGCTTGCAGCAGATTGAAGGTTTCGCGCGGCGTGACGCCGTCAAAACGCGGCAATTTCTTACCGTTGGACAGCTCGTAATCCCGCCAGGCCGCTACTGGGTCCGGCGCATTAAGAATGGCCGTCGCGTTGCGCCCGCTTTTCGGGTTAAGAAACGCCACCAGCAGCGTATTGAGTTGAACATGACCGGCCTCAACCCAAGGCTGTGCCGCCGCCCAGAACGCTTTGCAGTAAGGACAGAAAGGATCGGCAAACACAAAGACCTTTCTCGGCGCGGTCTCGGCGCCCTCTTTCAGCGCATGGGCCGCGTTGAGTTTTTTCCACATCTCCTGACCCATCGGCACGTAAATGGCCTGAGTGAAATACCCTTCACTCAGGTTTTTCCCTTTATCGTCATAAAGGTAGCCGGAAACCACATGCTTACCATCCGGCGTCAGGAACAGGTTAACGCCCATATCCTGATACTGCCCCACCCAGCTTTTCAGGCCGCCGGGGGCATCCACCTCTTTGATAATGGTAATGTTCTGCTGCTCGCTAAAACGCTTTACGATATCGGGAAGCGGCGCGCTGGCATAGGCAAACGCCGGAAGCAGCGCCAGCGACGTTAAGACAATCGATTTCATCCTCGTTTCTCCGTGAACGGGGGATTCCTCCCCCGTGAATAAACTTACTGTTTTTTCAGCGCTTCGCTGACCATAGCATCAAAATCTTCGTAGGGAACCCAGCCCGATAGCATTTCATTGCCGATAAGCGTCGCGGGCGTGCCCTGAATGCCCAGCTCCTGTGCTACCGCGAGGCTTTTCTTCACCGTCACCAGGCTTTCGTCATCCGGCGTGTCTACCACCACGCCAGCTTTCTTTTTCGCCTGCGCAATGCTGGCATCATCGTGATATCCCTTTTTCGCCATCAGCACATCGTTGAATTTGATGAACTGTTCAGGGTGCGCACGCCAGACGGTCAGGGCATCTCGTGCCGAAGTGACCGAGCTTTCCGAGCGGTAAGGCAGGAATTTAAAGACCACGGCAACGTCCGGATATTTGGCGACAATCTTCTCCAGGTATGGATCAAACTTTTTGCAGTACGGGCAGTTGTAGTCGGTAAAGACCACCAGCGTCAGGCGTGGGTTTGCCGCGCCAATCCGCGGGGAATTCGGGTCATAAAACAGAAAATCATTATATTGCGCGATAACCTTTTTCAGCTGCTGCTGGTTAGCCTGAGCATTTTGCTGGTCCAGCTTATCCGCCGCCGCGGCCAGAATTTCTGGATGCTTGAGCAGCGTTTCCTGTACCAGTTCCTGAACGCGTGCCTCCTGGGCGGGCGTCAGAGCGGGAGCAGCAAAAACCTGCAAAGAGGCGGTCATCAAAAGCGTAAAAAGGAGCGTGTATTTCATGGTGCATTAACCTTTGGCATGTTTCAGAGCGCGAAGCAGAGATGACGAGTCCAGCAGTGGAGAGAGCGTCTCTCCCTGCGGCAGGCCCGGCCCGTAAACTTCATTGAAGGGGATGGCGTAACGATTACGCGTTTGCAGGAAAGCTGATATCGCGTCAGACGGCTTGCTCCAGTCGCCGCGAAGCGCCACCACGTCAGGCGCATTCAGCGCAGCGATAACCTCCGGTTGGGTGAGTACGCGCATGTCGTTCACCTTACAGGTCACGCACCAGTCGGCGGTGATATCAACGAAAACGCGCTTGCCGTCGGCCAGCGCCTGCACAATGGCGTCTTCGCTGAGCGGCTGCCAGCGGATATCCGCACTGACCTGCGCCGCGCGCTCAGGTGTCGCAGGAGCCTGAATCAACCCGCGAAGCTGATAACCACTCAGCGCCGTGAGCACGAACACCACCAGATAGAACGCAAATCCACTGCGCGGGCCGCGAATAAAGACCGCCGCCAGCGCAGCGAGCGCCAATAACAGGATGACAGCATTGCTGACAAACTCACCCAGATGCTGGCTCAGCAATGATGCCAGCCACAGGCTTGAGGCCAGCATCATCAAGGCCAGGAGGGTTTTGACGATAGCCATCCAGCGGCCAGGGCGCGGCAACAGCGCAGCGGTTTTCGGCACCAGCGCCACAAACAGCCAGGGAATCGCCATCCCGACGCCGAGCGCAATAAAGATAAGCCAAAGCTCCTGCAACGGCGCACCCAAAGCAAAGGCGACGGCGGTACCCAGGAACGGTGCCGAGCACGGCGTGGCCAGCAGCGTGGCAAACATGCCTTCGAAGAAGCTCCCGAGCCAGCCGCTTCCCCCCGCGGTGGCCATGCGACTCGCCACAGATGACGGCAACAGCAGCGCGAAGACACCAAAAAGATTCAGTGCGAAGATAAAGGTCACCGCCACCATCAGGCCGATAAACCACGGACTCTGAAACTGGATGCCCCACCCCAGCGCCGCGCCGGTTAACTTCAACGCGGTCACCATCGCCGCCAGCAGCGCGAAAGAGACCAGGATCCCGACGCTAGTTGCCAGAAAACGCAGGCGAATGTTACGTGTATCTGAGCCCGCGTGAAGCACGGCGCTCAGCTTCATTCCCATCACAGGCAGAACGCAGGGCATCAGGTTGAGGATCAACCCGCCAAGCAGCGCGAAGAGCAGCATCTGCCCGATGCCGGTTCGGGCAACCTGAGGCGGTGCCACAGCCGATTCGTCGGCACCTACCGTCAGCGTAGTTTGCTGCGCTTTGCCATCGCTGGTGAGAACGAACGAGAGCGTTTTACCCGCCAGCGTCTTCGGTTTATCGCCCCATTCGTCCGTAACCGGTGCGCTGATGGTCAACGTCGCGCCGTCGGTTTTTATGTTCGGGTCGCCGGGAATAATGCCGCCGTCCAGCGGATCGAAATAGATACCCGGGGTACGCCATGCGCCCGCGGTGGTACCGGTGATGACCAGACGATCGCCCGCGAGGTGCGCCGCCAGATTATCCGACAGACCATTTTCCGCCGGGATAGTCCGCATTGCCTGCTCGAAGGCATCCTGGAACTGGCCGTCAACCGGCTGATTAAAATCGAGATGCAGCGGGTAGTCCGTTAACAAACAGACATTGCTACAGGTCGAGAGCGTCAGCGTACCGTCCAGCACATCGCCCGGATTACCGGTGATAACCATCGGAATAACCACCCGATTATGGTAACCCTGGGTGGTCAGCCCCGAAATTTCAAAGCGCGAGGGAGTCGGCCAGTACCACTGCGCTTTTTCACCGTTTTTCCAGTGAATTTCAGGCGCTACGCCCCCTTCTCCCGGCGATCGCCAGTAGGTTTTCCAGCCGGATTGCAGCTCAACGGTCAGCAGGCCATACAGGCGATCCTTGCCTCTTTCCGCCTGGAAACGAATCTTAGCGTGGTCATTTTGCCCTGACGTGAGCCACCCGGTATCGGCGGCGTGAGCAGAACCCACGCAGGCGAGCAACAGGAGCAATAATCCCCTGAAGATATTCAACATATTTTTTCTCCGTAAATGAAATAATCAATCGTCGTCAGAACGATGATTCATTCACGGAAAACGCAGTTTTTGAGGTGTATTCGGACCGTGGGTGGCCGTCTGGGCACGTCGCGAAAGACGAACGCACGCACTTCAGCGAATAGCTGAATCAGGGCCAGGAAGACGATAACGGCAGGCAGCGCGCCGTCGAAGAAAATAGGTTGTGCGCACAACAGCGAGTTGGCGCTAAGCTGGCATGGCGAAGGCCCAACCTGGGATTCGTCCGTTGCTGGCGTGGAGATAGTCTGAACCGGGTTGCCCGCCTGCTCGAGAAAATGGTGCAGATAAACGGCCCGCTGCACCAGGCAAAGAGCCATGGCGAGGCAGGTCACTATCAAGAACCCTTTCGCAAGAAGCTGACGATTTCGCATAAATTACCAGACGTTTCAGAACAGCCGAATCATAAACAATCCTCATCAATGCGCAAGGGGCGCGCGTGTAAGGTTTTGTCTTGTCGCAGCGGACAAGCCGGAAAATCATGCTCTATTGCGAATCCATCGCTACGCTGCACGCGGCTGGTGGCGCGCGATATGTTTGGCAACGGCACCAGCGGCTACGGCGTGGGGTTAAGTTAGCTCTCAGGGTTTCAGCAACGCCTGATACTGCGCTTCATATTGCGGTGCATTCCAGGAGCCATCAAAAATCGTGTAGGTAATGTAGCCCTTATTCAACCAGCCGGAATCCGTGTCATCCATAACCACTTTGAGAGACTCAGGATTCATCGTCTGTCTGGCCTTGCCGTCTGCGAGAATATCGTAGCCAATTTGCGCGACCGGGAAGCGCTGGTTTTCGACGTAGTGCACGCCTTTAATCTCCGCTGTCGCCAGAGCCGGGTAGTTAATGCTGAGCCCGGTGCCCAACGGCAATAACGGTTTACCCTGCGTGCGCTGAGCATTCAGTTTATCCACCACGCTCACGACATAGTCCACGGAGTCGGGCCAGTATTTATGCGTGCTCGGCCAGCCATTCTTCATCTCCTCTTCGGTAAACCGATAGCCGATGCTGGCGGCAATCGCCGGAACGCCGTAGCGTACGGCGCGAGCCGCCGCGCTGACGGTACCGGAGTTCACCTGCGCCATACCGGTATTTGGTCCGTCGTTAACACCAGAAACCACCAGATCAGGCGCGGCCTTTTTCAGCAAGCCATTTAGCCCGAAGTCCACGGCGTCCGCAGGCGTGCCCGGGAAGCAGTAACGCTGTTCGGCAACCTTTTTCACATCAAAAACTTTACCGGTCTTAAAGGTGATAGCAGAACCAATGCCGCTCTGATTAGTAGCGGGCGCGACCATCCAGACATCATAACCTTTCGCCTTAAGCTTATCCTGAAGCGAAGTACTGCCCGGGGATTCACAACCATCATCATTCACAATCAGTATTTTCAGCGGTGCGTTCCCCGCTTGGGCAGAAAATGCGCATATTGCCAACACCGAGGCAACGATCTTTGGTAAATTCATGATGACTCCTTATGGGTTATTAATAGGTCCAAATAACAAGCAAAAAAAAACCTAAGAAATCCCCCACTCGCGTTGAGTAGAAAATTTCTTAGGTTTTGCCTTTATTCAGTAGCAATCCTGATATGGATGAGAAAATAACCGTTATGAGGACTAACGTCCAGACTCGCCACCCGCATTCTGTGACGAGCATCAAATACTGACGGATAAATATACACCTGACCCGAAAGTTAATTTAGTCGAGTAACTACTGGCGCATTATTATGTAGGCAATTCCTATATGAATTATCGAAAAGCAAGACTTGAGGATGATCACAAATATCGATATATGAAAAAATAATTACTGCCATTCTATTTTGATGGTGATATTGTCCGGCCAAACTGGATTGTTACTGTTTTCAACAGGCAAAACCTGCGTTATTTCTCAACCATGCAATTTGAGCGGTTGAGTAAGAGCGCAGGTTTTTTTGTTTTATAAGCAATATAAAAAGGATATCCGATGAAAAAGTGGTTTGTTGCTTTAGCGGCGCTAGCCAGTATAGCCACCTGTTCTGCGGCAGATACGACTCCGTCAGCTCAGGATGATACGGTTACCGTCTATTTTGCCCGTCACGGGAAGACGCTGTTTAATACCTTTGACCGCGTTCAGGGCTGGGCGGATACGCCGCTCACCGAAGAGGGTGTGCAGGTAGCCCGCTATCTTGGCGAAGGGTTAAAGGACATCAAATTCGATAGTTTTTACTCCAGCGATGCAGGCCGCCAGCGGGAAACCATGGCCGTTATCCTCAAACAAATCGGCGTAACCCAGTACCATCTCAATGAACTGCCGGGGCTGCGTGAAGCGTTCTTTGGCGGTTTTGAGGGCGGCTTCAACAAAGATATGGCCAATGCAGGCGCCCACGCACTGGGGATGGCCGACGCCGCTGCGCTTTTCAATGCCATGAAGGCGGGCACCCTGCCGGTGAAGGACTCCCAGGATGCGCTGGCAAAGGCCGACGTTAAAGGGCTCGCCGAGAATTATGCGCAGGTAAAAAACCGTACTCAGGCCGCGCTGGCGACTATCGTCAAGCAAGCTCAGCAAAATGGCGATAGAACCGTGCTGGCCATTTCATCGGGAACCGCTATGCAGATTATGATTTCCGATCTTACCGATTCACCGGACAAAAATAAGCCGCTGGCTAACGCCGCCGTCGTCAAAATTATCTATAAAGATGGGCATTACAGCGTACCGGAAATTGGCTCACTGCAATACGTTGAGACCGGCAAGCTGCGTCTGAAAAATCAATAAGAGCGTTGCGCATTTATTAAGCCGCGGCCCCCTTTTCCCGCGGCGCTATTCTGGGATACCACAATGAAAATGAACACACTGGCGACAGCGATGCTGCTGCTTGGCAGCTATACGCCCGTATGGGCTGCCGATATGGGCCATACTGAAAATAATTATCTTGCCGATCCTTTTTTCAGCGACGCGTCAATGACACTATCACTAAAGAATTACTGGAAATATCTGAAGGAGGAAAACGCTAACCCTACGCACGTCCATAACGCCTGGGGCCAAGGCGTAGCCGTGGATTATCAATCGGGGTATTTTGCAGATTTTATCGGCGTTGATGCCGTATATTATGGCGCAGTAAAATTAGGTGCCAGCGATTACTTTAACTCCAGAGGAGTACTTTATAATAACGGAGAGGGTAATAAAAAAAGCAACGCTGAGGGCTATTCAAAATTCGGTCAACGAAATATTAAATTAAAATATCTGGCCGGAGACGCTCAGCTTAACGCTCGTTGGGGCTGGCAGGTGCTGAAAAACTACGGGGTGATTTCCACATCCAACCGTTTATCCCCAACGACCTACTCAGGCATTAGCGGTGGAGTCAGCTATGACAACCTCACTCTGCGGGGAGCCTACGTCGAAAATTCGATGGACCGTAACTCCCCGGATAAGAAGCAGTTCCAGACAAATACCGGCGCTAAAATCAATCACCTGGCTTCCGGTGAATTGCTGTGGAATAGCCAGCCGTTTAGCCTGCAATATGGCTACGGCGAGAGTGAAAACTATCTGCGCCGTCACCTGTTATTTACCCAATTGCGCCCGGTTAGCCATCTGAATATTGGCACGCAGATTTACGCCACTGAGGCGCTGGACGAGTATCTGGCAATGCCCGCCAGCAAGCGCGATTTTGACCATAATGCCTGGCACTTCGCCGTGGACGCGACCTGGCAGGCGGAACGCTGGAGTACAAAGTGGGGCGTAGGCTATACCAGTGCCAAAAAAGAGAACGAAGTGGGCTTCTACCCGCGTCATATGAGTAAAAACTCGCGCGGCACCTTTATCTCAATGGCCTATGCGGGTGACGACTATATGCGCGATGGCGAACTGGTGCTCGCCAATATCTCCGACTACAAGCTCACGCCGGATCTGGCCGTTGGGCTGGCAGGAAATATCGCTCAGTTCAACTATAAGGATAACCACGTACGTACCGGCGAGATTAATGCCTTTACCCGCTGGACGCCTTCTGCGCCGCCAATGAAGAACCTGACAGTATGGTTGATGTTCGGCCCCGGCTGGTCTTATAAAACCAGCGGTAAAACGCCGGTGTTGACCAACGGCCGCTATACGCGAACGCATACGCTGTCGTCTGAGGCGATTATTGAGTATCGGTTCCGGATGTTCTAAGAAAAACAGGCCTGATAGCGATGCTATCAGGCCTGTGGGGCAGGTTACGGTGCGGTGCTGTGAACTTCCGCGACGCGCTTACGTACGCCGAACCATCCGGCCACCAGCAGAATAGCGATCAGCGGCAGTGAAGCGATGGTGTAGGTGCCGTTCGGGTAGTCAAACGCCATCAGGACCAGCACGCTCAGCAGGAATAGCAGAGTCAGCCACGAGGTAAACGGTGCGCCCGGCAGCTTGAAGTTCACATCCGCCGCCTTGCCTTCTTTGATGGCCTTGCGCAGACGTAGCTGGCACACCATGATAAACGCCCACGAGGCGATAATCCCCAGCGAGGCGAAGTTAAGGACAATTTCAAAGACCTGAGACGGTACCAGATAGTTCAGGAACACGCCCACCACGTAAACCACTAGCGTCGCCATAATGCCCGCGTACGGCACGTGCTGGCGGCTCATTTTGCTCATAAACTTCGGTGCGGAACCGCCCATCGCCATCGAGCGTAAGATGCGCCCGGTGCAGTAGAGGCCGGAGTTCAGGCTGGAGAGCGCCGCCGTCAGTACCACGATATTCATGATGCTACCGATATAAGGCACGCCGAGTTTGGAGAAGAAGGTCACAAACGGGCTCTGCCCCGCCTGATAGGCCGTCCACGGCAGCAGCAGCACCAGCAGTACGACCGAGCCCACGTAGAACAGACCGATACGCCAGATAACGCTGTTGATAGCGCGCGGCACCATGGTCTGCGGGTCTTTACACTCGCCCGCCGCTGTCCCCACTAATTCAATGGAGGCAAAGGCAAAGACAACGCCCTGTACCAGCACCAGCGCAGGCAGCAGGCCGTGCGGGAAGAAGCCGCCGTTGTCGGTTATCAGATGGAAGCCGGTGGCGTTGCCATCCAGCGGTTTTCCACTGCCCAGATACACGGTCCCGACGACGAGGAACACCACAATCGCCAGCACTTTAACCAGCGCAAACCAGAACTCCATTTCGGCGAACCACTTCACGCCAATCATGTTCATGGTGCCGACAATCGCCAGCGCCCCCAGCGCAAACACCCACTGCGGCACATCGCCAAACGCGCCCCAATAGTGCATGTAGAGCGCCACGGCGGTGATATCAACAATGCCGGTCATCGCCCAGTTGACGAAGTACATCCAGCCTGCCACGTAGGCGGCCTTTTCACCGAGAAACTCACGGGCGTAGGAGACGAAGCTGCCGCTCGACGGACGGTGTAATACCAGTTCGCCCAGCGCGCGAAGAATAAAGAACGAGAAGATGCCGCAAACCAGGTAAACCAGCGCCAGCGCGGGGCCAGCCATCTGCAGACGCGCACCTGCACCGAGGAATAAGCCGGTACCGATGGCGCCACCGATGGCGATCATCTGCACCTGTCGGTTACCCATCGCTTTGTGATACCCCTCTTCGTGGGCGTTCAGCCAGCGTCGTTTTGCCGCACGTTGATCCGCAGCCTGTGTGTTTTGTGTTTCCATTATTTCCCTGTACCTGTCTGATTTATGGAATACATAAGATTTTCAAATGAATATGGAACGCATATCCATCAAATCCCGTGCCGTTCTTCCCGTCATTCTGCGTAGGGATAAAACTGCCGCGAAGCATCCTACCTGCAATTATTAAGCGGTGCAAAACATACGGTTACTCCTCGGACTACTTCCGCGTAGAAAACGGTGCCCGTAAGGAAAATCCCGGTGACTTACGCTGGGCTCCCGTCGTCGCCTGAACAATGGCGTAAAAAAGGCTTCCCAAAGGAAGCCTTTAAAAGCGCGATGATTTTTGTGCAGAGAATTTAACGATGATTGACCTTCGGCTGACGGAATATTTCCACCGAGGCCGCCAGGCAGAGAATATAGCCGAAGAGTTCAGTCCCCTCTTCCACCATATTTTTCACTTCCCGGACGTAGCCATCCTGTAAAAGCGAGTGCCAGAGCAAGGACATACCAAACAGGCGAGAAAATACCAGCGTCGCTAATAATCCTGACAGCATCATTCCGAAGGCGGGTTTCGCCGTATATAGGGTGAGCTGATTTAATACCCGCTGAGGCTGGCGAGAGGCATAGGCCACCGCAATGATACTGACTATCAGCGCAAACCATACCCAACTGCCATGGTGGATAAGGTCGAAGATGCCGTCGAGTTCTCGGATCAGCATGGCCATAAAGAAGCCAGCAATCAAGACATTGCATTGGCGCATCTCGGGTTGCTTACGTGCAGCCACGAGGTGAATCAGGACGATAAGGAAGAGAATAGACTCCTGAACAATCTCAGTGAGCGAGATTTCAGACAGACTATTTTTGAGAATGTTGACATCGACATGCAGACATAAAATAGCAACACCGGTCGCCAGCGATAAAAAAAAGCAGCGCAAGAATAAATTAACTAAAATCATAATAGTCACGGTCTTTTAATAAAGCAGCAGTTTACATTACAGACCATAACAAAACTTATCCTTATGTGCCACAACAGCTACTAAATTTAACAATTATTGCGTTATTCAAGAGCAATAATTAATTTCTCCATAACACAGGAGATATATTTTAGTATGAGAATTTACTGACAAATATATTACGATCGGTATAAAAGCATCATCACCAGGGAATATTTTCCAAACACTCAGCGCGGCTCGCATCGGTGATAGCCGCGCATGAATGCCCGTGCATCAGGCCGCAAGCCAGCGCTGCCCTTCCGCCTTCATTCTGGTTTCCAGCTCACTGCCGCGGGTAGCAAAAACGCGCCCCAGAGGGAATCCGCTCTTTTCCAGCAAATAGGCCAGCGGCGCATATTCGCGAGGATAACGGGCAACCACGCCAGGGTCTATCTCTACCCAGCCCTGTGGGAAGGTGAATGTGCCCATGTCGTAAACGCTCTGGCGATTAAACAGCTTCCATACGCCATCACGTTTTTCCGCCAGATCGAAAAAGCGGTTATGGCATTCGCAACCGATATTCAGTTTAACGTTCTCGGCAATAATCACCGCGTTAGTTTCCAGCGTGGCTTTGGTTCCTTCGGCATTGAAGGTAATGCGAGGTAAGGTAATGAGATGCTTGGTGCGCAGGTCTGACGCTCCCATACGCATCGAGCCGTCGACAAAATCGCTCGCCAGCCCTTCAAACCAGGTGATCTCAATGGTGCCGTCCGGATGAAAGAGATCCCGTAGCTGCGCCCATTCGCCAAGATCGCGATGGATCCATCCGTTGACCAGGTCATTAAGCTGTTGACGATCGTTATGTTGAATCTGCATGAAGGTATCTCCAGTAAGGTAGTGGAATGAGTGTGCTGGCGGGAGCAATGCAATTCAAATATATTGATATTACCGATTCATCATTTTTAATGATTAATAGCAATCACTATGGAACTCCGTCATCTCCGCTATTTTCTGGCCGTTGCCGAAGAAGGTCATTTTGGCCGCGCCGCCGAGCGGCTCAACATCGTGCAGCCAGCGCTCAGTATGCAAATTAAAGCACTGGAATCAGAACTGGGTGGCGCGTTGTTTATTCGTACCAGCCGACGCGTCGAACTTACCGAGGCCGGACAATTAATGTTAACGGAGGCCAAACGGACATTGATGCAGGCGGAGTATGCTCGCCAGACCGTAGCGCGATCGCTGCGCGGTGAGACAGGACGAGTGCGAGTCGGCTTTGCCGGGAACGCGATCTTTAGCGGCAAGATGACGGCTGACCTACGGGAATTTCACTATGCCTATCCGGACGTTGAACTGGTGATAGAAGAGATGGCCCCTCAATCACAGGTAGATGCGATTCTGGCCGGCCAGCTTGACATCGGTTACACACCCGATAACAGCAAAACCGCAGCGCCAGGTATTATCGCGCACCCTATCGGGCGCTGGGCGTTTCTGGTGGCCTTCGCCGACGATCACCCACTGGCCTCGCATACATGCATTTCCCCCGAGCAGCTCGCCGGAGAAGCGCTCATTCTTTATGAGGCGCACGATATTCATGAACGGCTTTTTTTATTACTGAAAGAAAGGATGGGTGACCGACTGAATATCGCGCAGCGCTCCAGCAGCACACTAAGCGTACTCGCCATTGCCGCTGCCGGGCTGGGTGTGGCGTTGATTCCTGCCCCATTAGAGCAGGTACACATTCCAGGCCTGACCTATCGCCCTCTCGATGATATTGAACTGAGCGCCAATTTGATGCTGATTTCTCGTGGGCAGGAGCCGAGTGCGGCGGTAAAGGCGTTTATTGTGGCGGCCACTCAGTATTCCGCCGGGTGATGTTTATAAAAAAACCGGCATAAAGATATGCCGGTTTGCGTTTCACTGCCTGTTAAGGCTTATGCATCATCAGAAGGCGTATTTGAAAGACACCATCCCCGCCTGGCCGGTTTCGTGTTCAGAGGCCGCGATGTTATAGCTGACGCCCCAGGTCACGTTGCCTTTTTGCGCTTTCACACCCAATTGACCGTTGAACGATGTGCGGTCCATGACCTGTGCATTCATGGTATCGGTAGCGCTGACACCATAGGTTCGCACAGTGGTATTAGCATGAGTATTACCCGCCACCGGCACGACAGCCAAATCAGCCTGCGGGCTAATCGCCCAACCACTGCCAGCCACAAAGGTTTTATTCAGCCGAACCCCTACAGGGAACTGCCAGATATCCTGCCGTTCTTTTCCGGTTCTGAAGAGTGCTTCATTGTTCGCTTTGGTGGTAAAACTATCCGTCGTCAGTTGGTTATAACGAGCCCCCACATAAGGGATGACATCAACCACGTCAGTTTTGAACAGATACTCTCCAGTCATACCGACGGTAAACAGGTGTGCATCCACGCTTCCTTTAATCTTGTTGCCCATATCAAGGTAGCCAGGAATGCGTTGCTGCACATCGTTATTACTGGCTGAGTAGCCGATATCCGCCGTAACGTTGAACGAATCCATACGCCAGTTTTCATACAGGCTGGCACCGAAGAAATTAAAATCATTTTTGGTGCTGTTAAAATCGCCTGATGAATTCACCTTACCGTTACCCGCATGGAAAGCCACACCGCTGCGCAGTTGCCCAACGCGGGTATCACGAGTCACATCAGCCCCAGCGATAACACCATAGAAGTCAGTGTCATAACCATAATCCATATTGCCAGCGCTGAAATCACGGTTGCGATTATTACCGTACAACACATTAACCCACACATCCGCATCCTGGCCTCCGTGCTGCATCGTGTGGTTAGCGACAGAGTTATGGTCCTGAATGGCTTTTGCCGCCGCCTCACCTGTCGTTAACAGCGCATTCTGAACCCCACCCGCAGCGACCATTTGTACTGCACTGTTGAGCGTGCGCACCACATCACTGGCCGACACCTGCGGAGCTTCCAGCGCACGGGACAGGAAGCGAATGCCCGCCGACGGACTGGTCGTGGAGTTCATACCGTTTTGGATCATGGTGTCCAGCGTATGCGGCAACATGACGCCTGGGAGCACATCGACCGCTGCCTTCGCAGAAGTCGTAATGGTGACAGCGCCATTGTCTTCTTTCCGCTGGGCGTTCAGCAGCTTGTTAAGGATAAGGTTCGAACCACTCCAGCCATTGTCAGCAATCGCTGAGGTAGTGAAGCCGTCAGTAATGGTGTAAGTGTTGTTAACTTTTGCATCAGAGACATAAAGCTTAGCGCCATCTGCGACGTTCAGCGTACCACCAGTGGCAGTCAGCGCCGCCTGGTCGATGGCGGCCGCGCCTTTGACCATAAGCAGAGAGTTATCGGCAAAAATTGCCTGGTTCGCAGTAGCATCTCTGCTCTGGGAACCCTGAGTCAGGCTACCATCCAGACGCAATCCCCCGAGCGATGAGTTGAGCGTTTGCGGCGCGACAATGCTCAGAGCGGCAGTGACGCCATCAGCCTTCCAGCTCAGTCCAGAATCAGCAAACATCGAGTGAGTGTTATCAAAGGACGTATCCCCCAGAACCAGGACGGAGTTCTGGCCCACGGTAATCAAGCCATCCACATCATTTCCGCCAAAAATTGCGCGAGACGCTGTATCAATGGTCGAGTTGCTCTGCCATGCCGGGTCGAGGAACACTTTGGCCCCGTTCAGGTTCACATTGGCTGCAAGCAAACTACCGGCGCTATTGGTACTACCGACTGAAATAACAGCGTCACTGTTTGCGGTCAGATTATCTGCCTGCAAACTGCCCTGGACATCAAGAGTGGACCTGTCGTTCAGCGTGATATCTGATGTTAATGTGGCGGCATCATCGATGGTGACGGCCCCGCTGCTGGTAATACCGTCACCGGTAATGGTGTGGCTACCCGCTGCAACCAACATCTGTCCCGATGTTCCGACGTTAACCGAGCCGTTCAGCGTGCCTGTAGCCTGTGGCAAGGTTCTGGTTCCAAGCTGCAGCCTACCATCATCAACATTAATCGCCACCGTAGCATTCGGCGTGTCTTTCACATCGATCAGCGCGCCCCCGTGCGCCCCCGTCAGCGTCAGGTACTGACCGCTCTGGATAGTCACCTGGTTTGGCCCTGCATCTGTCGGATCCAGCACCAGGCTGGCAGCGCCGAACCCCTGTGCCGCTGCTTCAGTATGTTGTTCTTGCGTGGTTCCACCGATGAGCAGGTGACTTTTATCCGAAACAACATCGACCTGCGCTAACGTTGAACCGGTACTGGCGGCTTCCGCCACTGTGGCGGTACCAACAACGCCATCGCCATCAACCAGTTGGCCTTCCATAAGCAACGAGTTTCCAGCGCTCAGCAAGGCGTGAACGGACTGTACGTACTGCAGGTTGTAGTACTGGTCATTTAAAGACAGCGTACTGCCATTAAAGATAATGTTACCGCCGGTCGCGTTAAAGCTGCCTGCGTCAGCCGTTTTTCCTGTATCAGCCAGCGCTATGGTAAAGAGTTGTTGGGACCCGGTACGCAATCCGCTGTTATTTAATATCAGCGTTGAACCTTCCGTCAGGGCAATCATATCCGCCAGCAATTTACCCTTATTAATTGTCAAATTACCCTTACTGAGATTAACCGAGGAGGTTAATACCCCATCACCGTTCACCTCCAGGCGATTACCAACCTGGGCGTCAGTTAACCCGCCAGACAATACGGTCGAGCCGTTAATCTCCAGCGTATCGAAACCGTTAAATTTATTGCTGAAGGTCGATGTCCTGGTTCCCAGAGACAATGTCCCCCCATTTTTTGCAGTGATGGCATCATCAACCGTAGTCGCATCGAGTGAAACGATACCCTGGTTAATATTGATACCGCCATGAACCGCACTATTCACCATGGTCAGCATGCTCTGAGCAACATCGCTAATATTGATATTTCCGTAGAGCGTACTGTCATTAACGTCTAGCGTTGTCTGGGCACCGGCGGCTGAAATGGCGTTATCACCCGCACGTAATGACGGATATGGGTTAGCAGTAGAGCTTCCACGATTATCAATAATACTGCTATCAATACTAACTGTATTATTTCCTGTACCCGCAATAAGAATTGCACCACCCTCAATCTTACTGTTTTTCACATTGACAACCTGTGAACCAGCCCCCCCAGTCACAATACTACCGTTAAGTTCACTGCCGTTTTTTATGTCGATCGTGTTGTCGCCGATATCTTTCGTATCATTGTAAATGGCGATCCCCTGTAACCAGGCTTTATCCTTGTTATCATATTTATCGAACTGGCCGCCGTGAATAATGGAGTTATCAACAAGAATATGAGTCGTGGTACGCTTACCATCATCGCCTGTTTCAATGACATCAACCTGCGAGCCATTAGTCAGGTTGATTGTTGCTGTCCCTCCGTAGCTGGCATTAATTAAATGGTCGGTTAAATTCGTCCCGGACAGCGTCAGCGTCTGGCTCTCATTATCCTTACGTAAAGCCTCACTGGAGAAGTAAATGCTGGCAGCGGTATCAGGCGTCCCCGTCAAAGTCGCGTCGATACCTTCAGCAGGGGATCGTAGCCCCCATAGTTTTTGGGTGTCATACCAGTTAATCCCTGAACATGATGAAGATACGCCATTATTACATGCTGTATCTTTTACTACCGTTTCGGCGGTAACGTGCGCAATAGAACCACCACTCAGTATTAATGCAATGCACTGCGCTACTATGGTCATTTTTAAGTTGTTTTTCATCGTTAGTTCCCTCTTTACACAGCATCATCAAGTCTTGAGCATCAGGGTTACCGAATATTAACAGCAACCTTAATTCGCACCCATTTGTTACATTAATGATAATAATTGACACATTTAGAAATAACATTCAGAAGATTCCCGCCCAGGATTGGAATAATCCCAAAAAACAAAATAACAGATTGATTTAAAAGATATTTCCCTCAAAAACAAATAAGTCAATACACTATTCATTAATAGCTCATTAGGAATTTTCAAATCATTATGTGGAAATTCTTAATTGCAAATCACCATGAATTTAGCAATTGTCTATTCATTGATTTTGCTTATAGGAACCAACAGGGATGATCATCGTTGTTTCTCCGTGCAGTTATTTCATCGAAGGGTTCAAATCGTTAATCGAAAAATTCATTAGCGAACCTAAAGAATTCAAGGACGTTATTTATACTGATGACATTAGAAGTATTAAAAAATCATATTTTTTATCTGCTAAAGCAATAATAGTCGATTATGGGCAATCCGATCTAAGTTGCTTAATTTCATTCATTGAGCGCAAGAATATTGCGCCTTGTGCATATTTGATTTTTATCACCCGAGATAGCTGTTTTACAAACGCTATAGAAAATGTCCTCATTAATACCGTAGCTGACTGTACGATAGACACAAAAATATCAACAAACATGTTGAGATCCAGCCTCTCCCACCTCTCTGCGATAGTGCATAGAACAACGAACTGTAAAGAAAAGAACCTACAAATCATTGAACAAACACATAGCTTAACAAAGATGGAGGCGATCTTGCTTCCATACATTGTATCAGGGAAAAAGAACAAGGAGATATCACGATATATCAATATTAGTGACAAGTTGATAAGCCATTATCGTCGTAATATTTATAAGAAATTTGCCGTTGACAGTATC
>NZ_JMPL01000097.1 GCF_000735365.1 Kluyvera ascorbata ATCC 33433 | reverse complement strand
GGAAAAAGAAGAGAAGGTGCAGAAACCATGATTATTTTCACGCTTCGTCGCCTGTTGCTGCTGCTGGTTACGCTCTTTTTCCTGACCTTCGTCGGCTTCAGCCTGAGCTATTTCACGCCGCACGCGCCGCTACAGGGCGCCTCGCTGTGGAACGCCTGGGTATTCTGGTTTGAAAGCGTCATGCACTGGGACTTTGGCGTCTCCAGCATCAACGGCCAGCCGATTTCCGAGCAGCTTCGCCAGGTGTTCCCGGCGACCATGGAACTGTGCATCCTGGCGTTTGGCTTCGCCCTGCTGGTGGGTATTCCTATCGGCATGCTGGCGGGGATCACCCGCAACAAGTGGCAGGATAAAGTCATCAGCTTCTTTGCGCTGCTGGGCTTCTCTATTCCGGTTTTCTGGCTGGCACTGCTGCTGACCCTCTTCTTCTCGCTGACGCTGGGCTGGCTGCCGGTTTCCGGGCGCTTTGACCTGCTGTACGAAGTGAAAAACGTCACCGGATTCGCACTGATTGACGCCTGGCTTTCGGATTCGCCGTGGCGACATGAGATGATCATCAGCGCCCTGCGTCATATGGTGCTGCCGGTGCTCACGCTGGCGGTAGCGCCAACCACCGAAGTGGTGCGTCTGATGCGTATCAGCACCATCGCGGTGTACGACACCAACTACGTGAAAGCGGCAGCAACCCGCGGGGTTTCGCGTCTGACCATTCTGCGCCGCCACGTACTCCATAACGCCCTGCCGCCGGTTATTCCGCGTCTGGGTCTGCAATTTTCTACCATGCTGACGCTGGCGATGATCACCGAAATGGTCTTTAGCTGGCCGGGCCTGGGGCGCTGGATGATTAACGCCATCCGCCAGCAGGACTACGCGGCGATTTCCGCCGGGGTCATGGTGATTGGCGCGCTGGTAATCATCGTCAACGTGATCTCCGATATTTTGGGTGCTATGGCTAACCCGCTGAAACATAAGGAATGGTATGCCTTACGATAGCGTCTACCTCGAGAAGCGCCCGCCGGGTGCCCTGCGCACCGTCTGGCGTAAGTTCTACGGCGATACCACCGCGATGATTGGCTTTTATGGCTGTATCGGGCTGGTGCTGCTGTGCGTGTTCGGTGGCTGGTTTGCCCCCTACGGTATCGACCAGCAGTTCCTCGGCTACCAACTGCTGCCGCCATCATGGTCGCGCTACGGCGAAGTGTCGTTCTTCCTCGGCACCGACGATCTGGGCCGTGATGTGTTAAGCCGTCTGTTGAGCGGCGCGGCACCTACCGTTGGTGGTGCCTTTGTGGTGACGCTGGGGGCAACCGCGTTTGGCCTGCTGCTCGGCGCTTTCGCCGGGTCGACCCACGGGCTGCGTTCAGCCATGCTGAACCATATTCTCGACACCCTGCTCTCCATTCCATCGCTGCTGCTGGCGATTATCGTGGTGGCCTTTGCTGGCCCGCATCTGTCGCATGCGATGTTTGCCGTCTGGCTGGCGCTGCTGCCGCGTATGGTACGCTCGATTTACAGCATGGTTCACGATGAGCTAGAGCGTGATTACGTGATTGCCGCCCGTCTCGACGGAGCTTCTACACTGAACATTCTGTGGTTTGCGATTTTACCAAACATCGCCGCGGGCCTTGTAACTGAGATTACCCGCGCGCTGTCGATGGCCATTCTGGATATCGCCGCGCTGGGCTTCCTTGACCTGGGCGCTCAACTGCCTTCACCAGAATGGGGAGCGATGCTGGGCGATGCGCTGGAACTTATCTACGTCGCACCGTGGACGGTAATGCTGCCGGGTGCGGCCATTATGATAAGCGTGCTGCTGGTTAACCTGCTGGGCGACGGTATTCGCCGTGCCATCAACGCGGGGGTGGAATAATGCCGTTACTTGATATTCGCAATTTAACCATTGAATTTAAGACTAATGAAGGCTGGGTGAAGGCCGTTGACCGCGTCAGTATGACCATGGCCGAGGGTGAAATTCGCGGCCTGGTTGGCGAATCCGGTTCAGGCAAAAGCCTTATCGCCAAAGCCATTTGCGGCGTCACCAAAGACAACTGGCGCGTGACCGCAGACCGTATGCGCTTTGATGATATCGACCTGCTGCGCTTGTCTAACCGTGAACGCCGCAAGCTAGTCGGCCACAACGTGTCGATGATTTTCCAGGAACCGCAGTCCTGTCTTGACCCCTCCGAGCGCATTGGCGAACAGCTGATGCAGAACATCCCCGGCTGGACCTTCAAAGGCCACTGGTGGCAACGACTGGGCTGGCGTAAGCGCCGCGCCATCGAACTGCTGCACCGCGTGGGGATCAAAGATCATAAAGACGCGATGCGCAGCTTCCCCTATGAGCTCACCGAAGGGGAATGTCAGAAAGTGATGATTGCCATCGCGCTGGCCAACCAGCCGCGTCTGCTGATTGCCGATGAGCCGACCAACGCCATGGAGCCGACCACTCAGGCGCAGATCTTCCGCCTGCTGACCGGCCTTAACCAGAACAACAACACCACTATTTTGCTTATCTCTCATGATTTGCAGATGCTGACCCACTGGGCGGATAAAATTAACGTCATGTACTGCGGGCAGACGGTGGAAAGCGCGCCGAGCGAAGAGCTGGTGACTATTCCGCATCACCCGTATACCCAGGCGTTGATCCGCGCGATTCCAGACTTTGGCCGTTCAATGCCGCATAAAAGCCGCCTGAACACGCTCTCTGGCGCGATCCCGCTGCTGGAACAACTGCCGATGGGCTGCCGTCTTGGGCCACGCTGCCCTTACGCCCAGCGTAAATGTATTGAAACCCCGCGCCTGACGGGTGCGAAGAACCACCTGTTCGCCTGTCATTTCCCGCTGAACATGGAGAAAGAGTGAAATGGTCGAAACCTTGCTTGAAGTACGCAATCTGAGTAAGACCTTTCGCTATCGCACCGGATGGTTCCATCGTCAGACGCTGCAGGCGGTGAAGCCGCTGAGCTTTACTCTGCGCGAAAAGCAGACGCTGGCGATTATTGGCGAGAACGGTTCAGGTAAATCCACGCTGGCGAAAATGCTGGCGGGCATGGTGGAACCGACCACCGGCGAGCTGCTGATTGACGATCATCCGCTGGAGTTCGGTGACTACTCGTTCCGCAGCCAGCGTATCCGCATGATCTTCCAGGATCCAAGCACCTCGCTGAACCCGCGTCAGCGTATTTCGCAGATCCTCGATTTCCCGCTGCGTCTTAATACCGATCTCGAGCCGGAAGCGCGCCGCAAACAAATTATCGACACCCTACGCCTTGTCGGCCTGCTGCCGGACCACGTCAGCTACTACCCGCACATGCTGGCACCGGGGCAAAAACAGCGTCTGGGTCTGGCCCGCGCGCTGATCCTGCGCCCGAAGGTGATTATCTGCGACGAAGCGCTGGCCTCTCTGGATATGTCGATGCGTTCGCAGTTGGTGAACCTGATGCTGGAGCTACAGGAAAAACAGGGAATCTCTTATATCTACGTGACCCAGCACTTGGGGATGATGAAGCACATCAGCGACCAGGTGCTGGTGATGCACCAGGGCGAAGTGGTCGAGCGCGGCAGCACCGCCGACGTGCTGGCCTCCCCGCTGCACGATTTAACTAAACGTCTGATTGCGGGCCACTTCGGCGAGGCGTTGACCGCAGACGCCTGGCGTAAAGACCGCTAACACTGAATAGAAGGATGAACACGATGGGTTTTCTTTCCGGTAAACGTATTCTGATTACGGGCGTGGCGAGCAAGCTTTCCATCGCCTATGGTATCGCTCAGGCGATGCAGCGCGAAGGGGCCGAGCTGGCCTTTACCTACCAGAACGACAAATTGAAAAGTCGCGTGGAAGAGTTCGCCGCTTCGCTAGATTCCAGCATCGTCCTGCCGTGCGACGTAGCGGAAGATACGAGCATTGAGTCCCTGTTCAGCGAGCTGGCAAAAGTCTGGCCGACGTTTGACGGTTTCGTCCACTCCATCGGTTTTGCCCCGGCGGATCAACTGGACGGGGATTACGTCAACGCGGTGACCCGCGAAGGCTTTAAAATCGCCCACGATATCAGCGCCTACAGCTTTGTGGCGATGGCAAAAGCCTGCCGCAGCATGCTGAACCCCGGTTCTGCCCTGCTGACCCTCTCTTACCTGGGCGCGGAGCGTGCAATCCCGAACTACAACGTGATGGGTCTGGCAAAAGCCTCTCTTGAAGCTAACGTGCGCTATATGGCGAACGCCATGGGCCCGGAAGGCGTACGCGTGAATGCGATTTCGGCAGGCCCGATTCGTACGCTTGCCGCCTCCGGCATCAAGGATTTCCGAAAAATGTTGGCGCACTGCGAAGCGGTCACGCCGATTCGTCGCACCGTGACTATCGAAGACGTGGGTAATTCCGCCGCCTTCCTGTGCTCCAACCTTTCCGCCGGGATAACCGGAGAAGTCGTTCATGTTGATGGCGGTTTCAGCATTGCCGCGATGAACGAACTGGAACTGTAGACCCGTAGCCCGGACGAGGCGTTTACGCCGACTCCGGGGTTTTCCCCGGCGTCACTGCGTTCGGCCGGGCTACGATTTTTCCCTTCTTACGCCTCTGTTATTCCAGCCAGTTATTAATTATCACCGAACAATATTTTCTCCCTCGTCACGCATGCGCCAGGATATTTACCTATAACGATCCGGCAACACCTTCTCAATACCCGCCGGCTCGCCACCTATAGATCAAGGAATATCCATGGAGCCACGCCGCGTTTACGGCAAAAGCCACTGGTATCACGAAACCCAGTCGAGAGCCCAACACAGCGACGTGATGCCGCTGGTTCCTGAAGCCGCACACGTTGACGACCGTTTTTTACTGGATCTCACGTTACCCGATGCCCTCTACAGCGCCAATCAGCGCTGGTTACGCCTCGCCCGCACCTTTGCCCAAACGTTATTCCCGGATGCGGTCACCGTTAACCGCCTGCGTACCTTCAGCGCCTACGACCGTCTGAGCACCGCCCTCACCGTTGCGCAGGTCACCGGCGTGCAGCGGCTGTGCAATCACTACGCCGCGCGTTTAGCGCCGCTGCCGGGGCCAGATTCATCACGCGAGAGCAACCACCGGCTGGCGCAAATTACTCAGTATGCCCGCCAGCTTGCCAGCTCGCCGTCGGTGATCACCCCGCGCGAGCGCCAGCAACTGGATGAGGTGGGGCTTACCGCGCACGATATTATTCTGATTAATCAGGTGGTCGGCTTCGTCGGTTTCCAGGCACGCGTTATCGCTATTTTCCAGGCCCAGCTCGGTTTCCCGGTTCGATGGATACCCGGCATGCCGGTACAGGAAGATGCCGATGCGGACCGCTTCCAGAGTGAAAGCGCGCCGTGGCATACCGACTTTGTCAGCACCGTACCGCATCAGGCCAATACGACGCAGGGTGACGTGCTGGCACGCTGGCAGCATGTACCCGAGCTAACCGATTTAGCAAACGCACTGGTGGCCGAGGAGACGCTGCTGGAGGGATTGGGTGAGCTTATCGACGCCCTCACCTTCGCGCACCCGCTACAGCCGCTGGCATCGCTGATCCCTGCCCGCATCAACGGCAGCGCCAGCTGTTTTCACTATTACAGCGGTCAATGGCAAGGCGCGAACGGCTTGCCGGACGCGGTGCGTAATGGTGAACGCGCCATTCAGGCCTGGAGTCACCACCATCCCTGCGAGCGCGCTGTCGCCCAGGCAACCCAGCTTTTGACCCGCGCACCGGACCGTTTTAGCGCCGCGCAGCTAACGCCCCTTGCCGAGCAGGGACTTTCCGTTCCGGATGCCATCACACTGCTTGCCTGGAGCGCACTCTGCGGCTGGCTAAACCGCCTGCGAATAGCACTGAGTAGCGCACAACAAGTTGCGTAAAAGGGTGAAAGAGCGCTTGCTGCAACCTATAGATTCGCGTAAAAATGTCAGCCGCTCTTTTGGCCACGAAAATAGATCAATATGCTTCAGGACAACCCGCTGCTCGCGCAGCTAAAACAGCAACTTCACTCCCAGACGCCGCGTGCGGAAGGGGTCGTAAAAGCCACGGATAAAGGTTTCGGTTTCCTCGAGGTCGACGCGCAGAAAAGCTATTTTATTCCGCCGCCGCAGATGAAAAAAGTGATGCACGGCGACCGTATTATCGCGGTCATTCACTCTGAAAAAGAGAAAGAGAGCGCCGAACCGGAAGAACTGGTTGAGCCGTTCCTGACGCGTTTTGTCGGGAAAGTGCACCGCAAGGATGACAGACTGTCTATCGTTCCCGATCATCCTCTGTTAAAAGATGCCATTCCATGCCGCGCTGACCGCGGTGTCACACACGATTTCAAAGAGGGTGACTGGGCCGTTGCTGAAATGCGCCGTCATCCGCTGAAAGGCGATCGTAGTTTCTACGCCGAGCTGACCAAATTCATCACCTTTGGTGACGACCACTTTGTGCCGTGGTGGGTAACGCTCGCCCGTCATAACCTGGAAAAAGAAGCGCCAAACGGCGTGGCCACCGAAATGCAGGACGAAGGTCTGGAGCGTCGCGACCTGACGGCCCTCGACTTCGTTACCATAGACAGCGCCAGCACCGAAGATATGGACGATGCGCTGTTTGTGGAAGAAGCCGCTGACGGCAAGCTGCTGCTGACCGTCGCGATTGCCGACCCGACCGCATGGATCGTTGAAGGCAGCAAGCTGGACGATGCCGCGAAAATTCGCGCCTTTACCAACTATCTGCCGGGCTTCAACATTCCAATGCTGCCGCGCGAGCTCTCCGACGACCTCTGCTCGCTGCGGGCAGAAGTGGTTCGCCCGGTACTGGCTTGCCGCATGACGCTGGCGGCCGACGGCACCATCGAAGACAACATCGAGTTCTTCGCCGCTAACATCGAATCAAAAGCCAAACTGGTTTATGACGACGTTTCCAACTGGTTGGAAAATACCGGCGACTGGAAACCGCAGAGCGATGCTATCGCGCGTCAGATTACCCTGCTGCAACGCGTTTGCCAGGTTCGCAGCGAATGGCGTAAAACCCACGCGCTGGTGTTCAAAGACCGTCCTGACTACCGCTTTGTGCTGGGTGAGAAAGGCGAAGTGCTGGATATCGTCGCAGAGCCGCGCCGCATTGCTAATCGTATCGTTGAAGAGTCAATGATTGCGGCAAACATCTGCGCCGCTCGCGTGCTGCGCGACAAACTGGGCTTTGGTATTTATAACGTCCACACTGGCTTTGCTCCTGACAATACCGAAGCGCTGGCTGCGCTGCTGAAAACCCACGACGTTCACGTCGATCCGGTTGAAGTGCTGACCCTGGAAGGTTTCTGCAAGCTGCGCCGCGAGCTCGACGCTCAGCCTTCTGGTTTCCTCGATAGCCGTATTCGTCGATTCCAGTCATTCGCTGAAATCAGCATTGAGCCGGGTCCACACTTCGGCTTAGGTCTGGAGGCGTACGCAACCTGGACCTCACCGATCCGTAAATACGGTGACATGGTGAACCATCGCCTGCTGAAAGCGATTATCAAAGGCGAAAGCGCGCCGCGTCCTCAGGATGATGTGACCGTGCAGATGGCCGAACGTCGTCGTCTGAACCGTATGGCGGAACGCGACGTAGCTGACTGGCTGTATGCGCGTTATCTGAGCCCGCAGGCGGGTAAAGACACGCGCTTTGCGGCGGAGATCATTGACGTTAGCCGCGGCGGTATGCGCGTGCGTCTGGTGGACAACGGCGCGGTTGCCTTTATTCCTGCACCGTTCCTGCACGCTGTGCGTGATGAGATGGTTTGTAGCCAGGAAAGCGGGACCGTGCAGATCAAAGGCGAAGTGGTCTATAAGGTCACTGACGTCATTGATGTCACCATTGCGGAAGTGCGCATGGAAACTCGTAGCGTGATTGCTCGCCCTGCGGCGTAAGTTTTCTAAGATACGTGCTAAGCGGCTCCTTCGGGGGCCGTTTTTTTTGGGCGGTGCTCAGTGAAAGCGTTACGCCGCCGGATGGCGCTTCGCTTATCCGACCTACGTGGAATATCCCTTCCGCCCAGTACTACCCTCTTTTTTCTACGCGAATTTTCAAAAAACGATCACACTGAATATCATGGCATTGGATTCGGACCTATTCGATCGCAGGTGTATGAGGAGCACGCATGGTGAAATCTCTGGCACAAAATCTGCTCGACCCAAACCCTAGCGAAACCAGTCTTTACTGGCGTTTGTCACGAACCGATCCCACCCTGTATCTGAGCATCGATCCCGATGCTGGCTCCGATCTGGCCATTCCGCTAAGCCCGGAAAATGCCCAACGTATTCATACCATGAGCGTCACCACCTCAAGCATCGCGGTCAATATCCAACTCAACGGTTATGACGTTCCCGTACATCTGATTGGGCGTAAGGTGAACTGTAGCGAATGGGCCGGTACGGCTTCGTCATGGTTTGATACCTCCTCCGTCGCCCGCGACCTGTTACAGGGGCTACTGTTTGCTGAGCAGGTGGTCTCAGAGGCTAATGCGGTCATCGTCATTCTCGACCGTGAAGGTAAAATTCAGCGCTTCAATCGCCTGTGCGAAGAGTACACCGGTGTGAAAGAGCAGGATGTCATCGGCAAAACCGCATTTGAGCTTTTTATGTCCGCGCCGGAAGCCGCCGCCGCGCGAGAAAACGTCAGCCGTTTTTTTAGCAACGGCGGACCTTATGAGGTAGAGCGCTGGATAAAAACGCGCAAAGGCCCGCGCCTGTTTTTGTTCCGTAACCGTTTTGTCCACAGCGGCAGCGGTAAGAACGAGATCTACCTTATCTGTTCGGGCACCGATATTACCGAGGAGCGCAAAGCTCAGGAGCGGCTGCGGGTACTGGCCAATACCGACACCATCACCGGACTGCCGAATCGCCACGCCATCAACGAGCTTATCGGTAGCGCCATTGAAACCCGCCAGCCCGAGGAACAAATTGGCCTGGTCTACTTCGATCTGGATAATTTCAAGAAGGTCAACGATGCCTACGGACATGTCTTTGGCGATCAGCTACTACAGTCCGTGGCGCTGTCGATTCTAAGCTGCCTGGAAGAGAACCAAACTCTCGCCCGACTCGGCGGCGATGAGTTTATCGTTCTGGCGACGCAAACCTCGCAGAGCGAACTGGAGGCGATGGCGTCGCGAGTGTTAACCCGCCTGCGCGACCCTTTTCGTATCGGCCTGATTGAAGTCTACAGCGGGTGCTCGTTGGGCATTTCTATCGCCCCACAGCACGGCGAGGACAAGGAAAGCCTGATTCGTAACGCGGACACCGCAATGTACACAGCCAAAGAGAGCGGCCGCGGGAGATTTAGCGTATTTAAACCCGAAATGAATCTGCGGGTTTTCGAATATCTGTGGCTGGATACCAATCTGCGCAAAGCGTTGCAGTGCGATCAACTGGTTATCTACTATCAGCCGAAAGTGAGCTTAGACGGCGAAGTACGCAGCCTGGAGGCCTTAGTGCGCTGGAACTCGCCGGAGCGGGGGCTTATTCCTCCGATGGATTTTATCGCTTACGCCGAGGAGTCGGGGCTTATCGTGCCGCTCGGCCGCTGGGTGATGCTGGACGCGATTCGTCAGGTCGCGCAGTGGCGAGACCGGGGCATTCATCTGCGCGTGGCGGTAAACGTCTCTGCCCGCCAGCTTGTCGACCATTCTATTTTCAGCGACCTGAAGCAGGCGCTACGCGCACAGGGATTCGAGCAGTGCCCAATTGATATTGAGCTCACCGAAAGCTGCCTGATTGATAACGCTGAACAGGCGCTGGAAGTTATCGAACAATTCCGCTCGCTGGGCGCTCAGATTCACCTCGACGATTTTGGTACCGGTTATTCATCGCTGTCGCAATTGGCGCGCTTTCCTATTGATACCATCAAGCTGGACCATATCTTTGTCCAGAGCGTCCACGACCGTTCGGTTTCCCAATCGCTGGTGCTGGCAATTATTGCCGTCGCCCGCGCGCTGAACCTGAATATTATCGCCGAGGGCGTGGAGAATGCCGCCGACGATGCATTCCTTAAGCTACACGGCGTGGATGAGCGGCAGGGCTACCTCTTTGCGCGCCCGATGCCCGTCGCCGAACTTGAGCGCTGGTTGACTGAGCATCCGGGGTTATAAGCTAAGCTATTTTTTCACTTCTCTTTTGCCGGTAAATTTTGCATCATTGATTTCAATCGAATTTATCAACAGGATCCCACTATGTCCGAGCTCGATGCGCGTCAGGTAGCCCAACGTATTGATACCGTACTTGATATTCTGGTTGGCGGCGACACCCATTCCGCAATCAATAATCTGGAAATATTAAAAGCGGAATTGCTGGCATACGCAGCAGACGAACGCGACAGCAGAACAGGTCAGCCAAAATCCCCGTGGGAAATCTGACACCATTCGCCCTGCGAGCGGTGGTTTAATCACGAGACCGCCCTCGCCTTGAAAAATTGATGCATTGATTATGAATTCCCGACAGCAAACCATTTTACAGTTGGTTATCGATAAGGGCCGGATGAGCGTCGCCGATTTGGCGAAAATGACCGGCGTTTCGGAAGTGACCATCCGTCAGGATCTGAATCTGCTGGAGAAGCAGAGCTACCTGAGACGAACCCATGGATTCGCCGTTCCGCTGGACAGTGAAGACGTGGAAACGCGCATGATGAACAACTTCGCCCTCAAACGTGAGCTCGCGGAGTTTGCCGCCTCGTTGGTGCGCCCGGGGGAAACGGTATTCATCGAAAACGGCAGCAGCAACGCGCTGCTCGCGCGCGAACTGGCAAAGCAGCCGGATATCACCATCATCACCGTCAGCAGCTATATCGCGCACCTGCTGAAAGAGACGCCGGGAGAAGTGATCCTACTGGGTGGCATCTATCAGAAAAAAAGCGAAAGCATGGTGGGCCCATTGACGCGTCAGTACATTCAGCAGGTCCATTTCAGCAAAGCGTTTATTGGGATTGACGGCTGGCAGCCTGAAACCGGTTTTACCGGTCGGGATATGATGCGCGCCGATATCGTCAACGCCGTACTGGAAAAAGGCAGCGAAGCGATTGTGCTAACCGATAGTTCAAAATTTGGGGCTATCCATCCGTATGCGCTCGGTCCGATGAACCATTTCAACCGGGTGATTACCGACGATAATTTATCCACGGAAAAACAACTGCAGCTTGAGCAGACCGGGTTGACCGTCAACATCGTCCAACGACCTTAGCACCCCCACCCGATGCCTGCTGGCGTCGGGTTCCCTTCTATTCCCGCACCGTCATGAATCCCGTCTCGCTATGAGACTTATCCTACCCCTGAATTAAGACTTTTTACCTGTCGATAACATCACAAAATCGTAAAATTGATGTTAGCGATATAACAGGAAGTAACTATCACTTGCGTGACTTTTAGCACCCAATTTACAACCTGCGCAACAAGCTTCACGGAATACGCACTGAATACTTCTGGCTATTGCTATAATAAAAGGGCTTTTTCCGTGGATAGAATATTCAGGAGAAAAAAATGACTTCAATGAAAAAAATGACTGCTGCTGTTTTAGCGGTGACGCTGGTAATGTCTCTGAGTGCATGTTCTAACTGGTCCAAACGTGACCGTAATACCGCGCTGGGTGCCGGTGCTGGCGCAATCGGTGGTGCTGTGTTAACCGACGGTAGCGCGCTGGGTACGCTGGGTGGCGCGGCGGTAGGTGGGATTATCGGCCACCAGGTCGGGAAATAATCCGTAATACGAATATCAGGGCTCCGATGAGAATCGGGGCCCTTTTTATTTGACGGTGAGGGTTGGAAGCATTTCCGGGGTCGCATGCGCTCGCCCGGGCTGCACCGTCTCGTGCCCTCTCACCAAAGGGGAGAGGGCACGGTGTTACGTCGTCTTTGAGATAGGGTTTCAGCCGCCCGCCAGCTTGACCTTCATCCCTTTGGCTTCCAGCAGCGTTTTAAGCAAATCGCGCTTGTCGCCCTGAATTTCAATCACGCCATCTTTCAGCGCGCCGCCACAGCCGCATTTCTTTTTGAGCTCGGCGGCGAGTTTGGTCAGCTCATCGTCGTTCAGATCGATACCGGTTATCAGGCACACGCCCTTCCCTTTACGCCCGCTGGTCTGACGCTGGATCCTGACGATGCCGTCGCTTTTCGGACGAACTACCGCCGCTTTTGGCTCATCGATACGTCCGGTTTCCGTCGAATAGACCAGACGGCTATTATTGTCGCTCATTACGCCCCCAGATTCAGAGATGCATTAATATCACGCAGGGTTTTCGCCGGGTCCGCTGATTGGGTGACCGGACGACCAATCACCATATAGTCCACCCCGGCCTCCAGCGCCTGCTCTGGCGTCATAATACGACGCTGGTCGCCTGCCTCGCTGCCGGTTGGGCGAATGCCCGGCGTGACCAATTTGAATGCCTGCCCCAGCTCCTGCTTAAAGCGTACGGCTTCCTGTGCGGAGCAGACGACACCGTCCAGGCCACAGTTTTTGGTCAGCGTTGCTAGCTTCAAAGCGTACTCTGCCGGCGTCAGTGCGATACCCAGGTCCAACAGGTCGCTGGATTCCATGCTGGTCAGCACGGTGACCGCAATCAGCAGCGGCGCATCGGCACCAAACGCCGTCAGCGCTTCGCGTGCCGCAGTCATCATTCTGGCGCCACCGGAGGCGTGCACGTTTACCATCCAGACGCCAAGGTCCGCTGCCGCTGCAACGGCATGCGCCGTGGTATTCGGGATGTCGTGGAATTTCAGATCCAGGAAAATCTCAAAGCCACGCTGCTGCAGGTCACGAACAAACTGCGGCCCAAATAGCGTAAACATCTCTTTGCCCACTTTTAAGCGGCAGTCACGCGGATCAATGCGGTCAACAAAGGCGAGCGCTTTATCGCGATTATCGTAGTCAAGGGCAACGACAACAGGAGAGGAGATGGCAACACGAGAAGAAGATGAAGCAACGGACATGACTGGACCTTCTTATTGATGGGCACGCGGGGTGCGGAAAAGGTAAACGGGCAGCATTCTACCTGCGTGACCGTGCAGGCACAATGCCGAGGGATGAACGAAGGGGAAATTAAAGTATGTTGTAACTAAGTGGGCGATTTTTTAGAAATTACTGACCGTCCAGCCCGCGAATAGGCTTGATAGTCGACCAGGAGCGGCATGACGGGCAGTGCCAGTAAAGGGTATAGGCGGTAAAGCCACACTTCTGGCAGCGATAGCGCGGCTTACTGCGCACCTGTTCGCCAACCATATCGCGCAGCACCATCAGGCTCTCTTTGGCGCGCCCTTCTTCCGCCTCGTTGAGGTGGTAGTCCATCAGTTTGTGGAACACGCGCATCGTTGGGTGACGCTGTAGCTGGCGGGTGACGTAGGTTTGTGCCGCTTCGCCACCTTTACTGTGCTCCATAACCTGCGCAAGCATCAGCTCCGCCGTGGCGCCGGTGTTTTCCTCGACGCAGCGCTGGAGGAAATGTTCCCACTCTTTGTCTTTGCCAAGCTGTTGATAGCAAGTTTGCAGCATCTCAAGGGTTTCACTGACCAGCTCTTTATCTTGCTCGATCACCCTCAAGAGGCTATCCATGGCTTTGGCATAATCACCTTTAGCCATCCATGCCCGCCCCATCATGATGGAGACGCGCGCGCTGGACGGGTCGGCTGCCGCACCGCGTTTGAGCAACGACATGGCTTTATCAAGTTCATCGTTGCCCATCTGCTGCAGCGCCAGCTCGCACCAGAAATGCGCAATCTCACCACGATGCTTGTCTTTTCCGAGCTTCACCAGCCGTTCAGCGATATCAATCGCTTTTTGCCAGTCGCTGGTCGCCTGGTAGATTTGCAGAAGCTGCTGCAAGGCGCTGATACGGAAGTCGGTTTCGTCCACCAGCTGGTTGAACATATCTTCAGCACGATCATACAGCCCAGCGGCCATATAGTCGCGTCCGAGCTGCTGCACGGCCAGCAGACGCTGGTCGTAAGTTAGAGAGGCGCTTTCCATCAGCGTCTGGTGAATGCGAATAGCGCGATCAACCTCGCCGCGCGAGCGGAACAGGTTGCCCAGCGTCAGGTGAGCTTCCACGGTGCCGGTATCCTCTTTGAGCATATCGAGGAACAGGTCAACCGCTTTATCCTGCTGGTTGCTTAAAAGAAAGTTCACCCCTGTCACGTAGTCACGTGACAGGCGGTTCGCTTCGTCCTGTTTGGACTGTTGTGCACTTCTGCGCCCCATATACCAGCCATAGGCTGCTGCTACAGGTAAAAGCAGAAACAACAACTCCAGCATAGGTAATTATTCCTTCGCCGCCGGGACGGCCGGCGCAACCGGAGCCACCGTATCTGGCGTCATTTGATGTTCGAGTCTTTTAATTTTACGTTCAGCGCGCATCAGCGAAACGCGCACGCGCAGCCAGAACAGACCGCAAACCAGCCAGCCGATGGCAAAACCTACGGCGAACAGCACCGCCAGCAGCGTTGAGATTCGGAACTCACCCTGCGCCAGCAAATAGTTAAACGTGACCAGTTGATCGTTTTGCGCACCCAGCGTCACCGAAATGACGAAAATCGCTAACACCAATAAGAAAATGAGTAGGTATTTCACATGACTTCCCGTTATGTGGCTTCGGCAGTGTCGACACCGCACCCAGCCTTATAAAATAACATCTTCACCGCGACGACGAAATGGAAAAGCGCACAGCAAGTCTTAGATCTGTGGTTAACACCGATGAAAATCAACCCTTTCCCGTTATTCTCTTCGCCGCGCCCGCGTTTACGCTGCTTTTTTCAGCGGCCCACACAGATATTCCACTAGCCAACAGGCAAGCGTCGCCAGCAGCCAGGACATTACCGTCGCCACCATGAGATCCAACGGCCAGTGCATCCCAAGTAGCAGACGGCTGCCCATGACGCTTATCGCCCAGGCCATCGCGACGACTACGATAACCATACGACGTCGCGGCCACAGCAAGCCAGCAATCAACAGTGCCCAGGTCGCCGCAAACATGGTGTGGCCAGAGGGAAACGCGAATCCGGTCTCTTTTTGCCAGTGATGACGTAAAAACCCGGGAATATCATTTTGTTGCGCCAGCTGTTCTTTCACCAACGCCGACCGCTCTTTACGCTTTAAAGTGTAGAACTGCTCAACGGGAATTTGCTGTGTTTTTTCAAGCCAGATGACGAAAGGACGCGGTTCCTGAACCCGTTCTTTCACCAGCGATTTCAGCCCCTGCCCCAGCACCACGGTCGCACTCAATACGGCAAACAGGATAATCGCATTGCGCCGCCCCGGCCGCAACACCCCGATAACCACCGCGCACAGCAGCAGGTGCGTGATAATCCCCCAGGGGTGGGTCACGGTTTCAGTAATGGCATAGAGCGCATGAAGCCCCCAACCGCTGGGTTCAGGCAGCCATTGCCAGCCTGAAAACCAAACGGCCAGGGGCATCAGCAGCAGTATGACCGCGGCGAGCGTCGTTCGTCCTGCCATGGCCTGTATCTCTTTTCCTTTTTCCATCAATGTCATCGCCCCGGTTAACAATAAAGTGTCAAAATTGTGCGCTTTACGAACGGTCATCCGCGCATGATTAGGTGAAGTAAAGCACGTTGTGGCAAAATAAGGAAAACAGAAGGCGCTGATGGCGCTGACATAATCTGGAGAATCACATGCAGCTAAAACGTGTGGCAGAAGCCAAACTGCCAACCCCATGGGGCGATTTCCTGATGGTGGGCTTTGAAGAACTGGCAACCGGGCACGATCATGTCGCGCTGGTTTTTGGTGATATTACTGGGCAAACGCCGGTGCTGTCGCGGGTTCACTCCGAATGTCTGACTGGGGATGCCCTTTTCAGTCTGCGCTGCGACTGTGGTTTTCAGCTTGAGGCCGCGCTGTCTCACATTGCAGAAGAAGGTCGTGGGATCCTGCTGTACCATCGCCAGGAAGGCCGTAACATCGGTCTGTTAAATAAGATTCGCGCCTACGCGCTGCAGGATCAAGGCTATGACACCGTTGAGGCCAACCACCAGCTTGGTTTTGCCGCTGACGAACGCGACTTTACCCTCTGCGCCGATATGTTCAAACTGCTGGGCGTGGACGCCGTGCGTCTGCTGACCAACAACCCGAAAAAGGTTGAGATCCTCACCGAAGCGGGCATCAACATCGTTGAACGCGTACCGCTGATCGTGGGCCGTAACCCGAAAAATGCCCACTATCTCGATACCAAAGCGGCCAAGATGGGGCACTTGCTCAGTAAATAACGCCGTTGTCGCCGTTTAATCACTAAACGGCGACCTCTTCCCGCTTGCTTAGAGTGAAATATTCAACTCGCTCTCCGCATCAAAAATATGACATTTCGCCATCTCAAAACGGAACCACACCTGGCTATTCAGCCCGGCCTCCAGAATCGACCTCACCTGATCGGAAGGCATACGCGCCGTCAGTTCAAAATCGCCCACCTGCATGTAGAGAAAGAACTCATGGCCCATATTCTCAACGCGAATAAGCGTGCCCCGACCGCCGCCTTCAGCAAACGGCTGCGTTGCGACATGAACATACTCAGGTCGAATGCCGAAACAGACCGCTTTATCGACGTAGTGCGCCACCTTCTCCTGCTGCTGCGCGTTAAGCGGTAATGTGTCGTGGCCAACGGTGATGTGCAGCCCATCGTCTTTACGCACGAGGCTCGCCGGTTTGATGTTCATCTCCGGCGCGCCGATAAACCCAGCCACGAACATATTTTGCGGATAGTGGTAAAGGTTGTCCGGCGTATCAACCTGCATGATGTGGCCGAGCTTCATCACGCAGATACGGTCGCCCATGGTCATCGCTTCAGTCTGGTCGTGGGTGACGTAAACGGTGGTCGCCGGTTTACCGGAGCGTTTGAGCGATTTATGCAGATCGGAAATCCGAATACGCATTGAGGCGCGCAGCTTGGCA
>NZ_JMPL01000096.1 GCF_000735365.1 Kluyvera ascorbata ATCC 33433 | reverse complement strand
TAGCCGCCAACCAGGAAGGCGATGGTTTGCGGCACATAGCTCAGGCCTATCACCGTTGGGCTGTAGCCCATCTCATGCAGAATAAACGGCGAACCGGTAAGCCACGCGAAGAAGCTTGCCGAACAAGCGGCGTAGATAAGTACGTTGCCACGATAGTCTTTGCTGCGTAACAGACGCATAAAGGTGAGCTTCTCTTCGCTCGCGGCGTGCTTTTTGTGCGCCGGTTTCAGGCGGAATGCCGGCAGCATCAGAAGCAGCGTGATAATAAACAGCGTGGCGAAAATAGCCTGCCAGTCAAAGTGTGCCAGCAGCCAGCTACCCAGCAGCGGGGCGAGCGCCGGTGATAGCCCAACCAGCGGCATGATGGTGGCGAAAATACGGTTAGTCCGCTGGGCCGGATAGTAATCGGTGACCATGGCCTGCCAGGTTACCGCAGCCGCACAGACGCCAACGGCCTGTACAAAACGCAGCACCAGAAGCGAGGTGCCATCGCGCACCCACAGCATACCAATGCAGCCAATAGCAAAAATGGTTAACCCAGTCAGCAAAATAGGCTTGCGACCATAGCGATCTGACAGCGGTCCCCACAAAAGCTGCGCGACGGCAAAGCCTGCCAGAAACAGGCTGAGGCTCGCACTGACGGCGGAAGCCGGCGTTTGCAGGTCTTCCTGAATGGCGGCAAAAGCGGGGAGGTACATATCGGTGGCCAGAAAGCCTAACACGCTCAATCCCGCGAGCCAGACTAAAAATCCTTTCCCAGGTTGCATAAACTTCGCCCTTTTTATCATGAGTAAACAATGCCGCTGAGTGTAGAGAGTGCATAACGGCTTGTGAAACGCTAATATTTGCGCCATGGATTCAAAAAATTTGAAGGCAAAAAATGTGGTCTGAATATTCTCTGGAAGTCGTTGATGCGGTGGCGCGCAACGGCAGCTTTAGCGCCGCGGCGCAGGAACTGCACCGTGTGCCTTCTGCGGTGAGCTACACGGTACGCCAGCTAGAGGAGTGGCTCGCCGTGCCGCTGTTCGAACGTCGTCATCGCGACGTAGAACTGACCCCGGCGGGGGCGTGGTTTTTGAAAGAGGGACGTTCTGTTATCAAAAAAATGCAGATCACCCGTCAGCAGTGCCAGCAAATTGCTAACGGCTGGCGAGGGCAGCTGGCGATTGCCGTCGATAATATCGTTAAGCCCCAGCGAACTCGCCAGCTGATCGTCGATTTCTATCGTCATTTCAGCGATGTGGAGCTGATTGTTTACCAGGAGGTATTCAACGGCGTCTGGGATGCGCTGGCGGACGGTCGTGTGGAACTGGCGATTGGCGCAACCCAGGCGATTCCGGTCGGTGGCCGTTTCGCTTTCCGTGATATGGGGATGCTCAACTGGCATTGTGTGGTCGCCAGTACGCACCCGTTGGCTCGCATGGACGGTCCACTTAGCGACGAGGTGTTGCGCAACTGGCCGTCGCTGGTGCGTGAAGATACGTCGCGATCACTGCCGAAGCGTACGACCTGGCTGCTCGATAACCAAAAACGCGTGGTCGTGCCGGATTGGGCTTCAGCGGAAACCTGTATCTCGGCGGGGCTTTGTGCGGCAATGGTGCCAGGACATCAGGCGCAGCCGTGGCTGGAAAGTGGAGAGTGGGTCGTGTTACAGCTTGAGAACCCGTTCCCGGATGCCGCCTGTTGTCTGACGTGGCAGCAAAGCGAAGCGTCGCCAGCTCTGAACTGGTTGCTGGAATATCTGGGGGATAGCGAAACGTTAAATGAAGAGTGGTTGCGGACACCCGAATAGGGTGTCCGCGGGTCATGCTTAGCGGCGATAGTCGCGGAACGGACCGTCGGCCACGGAACGACGTTCGATCAGGCGCGGATGCACCTCAATCGATTGAGATGTCTCGCGCTTGCTGACGATGCGATCCATCAGCATATTGAAGGCCGTTTCGCCGAGTGAATCTTTCGGTTGATGAATGGTGGTCAGCGCTGGGGTGAAGAAACGTGAGTTGCGCACGTTATCATAGCCAATCAGCGAAATATCCTGCGGCACGCGCAGCCCCATCTCATCTGCCGCACATAGGGCACCCATCGCCATAATGTCGCCGCCGCAGAAGATAGCGGTAGGGCGCGGATGCTGTGACAGAATTTGTTGCATGGCGCGATAACCTGACTCTGGCTCAAAGTCACCCTGCACAATCCAGTTGGCTGGCACGTTAATTTGCGCTTCTTCCATGGCTTTCATAAAGCCTGCAAGACGGCCTGCGCCGGTGTTACGCTCCAGAGGGCCTGGGATCACGCCGATATCGCGGTGTCCGCGCTCAATCAGGTAACGGCCCGCGGTGTAACCACCTTCAAAGGCGTTATCAATAACGGAGTCGGTAAAGTCTGCTTTGGCTTCGCCCCAGTCCATGACGACCATCGGGATGTGACGGTACTCTTCCAGCATCGACAGCAGCGACTCTGGGTACTCAGAACACATGACCAGCAGCCCATCGACGCGCTTTTGCGCCATCATTGACAGGTAGGCGCGCTGCTTTTCCAGGTTGTTCCAGGCGTTACCCAGAATCAGGGTATAGCCTTTCTCAAAGCAGTTTTTCTCAACGGCTTCGATAATTTCGGCAAAGTAGGCCGCTTCGCTGCTGGTCGCCAGTAAACCAATCGATTTGGTATGGTTAACCTTGAGGCTACGGGCAACGGCGCTTGGCGAGTAGTGCAGCTCTTTGATCGCCGCCCAGACGGCTTCACGCGTCTCTTCAGCAACAAAACGCGTTTTGTTAATTACATGTGATACGGTTGTAGTGGAAACGTTTGCGCGCTTCGCTACATCTTTAATAGTTGCCATTCCATTTCACTCCAGACCCTGGCCTGCCCCTGATAAAATCGAAAGGAAAACGTTTGCCTTCACACACCCTGACGCAATTTTATGGATTGCGATTCGCCGGGAAAACGATACAGGACGACAGGAGGGGGTCAATGGCCGGTACGCTTATAAATAAGCGTCGAATTCTGACTTATCCTGGCGCAAAGTGGAAGAGCAAAAAACAACATCCTGCTAAAACTGTGAAGATTTTTGCGCAATACTGTGCAAAAATGAGTTAGCTCAGTTTTGCTGTGGAAATAAAAAGGAGAAAAAATTGATGAGTACCGAACTTAAGCTGTCGCTCTCTACCACCGTTATTACGCTGGCGCTGATCGTCGCTGCCGCGTTGACTGCCGTTCTGCATTAATTCCTCTGCGGGGGAGCGTCCGCTCCCTCCTGTCTGATTGTTACCGAATTCGCAATAATCTTTTGCAGTTTTGTACACTTCTGTTTTTCTGTGATTAATGTCATGCTTTTGCATTATGTCCTTATGCCGCGTCTGTTGTGCGGCCACTCGGAGCTTGAGCATGAAAATTAACTTCCCCTTACTGGCGTTAGCCGTCGGTGCCTTTGGTATCGGCACCACCGAGTTCTCGCCGATGGGGCTTCTGCCGGTCATCGCCAAAGGGGTGGACGTTTCCATTCCTGCCGCCGGGATGCTGATCAGTGCCTATGCGGTCGGCGTTATGGTCGGTGCGCCGTTGATGACGCTGCTGCTTTCGCATCGCGCTCGCCGAAATGCGCTGATTTTCTTAATGGCGATTTTTACTCTCGGCAACGTGCTTTCTGCCATCGCGCCGGGTTACACCACGCTGCTGTTGTCGCGCATTATTACCAGCCTTAATCACGGCGCGTTCTTTGGCCTGGGTTCGGTGGTGGCGGCGAGCGTCGTGCCGAAGCACAAACAGGCGAGCGCAGTAGCCTCTATGTTTATGGGGCTGACTATCGCGAATATCGGTGGTGTACCTGCCGCGACGTGGCTGGGTGAAACCATCGGCTGGCGTATGTCGTTCCTGGCCACCGCCGGGCTTGGCGTTATCGCGATTCTGGGGCTGTGGTTCTCGCTGCCGAAGGGCGGGGCAGGCGAAAGACCGGACGTGAAGCGTGAACTGTCGGTGCTGGTGCGTCCACAGGTGCTTTCAGCCCTGTTAACCACCGTGCTGGGCGCGGGCGCGATGTTTACACTCTATACCTATATTTCGCCGGTGCTGCGCACCATCACTCACGCAACTCCTGGCTTTATTACCCTGATGCTGGTGTTGATTGGCGTGGGTTTTTCTATCGGTAACTTCCTCGGCGGTAAATTTGCAGACCGTTCGGTGAGCGGGACGCTGAAAGGTTTTCTGGGGCTGCTGATGGTCATAATGCTGGCCATACCTTTCCTTGCGCAAACGCAGGTAGGCGCGGCGTTCAGTATGGTGGTCTGGGGTGCGGCAACCTTCGCGGTGGTGCCACCGTTGCAAATGCGCGTGATGCGCGTGGCTCACGAAGCGCCTGGCCTTTCTTCCTCGGTGAATATCGGGGCGTTCAACCTGGGGAATGCACTGGGTGCGGTTGCGGGTGGGGCGGTTATTTCCGGTGGTCTGGGATATGGCTTTGTGCCGGTCATGGGGGCGATAGTGGCAGCCCTGGCCTTGTTGGTGGTTTTTCTGAGCGGACGTTCGCGTGGTGAAGAAGCACTGGCTCGTCAGTAAAAACAAAAACGCAGAAGGTCTCCCTTCTGCGTGATACGAGATAACCCGGCGAAGCGTTGCGATGCCGGGTTATTTTTTGCTTACGCTGCCAGATTCTTAGCAACGAATTCCCAGTTAACCAGAGCCCAGAAGTGCTCCAGATAGTTTGGACGCGCGTTGCGGTAATCGATGTAGTAAGCGTGTTCCCACACGTCAACGGTCAGCAGCGGCGTCGCGTCGGTGGTCAGCGGAGTCGCTGCGTTAGACGTAGAGACGATAGCCAGGGAGCCGTCAGCTTTCTTCACAAGCCAGGTCCAGCCAGCGCCGAAGTTTTTAACCGCGGCATCGGTGAACTGCGCTTTGAATTCAGCGAAGCTGCCGAAGGATTTGGTAATGGCTTCAGCGACTGCACCGGTTGGTTCGCCACCGGCGTTTGGTGCCAGGCAGTTCCAGTAGAAGGTGTGGTTCCAGACCTGTGCAGCGTTGTTGAACACGCCGCCTTCAGATGAACGCACGATCTCTTCCAGCGTTTTACCTTCAAACGCGGTGCCTTTGATCAGGTTGTTCAGGTTAGTGACATAGGTCTGGTGGTGTTTGCCATAGTGATACTCGAGCGTTTCCACGGAAATGTGTGGAACCAGAGCGTCTTTGGCATACGGTAATGCAGGTAATTCGAACGACATTGCTTCTCTCCTTATTATATTTGTACACTCAATAACCATGTACTGAGTAGGGATAGAGTAGCAAATTAAAAGGTGAGATAAAAGATAAGGTTACCCCGTTTATTAACAAACGGGGTAAGTGATTAACGAATTGTCTTAGGGGTAACAACACGGCGTGCGCCGACGTAGTGACGTACCCAATAATCTTCGCTCAGCGAAGTTATCTGGATGTCCTGGCCGGTACGCGGGGACTGAATAAATTTGCCGTTACCGACATACACGCCCACGTGATCGGCGGTGCCGCGGCCCTGAGTGCGGAAGAAGACCAGATCGCCACTTTCCAGCTCACCACGTTCAACCGGACGCGCATCGCGCAGGTGATACATTTCGTTGGCAGTGCGTGGAATACGGATGTTGACCAGATCTTTGTAAGCGTAATAGACCAGACCGCTGCAATCAAAACCGGTACGCGGAGAGTTGCCACCCCAGCGGTACGGTTTCCCTAACTGACCCATCAGCTTATTCATTGCGGTCTTCTGTACTTTCTGAACGCGAACTTTGTGCGCGGCGGCAATGGTAGTTGGTTTGGATTCTACAGGGCTGGTGGTGCAGACCTTCTTGTGACCTTTGCGAACCTTGCAGGTCGTAGTGACGCTGGCGGTTTTAACTGCGCTGCTTTTCACGCGGGTTTTAGCGGAGGCGGTTTTTGATTTGCTGGAAACTGGGGCCGCTTTCTTCGCGACGGCTGGCGTGGTTTTCTTCTTAGCGGCAACCGGAGTCGATTTTTTCTTAGCGTTAGATTTATTGTCCGCGTTCTTTTTCTTGCGTTCACTGCTTTTTACAGGGAGCGACTTTTGCGCCGTTGGGGTTTTGGCATGCCCTGTAGCATGCGCCAACGGCGTGAAGGATAACGATGTAAACAGCAATGCACAGAGCGTGAACGACCATTTTTTTATCTGCGCCACTGAACAACCCTCTGAGTAAGATGCAGGCTAAATGTCCTTGCCTGGGTATGGTTTACAAAACCCAACGATTCTAATCCATAAAAACACGAAATGTTAATAGTGTTTTTATAGATAAAACGTTGTTTCGTTAGCAACTGCAAAAAAAAACATCATTTGATACATAATGAGTCAAATAATGAGCAAGCTTTTCATCCACCTGCCGATAAACTCATATTTATAAAGCAACTTACCGTGTCAGACGATAAAATAGTAAAGCGTGAACAAAATGTTATTTTCTGTTCAGGGTCTGAAACGTTACAATGTCAGACTACTGCCGTAAAAAGAAGTTTGAGGAAGCAAGACAATGAGCGAGACAATTGAAAAAATTCAGCGCCAGATCGCTGAAAACCCAATCCTGCTGTACATGAAAGGTTCCCCGAAACTGCCAAGCTGCGGTTTCTCTGCCCAAGCCGTTCAGGCGCTGTCCGCCTGTGGCGAGCGCTTTGCTTACGTCGACATCCTGCAGAATCCGGACATCCGCGCTGAGCTGCCAAAGTATGCAAACTGGCCGACTTTCCCGCAGCTGTGGGTTGATGGTGAGCTGGTTGGCGGCTGTGACATCATTATCGAAATGTACCAGCGCGGCGAACTGCAGCCTCTGATTAAAGAGACCGCAGCCAAATACGCTGAAGAGCCGAAGGCAGAATAATTGCCGGGTTGGTGTCGGCCGGATTAGCGAAGCGCTATCCGGCCATCTGCACCGAATGTGGAAACAAAAAAGCGACCTTCAGGTCGCTTTTTTTATGCTGCTACTCTTCACTCGCTATCGGCAGCGGCCAGCCGCCGAGGCGCTTCCAGCGGTTGACGATTTCGCAGAACAGAATCGCGGTCTGTTCGGTGTCGTACAAGGCCGAGTGTGCCTGACTGCTGTCAAAGTCCATGCCCGCGGCGGCACAGGCTTTTGACAGTACGGTTTGCCCCAGTGCCAACCCGCTAAGTGCTGCGGTGTCGAAGGTGACAAACGGGTGGAACGGATTTCGCTTGAGCGATGCGCGATCGGCCGCGGCCATCATAAAGCTGTGGTCGAAGGTGGCATTATGCGCCACCATAATCGCGCGATTGCAGTCGCTGTCTTTAATACCCTTGCGGACCATCTTGAAGATAGCATGCAGCGCATCGTACTCGCTGACCGCGCCACGCAGGGGGTTGTTTGGATCAATACCATTGAACGCCAGCGCTTCCGGCTCGAGGTTCGCGCCCTCAAAAGGTTCAACGTGGAAATGTAACGTGTTGTCCGGCATCAGCCAGCCTTGCTCATCCATTTTCAACGTAATTGCCGCTATTTCGAGCAGGGCATCCGTTTTGGCATTGAATCCAGCAGTTTCTACATCGATAACCACGGGATAAAACCCACGAAAACGGTCGCATAGACCATTAAGTTGCACATTGTCGGACATCAGAATCTCATCACTTAGAAAAAGTAGCGCGCATTATGGCAAATTTTGCCGCGGCTTGGAAAGGCGGGTAAAAAAACGGGCGCGTTAAGCACCCGTGGAGGAGTTAGTTGCCAAGGCCTTTGCCGGCATCTTTCTCTTCGATCAGTTCGATTTTATAACCGTCCGGATCTTCAACGAAGGCAATCACCGTGGTGCCACCTTTTACCGGACCGGCTTCGCGAGTTACGTTGCCGCCATTGCGACGGATACGCTCGCAGGCTTCAGCCGCGTTATCCACGCTCAGAGCAATGTGGCCGTAGGCGGTGCCCAACTCGTAGTTATCCACGCCCCAGTTGTAGGTCAGCTCAATTACCGCTTCGTCACTTTCTTCGCCATAGCCGACGAAGGCCAGTGAGTATTTGTATTCCGTATTTTCACTGGTGCGCAGCAGCTTCATGCCCAGCACTTTAGTGTAGAAATCAACGGAGCGTTGCAGGTCGCCGACGCGCAGCATGGTATGCAGTAAACGCATGTTATCCCTCGTCCTTACTTATGAATAATCTGGCTAGTATAGCGGCGGAAGCCCGCCGCTATCAATCAACGCGGGATTAAAGCGAAGGGTAGTCGGTGTAACCTTCCGCGCCACCGCCATAGAAGCTTTCCGGGCGCTGCGGGTTCAGCTCGGCTTTATGCTGCAGACGAGCGACCAGGTCCGGGTTGGCGATGTAGTCGCGACCGAAGGCCACGGCATCGATTAACCCTTTCTCAATCAGCGCTTCCGCTTTTTCTGGCGTATAGGCGCCAGCACCGATGATTGGGCCGTGGAAACGCGCGCGGACTTTTTCGCGGAACGCTTCGCTGTAAGGTTGACCACCTGCCCAGTCTGGCTCGGACATGTGCAGATAAGCAATGCCGCGTTTGCCCAGCTCTTCAATTAAGTAGAGCGCATCGGCTTCTTCGTTTGGACCGTTGTCGACGTTCTGGAAGGTGCCAATTGGCGATACGCGGATACCGATACGATCGGCACCCCATTCTTTAATCCCGGCATCAACTACTTCCAGCACCAGGCGTGCGCGGTTTTCGACGCTGCCGCCGTACTGGTCGGTACGATGGTTAGAAGATGGCGACAGGAACTGGTGCAGCAGGTAACCGTGCGCAGAGTGCAGTTCAACCAGGTCAAAACCGGCTTCACGGGCGTTGGCGATAGCCTGACGGAAATCGTTAACGATGCCTGGGATCTCTTCGGTTTCCAGCGCGCGTGGCATAGAGGTATCCACACGAATCGCATGACCGTTCTCATCACGCAGAGAGGTACGGGTATTGGCGCTCAGCGCTGAAGGCGCAACCGGTGCTTCACCGTTTGGCTGCAGGCTGGAGTGGGAAATACGCCCGGTGTGCCACAGTTGAACGGCGATTCGGCCATCTTCAGCGTGAACGCCTGCGGTGATTTTCTGCCACGCCGCAATTTGCTCAGGGCTGTGCAGGCCTGGTGCACCCTGGTAGCCTTTTGCCTGTGCAGAAACCTGAGTCGCTTCGGTGATTATCAAACCGGAGCTTGCGCGTTGGCGATAGTATTCGGCCATCAGCGGGGTAGGGATGTCACCCGGTACAATGCTGCGCAGACGCGTCAGCGGGGCCATAAATACGCGGTTCGGGGCAGTAACCGCACCCACTTTCAGTGGGGTAAACAGTTTTTCTTGCGACATAGTGACTCCTGAGTAGACCGGTCGTCTAGTGATTAACGAAATAAAAACGCCGGGATCAGTCCGGCGCGGCAATCAGATTCCTGACGTGCGTCAGCGCGCTTTCAAGCGGCGTTGAGCTGCGGGCCATTTTCGCCTGCAGATTGGCCCCTAACCACAGCGAGTAGAGCACCTGTGCGGTGGTTTCGGCCTCACCGCTGAATTTAAGGCAGCCTTCACGGCGGCCATTTTCCAGCGCTTGCGCCAGCAGAACCATAATCTGGCTGGCACCTTTATTCATTTCTGTGCGCATATCTTCGGAAAGATCGCACACTTCCGCAGAGAGCTTAACGGTCAGACAACCGCTGATAAGTCCCTGCTGGCAAAACTGGGTGAGCGTATGCTGGTAATAGTCCAGCAGGCGGTCCCGGTAGTTTCCAGCACCTTGGGTAAAGTGCTGTACCAGACGCTGGTGGTAATCGGCAAAATGCCGTTCCAGCATGGCGACGCCAAACGCTTCTTTTGAACGGAAATAGTGATAAAACGATCCCTTCGGCACTTCCGCCGTTTTCAGGAGTTCGCTAAGCCCCATTCCGGTAAACCCCCGGTGCATGCAAAGACGCTCGCCGGTAGCCAGAATGTGTTCACGGGTATCATGTTCAATTGATTTGCTCATGGGAGGCACTGTAATAGACCGATTGGTCTAATGCAAATGAATTTTTGAAAACGAAGGTTTGCCCGCACGATGTGGGAGAAAAGTTGCGCCGCGATGATTAAACGTCTTCAATGAGAGTATGGCGAAGTAAAAGGGGGCTAACGTGGCGGAGCAACTGGAGTTTTTCCCGGTTCAAAGTCCGTGCCGGGGAATTTGTCAGTCGGATGAGCGCGGTTTCTGCCGTGGCTGTTTTCGTAGCCGCGATGAACGCTTTAACTGGCAAAAAATGAGCGATGCGCAAAAACAGGAGGTGCTGCGGCTTTGTCACCAGCGGCTGCTGCGTAAATTACGCGCGGGTAAAGCGCCGAATACTGAAGAACCTCAGCAGCCCTCACTGTTTTAAGCGCCAAACTGGGTATACTCAATTCAAATTATTTGTTGAGGAAGTAGTTATGGTTCAACGTATTACCCTGGCACCGCAGGGGCCAGAATTTTCACGTTTCGTCATGGGCTATTGGCGCTTGATGGAGTGGAATATGACGCCGCGCCAGCTGGTGAGCTTTATTGAAGAGCATCTGGATCTCGGGGTGACAACCGTTGACCACGCTGATATCTACGGCGGCTACGCGTGCGAGGCCGCGTTTGGTGAGGCGCTGAAGTTGGCACCGCATCTGCGCGAAAGAATGGAAATTGTCACCAAGTGCGGTATTGCCACGACGGCGAAACCGGAACATGCCCTTGGGCATTATATTACCGATCGCCATCATATTATTCATAGCGCCGAGCAATCACTGCGCAATTTGTCGACCGACGTGCTGGATCTGTTGCTGATCCATCGCCCGGACCCGCTGATGGATGCCGATGAGGTGGCAGAAGCGTTTTCTGTGCTACATCAGAGCGGCAAAGTGCGCCATTTCGGCGTCTCTAACTTTACCCCTGCGCAGTTTACGCTGCTGCAATCGCGTCTGCCGTTTACTCTTGCCACCAACCAGGTAGAAATCTCACCGGTTCATCAGCCGACGATTCTGGACGGTACGCTGGATCAGCTTCAGCAGCTACGCATTCGCCCGATGGCCTGGTCCTGCCTCGGCGGCGGTCGTCTGTTTAATGACGATGCGTTCCAGCCGCTGCGCGATGAACTGGCGAAGGTGGCGAATGAGCTGAATGCGGGAAGTATTGAACAGGTGGTTTATGCGTGGGTGATGCGCTTGCCGTCCCAACCGCTGCCGCTGATTGGCTCCGGTAAAATCGAGCGAGTTCGCTCGGCCATCGTTGCGCAGTCGCTGGATATGACTCGCCAGCAGTGGTTCCGTATTCGTAAAGCTGCACTGGGTTACGACGTACCGTAACGTCTTAAATGCAGGCGGAAATCCCGCCTGCATCCTTTCACTCAGGCCGTTTTTTCGGTCAGCGTACCGGGAGCCGGTGCCGTTTCTAACTGCGAAAGCGAACAGTATAGCCGCCACAGAATGGAGGCCAGCTCACGTGCTGCCGGTTGATGATGGTGCGCTAGCGTGTCGCAAATGCGCTGTAACTCCTGAAGGGTGGCGGCTAGCGGTCGTTGCTGAACCCCGCGTTCGCTCATAACATCGCGTAGCAGACTGATACACATATCCCGAACCTGGGAGAGCGGGTCGGAACGGGCTTCCCAGGCGCGTAGCTGCCACACGACATGAGAGCAGTTAAGCAGAACAACACCCCAGCGTAGCAACCAGCGGCGGGCGGGTTCATCCTGGCTTGCGCTCAGCTGGCTAACATGATGATAAACCAGCGATTCAAAATCGTGTTCGCTGTTCTCCGGGTGGCGGCTCAACTGGTCAACAAAGTGACGCCGTAACGCACGAATATGACGTCGACTCTTTCGCGCATCTGATCCTGGCGTCAGTACGGCAAACGCCAGCCAGGCAAGGCCAACGCCGATGATTTTGGCCAGGTTATCGTTAAGAAAATCACCAAAGCTGTAGACCGGCGGATTCGTGACCGCGATAAACGACCCCATAAAGACAATAAGCGAACCCCAAAGCCTCGCCTGTTTCGGCATTTGCAGCTTGAGCAACTGCATGGTGAGCAGCAGAGGGAAGAGGAACAGCATGAACTGCCAGAGGTCGCTGATTTGCACCATCAGGCCAAATTTCACGCCAAAGCTGAAAATAGACAGCAGAATAAGCGTGCGCATCAGCAGCGTCAGCGAGCTGAACGGTGACGGAACGTTGGAATAGAGCACGCAGCAGATGGCCGCAAGGGTTAAAGCTGCCGCGCCCGATTCCCATTGCGTGCTGATGCTTAGCGCACCGACGCTGACCAGCGCAAAGAAAGTACGAATACCGCTCCATGCCGCTTCGGCGTGGTCGGTGTGGCGCATCAAGGCCGGAGCGGCTGGCACGGTAAATTCCGTTACCGCTGTGGCGTTTTCCAGCCGCTGTAGCCAGTGGCTGGTGGTGAGGTAGAGACGGCAGAAATAGCGTAAACGGTGCCAGAACGCGTGGTGGCGATAGTCCTGCGGGTCGCTCGGCGCCAGCGGGGCGATAATCCGTGCTACGGTGTAGGCATCACAGTCGGGTTTTGCCAGTGCTTGCAATAGCGTTTCCAGCACCGGGCGAATGGTTTGCGGCGCATCCGGCCAGTTCAGCATCAGGCGACGGAGGCTTGAGATAACGCTGGTTAAACGCAGCTGTTGATGGAGCAAATAGTTAAGCAGCGTGTTTTGTCGACGCAGGCGATAGTGACTCCAGAACGCCTGAATACGCAGCAGGTTCATGGTCAGGATCTGGCTAATAACGCTTTGGTGTGCGGTGCGGATAGCGTCGGTCGTGACCGGCTGCCACAGCAGACTGGCGTGCTCCAGCAATCGCGCATGCATATTTTTGAGCGCCGTCAGCAGGGCGCTGCCGTCGGAGGTACTGGGCAGGATCATCATCATCAGACCACCGCACAGAATACCGACAATCACCTCGCATACGCGCGCCTGCGCTATCTCCCACAGTTTGGTGGCATCGACCACATTAATAATAGGAAAGGCAATGATGGCGCAGGTATAGCCGGCAAGCTGGAAAGCATAGGCGACGTTGTTGGTATACATCGCGCATGCCCAGGTACAAAACGCCAGCCAGCCAGACATAGCAAAGAGAAATAACCAGGGGTCAGTCAGGGTGTGGCCGGCAATCAGCAGCGCGGCGCAGGCACCGAGCATACTGCCGGCAATACGTCCCAGGCTCTTACTGATAACGCCACCGACGGTCGGGAAACTGACCACGGCGGCGGAGGTCATTGCCCAGTAGGGTTCATCCAGATTTAACCAGTAAGCAATGTTTAACGCCAGGCACATGGCGATGGCATTACGCATGGCATAGCGCCACTGCGGTACGGTGGCTTTAACCCAAGGCAGTGACTTCCATGTCAAGGCGGGTAGGGTCATTGCTTCCCGCCCGTGATAGAGACGGTGCAGGTGGTGCCTGCAACCAGCACGGTATCCGCAGGCAGCGCGTCTAATTCAATACGAACCGGTACGCGCTGGGCGAGGCGCACCCACGGAATAGTAGGCTTGATGTCGGCAACCAGCTTACCGTCCGTTGCCAGGCTTTGGTCATGGATGGCGCGACCGATGCTGGAAACGTGACCCTGTAACTTTCCGTCATCGCTGTACAGCACAACATCCGCACGGTCTCCTTCACGAATATGGCGCAGCTTCGTCTCTTCAAAATAACCAACGACATAGAAGGAGTGGCTATCGATCAGCGCAAAGACGGGATGCCCGACCGTTGCGTAGTTGCCAATACGGGTCGTCAGATTGGTTATCCAACCGTCTACCGGGGCCTTGACCGTCGTTTGCGCAAGCTGCCAGCGCGCGTGTTCCAGTTCTGCTTTTGCCGCATCAAAATTAGCCTGTGCGACTTTCAATGCGATATTGACGGTGTCGAGGTCTTCGGCAGAGATAAAATTCTGCGATAACCCGCGGCGGCGTTCAACTTCATGGCTCGCGCGGGAGAGGTCGGACTGGGCTTTAGCGAGCTTCGCCTGGGCGTTCATCACGGCGATTTTCCATGGCGTCGGGTCTATCTGGAACAGTTCATCACCCGCTTTGACAAACTGGTTGTCCTTCACGTTAAGCGTGAGGATGCTACCGGAGACCTGCGGGGTAATATCGACCTGTTCAGCACGAATTTTGCCATCGCGCGTCCATGGCGACTGCATGTAGTAGTTCCAGACCAGCCAGCAGGCAATGATAGCCAGGGCAGCGATGAGCAGCGTAGAGAAATACTTTAATTTTTTCATTGGATTACATCACCACCAAACCAGAACCATCAGCGCAGCACAGACCATTAGCGCAAAGAGAGAAAGATCCATTAACAGCGGATGCCAGATGTCACCGGCATACATCCAATCGCGCAATAAACGGTGAATAATGAGCCAAAACAGGAAGCCGAGCAGCACGGCTTTAAATACAGGAGGAAAATAAATAGAAGCACCGACCACAAGGTCTTGTAGCGGGACTCCGGGGATGTGGAAAATCGACTTCACAAGCAGAAATCCTTTGCAATTGAAGAGTTATGGCTCGATAGTGTGTCGTGTTTTGACATAAAATCACATTATTTGAAACAGTGTAACTCAAGGATCTGGTTTGCGTGCACGTGGCAATTCATTTGTTTTGCTAATTTAAATACTGCACACTATTCTAAAATCAGTATAATAACTTAGCAAGCTAATTATAAGGAGATGAAATTGGAATCGCCATTAGGTTCTGATCTGGCACGGTTGGTGCGCATTTGGCGTGCTCTGATTGACCATCGCCTCAAACCTCTGGAACTCACGCAGACTCACTGGGTCACGCTGCATAATATTCATCAGCTACCGCCCGAACAGTCGCAAATCCAACTGGCTAAAGCGATCGGCATTGAGCAGCCATCTTTAGTTCGTACGCTCGATCAACTGGAAGAGAAAGGGCTTATTTCTCGCCAGACCTGTGCGAACGACCGTCGTGCTAAACGCATTAAGTTAACTGAGAAAGCGGAGCCGCTGATCCAGGAGATGGAAGCGGTGATTAGCCACACGCGCGGTGATATCCTGGCAGGGATTTCTGCTGAAGAGCTGGAGATGTTGACCATGCTCATCCGCAAACTCGAGCAGAATATCAACGAGCTACAATCCCGCGATTGACACTCAAAAAACCCGCGAACTTCGCGGGTTTTTCAATTATTCGACTGATTCCCAGACGACGACCCGGTTTCTTCCCGCGGCTTTTGCGCGATACATCGCTTCATCCGCACGTCTTACGCACTCCTCAACCGGCACCGAAAGATCGATGGCGGTAAATACTCCCATACTGATAGTAATGGACTCCGGCAATTGGGCATTACTGCTGTGTATATCATGCTGGCTGATAGCGATACGAATACGTTCCGCAATGGAGTGTGCGACTTCTGGCGTGGTGTTGACCAGCAACAGGGCAAACTCCTCGCCACCTATACGGGCGGCAACGTCATTTTGCCGCACTGAATCCTGAAGGACTTTTGCCACGAATTGAATCACTTTATCACCCTGCAGGTGGCCGTATTTATCGTTGATACGTTTGAAGTAGTCCAGATCGCTGACAATGACCGACACTGGATGCCCATCGGCAATGGTAGGCCGCAGTGCGGTAAAGGAGTCGTAGAAGTAGCTGCGGTTGTAAAGCCGGGTTAATGGATCGCGGATGGAGTTTTGGTACGAGTTCTGATACTTCACATTGGATTGGCGATAGAGCGTGAAGACATCGCAAAAAAGGACAAAGATCAGGAACAGCGTTGAGATGGTCTCAAACAGCCGAGCCTGATACCAACTGTAGCTGGCCGTATCCTGCCCGGTCATTAGCACAAACATGGTAAAAATATAGCAGGCGCAGAAGAAGGCTCCGCTATACCAGAAAATATTGCGCAACTGTGTGACCAGCAAAATACTCAATAAGGTAATAACCCAAATGCCAATTAATATCCAACTAATGACATCTTTCCATATGTTTGTATATTTAAACGTTAAGTTGTCAATGAAATTGACGCTCAGTAATTGATTGTTACTGGAATATAACCAAGCAAACTCTATTATAATGACGCAAAATATAATTATCCCACCAAGAATGAAAGCGTGAATTTTACGAGTATGCATGTCTCGTAATTTAAACATATAAAGAATGACAGAACTCATAAAAAGCACTGCCATTAAAATGTTGCGAAATACGTAAAAAATAAGCGCGTCATTATAATTCGTATTAGTGACACCGCCGCAGAGAAACCAATCGGGATAGCTCTTCAGCGTGCCCAGCATCAGCAGTGCGGAGCTGGCGAACGCGCAAGCGATGGGCATGAGGTAAAGCCGGCGTTTATCGCACAAATACTTCATGATCATGAATACGGCGATCATCGTATGGAAAACCATCAGGAACATGGTCAATGTCGGAAACAATATCGGCGCAATAGCGGGGGCGTGGCTAATAATGGCGTTCGAAAAATGGTTCAGGACAAGTGTCCCAATCAGGGTGATGGTCAGATAAATCAAAAAACGCTGTAGAGGGAATTTTATCAGCATATATACATCCTGTGTACGCAACGCGTGGTATGCGCCGGGCATCCGGCCCTTTATGCGGGAAGTATAATAGATAAAGTGTCAGGAAATATTGTCCGTGCGCAAATAATACATAAGCTAAATGATTTTCATGCATTCATGTTATGAATAAATTTGGTGGGAAAGGTAATAATGTGAAGCTCACCGGGGCGGTGAAAGGTACGCGGCCAAGCGGCCACGTACCCAGAGTGGGGTTTAACGCGGAGAAACGGTAACCTGGCTGCCGTTGCTCGCCATAACAACGCGCTGGCCAGCGGAGAAGCGGGTATCACCCTGTTTCTGCACAACCATGATCGTGTTGCCGTCATCTTTACGAATTTCCAGTTCAACGCCCTGGGTTTTGTTCATCGCACCCTGAACGCCCTGGCCAGCTACGCCACCGGCAACGGCACCCGCTGCGGTTGCCAGAGAACGACCGGTACCACCACCAACGGTATTACCCAGGAAACCACCCAGAACTGCACCGCCGATTGCACCAATCACGTTGTTTTCGTCGCCGCCCTGAATTTGCACAGGACGTACGTGGACGATGGTACCGTAGGTCACGTTCTGGACCTGTTTCGCTTCGGATGCAGAGTAAACATCGCCTGACAGGCCACTGTTACTGACACACCCAGCCAGGGATAAACCAATCATTGAAACAGCCAATACGCGTAACATCATTTTTGAATCTCCAGTTCAATAAGAATTGCTCTTAAGAGCATCCGTACTAAGCAATTATATGGTATTTGATTCGAGCGGTCATATATTCCGCATTCAATAATAAAAAGAATAATCCATCATGGCTTAACCAACGTTAAACGCAAGGAAAAATCTCACTTCATCACACTGAGAAGGGCGAATGTCGTATATTGTTAAAAAGTATTATTAGTTAATAGCATTGAGTGTCACTTTATGATGGAGTGTTGACTTTACATAGATGACTAAGGATGTCATATGAAATCCGGGCGATATATTGGCGTGATGTCAGGAACCAGCCTCGATGGCGTAGATGTGGTTCTGGCGGCGATTGACGAAAGCAGGGTTGCCCAGCTTGCCAGCCTCACATGGCCCATTCCTGTTGTGCTTAAAGAGGCGGTTCTTGACTATCCTGTCAGGGCAGCCATTGACGC
>NZ_JMPL01000095.1 GCF_000735365.1 Kluyvera ascorbata ATCC 33433 | reverse complement strand
AATATAGTTATCAATCATGATCATCTTGCGATGCTGTCGCAAATCCATGCGGCGCAGGAAAACACGCATCAGATTGACCTTTAGCGCTTCAACCACTTCGATGCCGGCATTTCGCATCATCGCAGCCCAGGGGCTACGGAAAAACGCGACGCTCCCGGCGGAATCGAGCATCAGGCGGCAGTGAACGCCACGGCGTGCGGCAGCCATTAATGATTCGGCAACCTGGTCGGCCATTCCACCGGGCTGCCAGATGTAGAAGACCATTTCGATATTATGGCGAGCAAGCTGGATGTCACGAATGATTGCCTGCATGACATCGTCGGATTCGGTTAACAGCTGAAGCTGGTTTCCTTTCAGGCCGGCAATACCTTGACGACGTTCGCATAGCTTAAACAGCGAAGAGGCCACCTGGCTGTTGTCTTCGGCAAAGATATGATTGCAGGCTTTCAGGTCGCTGAGCCATTTTGCTGTTGACGGCCACATGGCACGCGCGCGTTCGGCGCGACGCTTGCCGAGGTGGAGCTCCCCTAAAGAGAGGTAGGCGATAATACCGACCAGCGGCAGAATATAGATGATCAGCAGCCACGCCATTGCTGACGGAACGGCGCGACGCTTCATTAAAATACGCAGCGTTACCCCGGCTATCAACAACCAATACCCCAGAATCGCCATCCAACTCACTACGGTGTAGACGGTTGTCATATTTCGAAAATCCTTTTGAATGCCAGTTGTTAAGAGTTTACGCATCCGAAGGCATCTGGCAAATAAAAACACCATGAGAAAGCGCTGGTCAGCCCTTAGCAAGGGGCTATAATGGGCCGTCTTTTTTGAAAGAGCGTTAGAAATGAAGCGTAGTAGACCTGAAGTGGGACGCTGGCGGATGCTGAGACAAGCGAGCCGTCGTAAATCGCGTTGGCTGGAAGCTCAGTCTCGCCGCAACATGCGCATCCACTCCATCAGAAAAAGCCTTGTTGGTCGGCAGCGCAATTGCCTGCTGTTCGCCATCTACGATCTCTGATGATATAAAAAGGGCACCGTCAGGGTGCCCTCAGTTTTTTAGCAAGCTACAGCCCGCTTTTATTAAAATACTTTCTTATAAGGTTTTACTGAAACCTGCTGATAAACCCCTGCGGCAACGTATGGGTCATCCTGCGCCCATGCCTGAGCGGCTTCCAGTGATTCAAATTCAGCAATAACCGTTGAACCGCTAAAACCGGCCGCGCCTGGATCGTTGCTATCAACGGCTGGCATTGGGCCTGCGGTCAGCAGACGGCCTTCATCATGCAGAAGCTGCAGGCGAGCCAGATGAGCAGGGCGGACGGAAAGACGTTTTTCAAGAGAGTCGGCGATATCCTGAGCGTAGATGACGTAAAGCACGGGCGGAACTCCTGTTTAAATAATTTGCGGATTACGTTAAGGGAAAGCGCTAGCGACTGCAATGCAAAGTTTTGTCGGTGTGAAAAGTTGTGTTTGGACGGGGATTTTTTGGGCAGGAAGGGCAAAAAGTTGATCGAAGATAAGATGTCTTATTGAATATGATTGTCATTTGCATTTAAAATCGGGGTCTCATTTTTTAACTGTAACGATTATGACTGCAATGACCCTTGATTTACCTCGCCGCTTTCCGTGGCCGACGTTACTCTCTGTTGGCATTCACGGTGCCGTCGTGGCCGGTCTGCTTTATACCTCGGTACATCAGGTTATTGAACTGCCCGCACCCGCTCAGCCGATTACCATCACGATGGTGGCTCCCGCTGATTTAGAGCCCCCACAGGCAGTGGTTCAGCCACAGCCAATCGTTGAGCCTGAACCCGAGCCAGAACCGGAACCTATTCCTGAGGTGCCGCAGGCCCCGGTCGTTATTCATAAACCAAAACCTAAGCCAAAACCTAAACCGAAGCCGGTGAAAAAAGTTGAGCAGCCAAAACCGGAAATTAAACCGGTTGAACAGCGTCCGCTCTCCACGGTGAATAATGATGCGCCGCCAGCGCGCTCCGTTGCGAATAACCTGCCGGGTGCCAGTGCGCCATCGGTCAATGCGCCCACTGGCCCGCGCGCGCTTAATCGTCCGCAGCCAGGTTACCCTACGCGTGCTCAGGCTCTGCGTATCGAAGGTAAAGTTCGGGTGAAATTTGACGTAACCGCCGACGGGCGCGTCGAAAATGTGGAAATTCTTTCCGCTCAACCGTCAAATATGTTTGAACGCGATGTGAAAACGGCTATGCGCAAATGGCGCTATGAAACCGGTAAGCCGGGCACAGGGCTCATTATGAATATTGAGTTCCGCCTGAAAGGCGTGCAGATGAACTAAAAAAAGCCCCGAAAGGGGCTTTTTTTATGCAGCGAGAACGTGGTCCAACGCTTTCTGCGCAGTGACAAAGTGCTGACCGCCGAAAAGAATGGCGCGGTTAATTAAGGTATAAAGCTGATAGACCGACTGCCGGTCAAGGAAATCTGCCGGAAGTGGGGACACGGACTGATAGCCATCGTAAATTTGCGGTGGTTGATCCGGGTGCAGCGGTAACATGGCCAGGTCGCATTCGCGATCTCCCCAATAACAGGCTGGGTCAAAAATATACGGCCCGTTTGGCCCCAGTGCGCAGTTGTTTGACCAAAGGTCGCCATGCAATAGAGAAGGCTGTGGCTGGTGGCCGCTCAGGCGCTGCTGGATATGGTTAACAATGGCGTCAATATCCCCGAACTCCATGCCTTTTTCAGCCGCAAGCTCAAGTTGCCAGCCAATACGCTGTTCGGCGAAAAAGTTGGACCAGCGCCGTTGCCAGGCATTGGGCTGTGGGGTGGTAGACAGATCGTTGTCGAAGTCGAGGCCAAACTGCGGCTGATCGCTCCATTCGTGCAAATGGGCAAGCTGCTGACCCAGTAAGAATGCATTATGTGCATCCAGCGGACGAGGAGGCAGGTACTCCATCACCAGGAAGCTGTAATCGCGGTCTGAACCGACGACAAACACTTCCGGAACGGACACGGTTTTACTACGGGAGAGCAGTTCAAGTTGATCGGCTTCCGCGGTGAAAATGGGTAATAGCTCTCGTTCATCGCATTTGACGAAAAAATCGCGACCTGTATAGCGTATATGCCATGCGGCATGGATCTCACCGCCGGGCAGTTCAGTACGCTGATCGATTTCGCCACTTCCAAGTTGCTCGCCTAACAGACTACTGATCGCTTGCCACATGATGTCTCTCCCCATGTTTTCTGCCATATCATAAGGTTAGCGCATAAATGCCGGGTAAAAATACGAGCTATACCGCACAACGGGTAAAAAGAGTGTAGAAAGCAGGGACAAGGTCGTATGCCTTCTGCGACAGATGCATGATGGCTCACCCGTGGCGATCGTGAGTTAAACCATCGTGATGCACGCCATTGTTAACAATGGAGTTTGGTTAGCATAGTTGATTACCGTGATTTCGCGACTCGTAGCGTGTGCTACGAGCCCGATTCTTGAGCATTTAGTGCTGTTGCAGGTAGGCGTAAATCTTATGGGTATTTTCCTGCGAACACAGGCGCGTCCCCTGGTTAATCGTCGCTGCACTGCCTGCGGCAACGCCAAAGCGAACCATCTCTTCGAGGGACGCATTTTCAGCAAGCTTGAGGGTCATGGCGCCAACCATACTGTCGCCCGCACCAACGGTGCTCTGACTTTTGATGGGAGGCGGCACAACCTGAACGCAGTTTTGCTCGTCAATCGCCAGCGCCCCTTGCGCACCTAACGATACCACTACGCGCCGAGCCTTCCCGCTGCGGATGATTTCCAGCGCGGCATTGCGCACATCATCAGGTTGTACAAGTTCACGTTGGACCAACGCGCTGAGTTCTTTTTGATTCGGCTTAACCAGCTCAATCTGGCCTATCGCCAGTGCAGCGGTAAGGGCATCACCGGAGCTATCGATAACGCAACGTAGACCATGATGTTGGGCGGCTTGAATGAGTGCAGTAAACTGCTCAAGGGAAACGCCAGGCGGCAGACTGCCGCTGATGACCAGTAGCGACCCAGGCGCAATTTGCAGAACCTTTTCCTGTAATTTCATCAGTTCATCACCGTTGAGCGTGGCTCCCGGCATCACAAAGCGGTATTGCTCGCCGTTAGCCGCAACGTGAACGTGAAGGTTCTGGCGAGTCCACTCGTGTGCTTCGATGCTTTCAACCGGTACGTTTTCAGCCTGAAGTAGGGCGACCAGGTGTTCACCTGTTGCGCCACCGGCGGGGAAAATAGCGGTCGCGCTGCCGCCCAGAAAGGTGATTGCGCGCGCAACGTTAATCCCACCGCCGCCAGGCTCGAAAACAGGGGCACTACAGCGGAGTTTCCCTTCTGGATAAATCTGTGGCGTTTGGGTGGCGCTGTCGAGTGAAGGGGCGAGCGTCAGCGTGTAGATCTTGACCATATCGATAACCTCCCTTTTTAAGCCAACAACTGGCTTAGAACACAATTGCGTTTAAGTCTGGCACCGGATAGAGAATAAAGAAAGAATCAACGGACTGATTTTTATAGAAAAGCGTAAAGAAACTGCGGCTTTTTTATTATAAATTAAAACGTGCTTTAAGAGGTCTCTTATTCAAAAAATGAAAGAAGAATAGATTGCTATGTTATACGTGCCTTTTTATAATTTGTTGCCTTTCTATGGACCACCCCGTCGTTGATCCTCGCGAAAGTTTCCGGGACGGAATTGTCTCCTATTTTGTTGTACGGACCCTTAATAAATGAAGCTTTTGAAGACAGTACCGGCAGCGGTTGTGCTGCTGGGGGGCGTGTTTGCGTCTGCATATGCAACCGCTAGTGATACCGTTTTTACTGTCATGGATGACCCGAGCACCGCCAAGAAGCCTTTTGAAGGCAACGTCAATGCGGGCTATCTCTCGCAGGCTGGTAATACCAAAAGTACTTCAGCGACCGCTGACTCCACGCTCACCTGGTACGGTGAATCGACTGCCTGGTCCCTTTGGGGTACCGCCAGCAACACGTCTGCAAACGATGAACGTTCTTCAGAGAAATACTCTGTAGGGGGTCGTAGTCGTTACAATATGACGCATGAAGATTACCTGTTTGGTCAGGCGAGCTGGCTGACCGACCGCTACAATGGTTACCATGAGCGTGATGTGTTTACCGCGGGTTATGGTCGTCAATTCCTGAATGGACCTATCCACAGCTTCCGTTTTGAATTCGGTCCTGGCGTTCGTTATGACGAATATACCGATGGCAATTCAGAAACTCGGCCGCTGGGTTATGCTTCCGCGACCTACGCGTGGCAGATGACTCAAACCGCGAAATTCACTCAGGGCGTATCCGTACTGGGCGCGGATGATACGACCGTCAACTCAGAAACCGCACTGAATGTCGCAATCAACGAACACTTTGGTTTGAAAGTGGCTTACAACGTGACCTGGAACTCTGAACCACCAGCAACGGCGCCGAATCATACCGATCGCCGTACCTCGCTGACGCTTGGTTATACGATGTAATAATTTACAGGCCGGAGAATTCCCGGCCTGTATTTTCAATTTATCGTTTTGTGTTATTATTTAAAGCAACCGCTGTTTTATTTTATTAAAAATACAAGTTCTTCATAATATCTCCACATTCGACCTTTCTGACATATATATTCAATAAATTTGACACGAATAGCTAAATATTTTGACTAGGCAAAAGTGTGATCTGGATCTAGACTATGTTCAAGGGCGGAATGATGCCTTAGCGTTCTAAAGTCTTAATCAAGTCAGAGAATAAACATTATGAAAAATATCAAAATCGCATCCGCAGCTATTCTGCTGTCAGCACTCTCTTTCGGCGTATTTGCTGCCGAACCAGTAGCTCAACCTGCCAGTTCTACGAACACCACTACCGCACAGCACATTGGTATCTCTAGCGCGCACGACGTTGAAGCGGGCTCTAATATGGCGCCTGGCTCTCAGTCTACCGGCCAGTCAATGGATGATGCTTTTAATGTACATACCCTGGTTGCTGGTGGTTGGTCCTAATATTTCTGTGCTGTAATAATCTGATTTTTGTTCAATTATTTATAACGGCAGAGAAAACCGGGTAGAGTGGTACCGGTTTTTCTTGCTGCCATTTATTTCTAATTAAAATTCAGTCTTTGTATTATGAGTGTAAATCTGAATCGGGTTTAGTCGCACATATTGTCAATAAATCTGTGTTAACAGCATTTTCTGTATATATTCTAATGCGCTAGTCTGAATGTTAAAAAAGGACTGAAAACTCCGCGCCATTAGCCTTTACACTTCCATCATTATCCCCAAATCATCGCCGCCCATCTAAGCAGTAGCATTGCGCCACAGATAGCGATCAGTATCAGCACCATTTTCCAATGTTTTTTTGCGAATCGATGAGTGGGCATGTTCTGTCCTTTTTCCTTTAAGATTTAATGTAGTGTATCAGAATTGTTGGTAAAGATAGCAGTGTGCACTCCACAGGATAATTGCGGCTTTTATCATGTCCTGATGATGTGTAAACTAACCCACGGTGTTATCAGCAGGCGGATGCAGGCGGAGCAGGGTGCACAATGTGTACACACTCCTCATTTTTTGCAGAGTGAAGCAGAAATCAATCCATAACCTGTTGATAAATTTAATCATATAGTTTTGTATGTGCTCTTTCGTGTGGGGCACCACTGCAAATAAGGACATTAAATGCCTGTAATTACTCTTCCTGATGGCAGCCAACGCCATTACGACCACGCCGTAAGCCCAATGGATGTTGCTCTGGACATCGGTCCTGGCCTGGCAAAAGCCACCATCGCTGGGCGCGTGAACGGTGAACTGGTTGATGCTTCAGATCTGATTGAAAACGATGCCACGCTGTCTCTTATCACCGCAAAAGATGAAGACGGTCTGGAAATCATTCGTCACTCGTGTGCTCACCTGCTTGGTCATGCGATCAAACAGCTGTGGCCAAACACCAAAATGGCGATCGGCCCGGTGATTGACAACGGTTTCTATTATGACGTTGATCTTGACCATACGCTGACCCAGGAAGACATCGACGCGCTCGAAAAACGCATGCATGAGCTCGCCGAGAAAAACTATGATGTCATCAAGAAGAAAGTGAGCTGGCATGAAGCTCGTGAAACTTTCGTCAAACGTGGTGAAAACTATAAAGTTTCCATCCTTGATGAAAACATCGCGCATGATGACAAGCCTGGCTTGTATCATCACGAAGAATACGTCGACATGTGCCGTGGTCCGCACGTGCCGAATATGCGTTTCTGTCACTACTTCAAGCTGATGAAAACCGCCGGTGCATACTGGCGTGGCGACAGCAACAACAAGATGCTGCAGCGTATCTATGGTACTGCATGGACGGACAAAAAAGCCCTCAATGCCTACCTGCAGCGTCTGGAAGAAGCGTCAAAACGCGATCACCGTAAAATCGGTAAGCAGCTCGACCTGTATCATATGCAGGAAGAAGCGCCGGGGATGGTGTTCTGGCATAATGACGGCTGGACTATCTTCCGTGAACTGGAAACTTTTGTACGCTCCAAGCTGAAAGAGTACCAGTATCAGGAAGTGAAAGGCCCGTTCATGATGGACCGTGTGCTGTGGGAAAAAACCGGCCACTGGGACAACTACAAAGATGCAATGTTCACCACCTCTTCTGAGAACCGTGAGTACTGCATCAAGCCAATGAACTGCCCGGGGCACGTTCAGATCTTTAACCAGGGTCTGAAATCCTACCGTGACCTGCCGCTGCGTATGGCGGAGTTTGGTAGCTGCCACCGTAATGAACCGTCAGGCGCACTGCATGGCTTAATGCGTGTACGCGGATTCACTCAGGATGACGCCCATATCTTCTGTACGGAAGAGCAGGTGCGTGATGAAGTGAACGCATGCATTCGTTTAGTCTATGATATGTACAGCACTTTCGGTTTCGAAAAAATCGTGGTCAAACTTTCAACGCGTCCGGAAAAACGTATCGGTAGCGATGAAATGTGGGACCGTGCTGAAGCGGATCTGGCGGTTGCGCTGGAAGAAAACAACATCCCGTTTGAATATCAACTGGGTGAAGGCGCATTCTACGGTCCGAAAATTGAATTTACCCTGTATGACTGCCTCGATCGTGCATGGCAGTGCGGTACTGTACAGCTGGACTTCTCTCTGCCGTCTCGTCTGAGCGCCTCTTATGTAGGCGAGAACAACGAGCGTCAGGTACCGGTGATGATTCACCGCGCAATTCTGGGGTCTCTGGAGCGCTTCATTGGCATCCTGACCGAAGAGTTCGCTGGTTTCTTCCCTACATGGCTTGCCCCTGTGCAGGTTGTGGTGATGAATATCACTGATTCTCAGTCTGAATACGTTAACGAATTGACCCGTAAACTACAAAATGCAGGCATTCGTGTAAAAGCGGACTTGAGAAATGAGAAGATTGGCTTTAAAATCCGCGAGCACACTTTACGTCGTGTCCCTTATATGTTGGTCTGCGGTGACAAAGAGGTGGAAGCTGGCAAAGTTGCCGTTCGCACCCGCCGTGGTAAAGACCTGGGCAGCCTGGACGTAAGTGAAGTGATTGAGAAGCTGCAACAAGAGATTCGCAGCCGCAGTCTTCAACAACTGGAGGAATAAGGTATTAAAGGCGGAAAACGAGTTCAAACGGCACGTCCGAATCGTATCAATGGCGAGATTCGCGCCCTGGAAGTTCGCTTGACAGGTCTGGAAGGCGAAGCTTTGGGTATTGTGAGTCTGAGAGAAGCTATCGAAAAGGCTGAAGAGGCCGGAGTAGATTTAGTTGAAATCAGCCCTAACGCCGAACCGCCAGTTTGTCGTATTATGGACTACGGCAAGTTCCTTTATGAAAAAAGTAAGTCTTCTAAGGAACAGAAGAAGAAGCAAAAAGTTATCCAGGTTAAGGAAATTAAATTCCGTCCTGGGACCGATGATGGCGATTACCAGGTAAAACTCCGCAGCCTGGTTCGCTTTCTCGAAGATGGCGATAAGGCTAAGATCACACTGCGTTTCCGCGGTCGTGAAATGGCCCACCAGCAGATCGGTATGGAAGTGCTTACGCGCGTCCGTGACGATCTGAGTGAACTGGCAGTAGTCGAATCCTTCCCTACGAAGATCGAAGGCCGCCAGATGATCATGGTGCTCGCTCCTAAGAAGAAACAGTAAGGCCTTCAAGTAGCGATGTTGGTGAAGCCTTAGGGCTTCACTGATATTGTTCGCCTATGTTTCGTTTATTAACAATGCGAAGTGGAAGTTATTAAGATGCCAAAGATTAAAACCGTACGCGGTGCTGCTAAGCGCTTCAAAAAAACCGGTGGTGGTGGATTTAAGCGTAAGCACGCAAACCTGCGTCATATTCTGACCAAAAAATCTACTAAACGTAAACGTCACCTGCGTCCAAAAGGCCTCGTGTCTAAAGGCGATCTGGGTCTGGTTATCGCGTGCCTGCCGTACGCATAAGCCGTTAACGTTTAATTTTTTTACTAAGAATATAGATACAGGAGAGCTCACATGGCTCGCGTAAAACGTGGTGTAATTGCTCGTGCACGTCACAAAAAAATTCTGAAACAAGCTAAAGGCTACTACGGTGCGCGTTCTCGCGTATACCGCGTTGCCTTCCAGGCTGTTATCAAAGCTGGCCAGTACGCTTACCGTGACCGTCGTCAACGTAAACGTCAGTTCCGTCAGCTGTGGATTGCACGTATCAATGCAGCAGCACGTCAGAACGGTATTTCTTACAGCAAATTCATCAATGGCCTGAAAAAAGCCTCTGTTGAAATCGACCGTAAGATCCTGGCTGACATCGCAGTATTCGATAAAGTAGCGTTCACCGCTCTGGTCGAAAAAGCGAAAGCAGCACTGGCATAAGCCAGTTGGAAGAGGGAGCTAGTCTCCCTCTTTTCATTTTAACCGTATCAATGCATTGACATTTATCAGCGTAGACCTTTCAATAAAGACTCTACGGTTATTACCACACAAGGTAACGCAAGCATGAATGCTGCTATTTTCCGCTTCTTCTTTTACTTTAGCACCTGAACTCAGGAGGCTTGCGCGTGAAAGAAGAAACGAAAAATCAGCGCCAATAAGCCTCCGGATGGAGGCTTTTTTTGTATCTGAATTCGAGATTAAGTCCACCAAACCGGTGTCTGCACCGACATAATGAGGAAAACCATGTCACATCTCGCAGAGCTGGTTGCCAGTGCCAAGGCAGCCATTAACCAGGCTTCAGATGTTGCCGCGTTAGACAATGTCCGCGTCGAATATCTGGGTAAGAAAGGGCATCTGACCCTGCAGATGACCACACTGCGTGAACTGCCGCCAGAAGAGCGTCCAGCAGCGGGTGCCGTCATCAACGAAGCAAAAGAACAGGTGCAGCAGGCACTGAACGCGCGTAAAGCCGACCTGGAAAACGCCGTGCTGAATGCCCGTCTGGCCGCAGAGACCATCGATATCTCCCTGCCGGGGCGTCGCATTGAAAACGGTGGTTTACACCCAGTTACCCGTACTATCGATCGTATTGAAAGTTTCTTCGGTGAGCTCGGCTTTACCGTAGCGACGGGTCCGGAAATCGAAGATGACTACCATAACTTCGATGCGCTGAATATCCCAGCGCACCACCCGGCACGCGCTGACCACGACACTTTCTGGTTTGATGCGACCCGTCTGCTGCGCACGCAGACTTCCGGCGTACAGATCCGCACCATGAAAGATCAGGAACCGCCAATCCGTATTATTGCACCGGGCCGCGTATATCGTAACGACTACGATCAGACGCACACCCCAATGTTCCATCAGATGGAAGGCCTGATTGTTGATAAGAACATCAGCTTCACCAATCTGAAGGGCACGATTCACGACTTCCTGCGCAACTTCTTTGAGGAAGATTTGCAGATTCGTTTCCGTCCGTCCTACTTCCCGTTCACCGAACCGTCCGCAGAAGTGGATGTGATGGGTAAAAACGGCAAATGGCTGGAAGTTCTGGGCTGCGGGATGGTGCACCCGAACGTACTGCGCAACGTTGGTATCGATCCGGAAGTTTACTCCGGCTTCGCCTTCGGTATGGGCATGGAGCGTCTGACCATGCTGCGTTACGGCGTCACCGATTTGCGCGCATTCTTCGAAAACGATCTGCGTTTCCTCAAACAGTTTAAATAAGGGCAGGATAAAACAATGAAATTCAGTGAACTGTGGTTACGCGAATGGGTGAATCCAGCCATTGATAGCGAAGCGCTGTCGGGTCAAATCACCATGGCAGGCCTGGAAGTGGACGGCGTTGAAGCCGTTGCCGGTAGCTTCAACGGCGTGGTTGTCGGTGAAGTGGTTGAGTGCGGCCAGCACCCGAACGCAGATAAACTGCGCGTGACGAAAGTGAATGTAGGCGGTGAACGCCTGCTGGATATCGTCTGCGGTGCGCCGAACTGCCGTCAGGGGCTGAAGGTTGCCGTGGCGACTATCGGTGCGGTACTGCCAGGCGACTTCAAAATTAAAGCCGCTAAGCTGCGCGGTGAGCCGTCTGAAGGGATGCTGTGCTCATTCTCCGAGCTGGGTATTTCCGACGACCATAGTGGCATCATCGAACTGCCGGCCGACGCGCCGCTGGGTACCGATATCCGTGAATACCTGAAGCTCGATGACAATACTATTGAAATCAGCGTGACCCCGAACCGCGCCGACTGCTTAGGCATTATCGGCGTTGCGCGCGATGTTGCCGTGCTGAACAAGCTGCCGCTGAACGAGCCGGAAATCAAAGCCGTTGCCGCGACCATTGCCGATGTTCTGCCAATTCAGGTTGATGCCGCCGATGCGTGCCCACGTTACCTCGGCCGTGTGGTCAAAGGTATCAACGTTAAAGCGCCAACCCCGCTGTGGATGAAAGAGAAACTGCGTCGTTGCGGTATTCGTTCCATCGATGCAGTTGTGGATATCACCAACTACGTCCTGCTCGAGCTGGGCCAGCCAATGCATGCGTTCGATAAAGATCGCATCGAAGGCGGCATCGTTGTACGCATGGCGAAAGAGGGTGAAACGCTGGTGCTGCTGGACGGTACCGAAGCTAAACTCAATGCCGACACTCTGGTCATCGCCGACCACAACAAAGCGCTGGCCATGGCCGGTATCTTTGGTGGTGAACACTCTGGCGTGAACGATGAAACGCAAAATGTGCTGCTGGAATCCGCATTCTTCAGCCCGCTGTCTATTACCGGTCGTGCGCGCCGTCATGGCCTGCACACCGATGCGTCTCACCGTTACGAGCGTGGCGTTGACCCGGTTCTGCAGTACAAAGCTATCGAACGTGCAACAGCCCTGCTTCTCGATATCTGCGGTGGTGAAGCCGGCCCAATCATCGATGTAACGAATGAAGCAACGTTGCCAAAGCGTGCGACCATCACGCTTCGCCGCAGCAAGCTGGATCGCCTGATTGGCCATCATATTGCTGATGAGCTGGTGACTGACATTCTGACCCGACTGGGCTGCGAAGTGACCGTGGGTAACGATGAATGGCAGGCCGTTGCGCCAACCTGGCGCTTCGACATGGAAATTGAAGAAGATCTGATCGAAGAAGTCGCCCGCGTTTACGGCTATAACAGCATCCCTAACGAGCCGGTACAGGCAGGTCTGGTGATGGGCAGCCATAAAGAAGCTAACCTGTCGCTGAAGCGTGTGAAAACCATGCTTAACGATAAAGGCTATCAGGAAGTTATTACCTATAGCTTCGTTGATCCGAAAGTTCAGCAGCTGGTTCACCCGGGTGAAGAAGCGCTGATTCTGCCAAACCCAATCTCCAGCGAAATGTCGGCAATGCGTCTGTCCCTGTGGACCGGCCTGCTGTCTACCGTGGTCTACAACCAGAACCGACAACAGAACCGCGTACGTATTTTTGAAACCGGTCTGCGCTTTGTGCCGGACACTCAGGCTCCGCTGGGTATCCGTCAGGACGTGATGCTGGGTGGCGTTATCTGTGGCAACCGCTACGATGAACACTGGAACCTGGCAAAAGAGACCGTTGATTTCTATGATTTGAAAGGCGATCTGGAGTCCGTTCTCGATCTGACCGGTAAATTATCTGAAATTCAGTTCAAAGCAGAAGCGAACCCAGCCCTGCATCCGGGCCAGTCTGCGGCGATTTATCTGAAAGGTGAACGCGTTGGTTTCATTGGTGTTATTCATCCGGAACTGGAACGTAAGATGGATCTGAACGGCCGTACACTGGTGTTCGAACTGGAGTGGAACAAGCTCGCAGACCGCGTGGTTCCTCAGGCTCGCGACGTTTCACGCTTCCCGGCGAACCGCCGCGACATCGCGGTTGTGGTTGCTGAAAACGTGCCCGCAGCAGATATTTTAAACGAATGTAAGAAAGTTGGCGTAAATCAGGTAGTTGGCGTAAACTTATTTGACGTGTACCGTGGTAAGGGTGTTGCGGAAGGCTATAAAAGCCTTGCTATCAGCCTAATCCTACAAGATACCAGCCGTACACTCGAAGAAGAGGAGATTGCCGCTACCGTCGCCAAATGTGTAGAGGCATTAAAAGAGCGATTCCAGGCATCATTGAGGGATTGAACCTATGGCGCTTACAAAAGCTGAAATGTCAGAATATCTGTTTGATAAGCTTGGGCTTAGCAAGCGGGATGCCAAAGAACTGGTTGAGCTGTTTTTCGAAGAGATCCGTCGCGCTCTTGAAAACGGTGAGCAGGTAAAACTCTCCGGTTTTGGTAACTTTGATTTGCGTGACAAAAACCAACGCCCGGGACGTAACCCTAAAACGGGTGAAGATATTCCCATTACAGCCCGGCGTGTGGTGACCTTCAGACCAGGACAGAAGTTAAAAAGCCGGGTCGAAAACGCAACACCCAAAGAAGAGTAATCTGAACTAACTAAAAAGGCCGCGCATGCGGCCTTTTTCTTTTCCTGGTGGCGTAACCACCGTAAAATCTAACGCTTTTCCACGGGCTTACGGATAACTATGCTGGTCTATGCATCCCAACAGCAGCGGCTTCACCGCCGCTGGCTCATCGTGTTGTCGCTCATTCTGCTGCTGATGTTGGTTATTGGCCTGTGCGCGGGCGATCAATGGATTGCACCAGGTGAATGGTTTACGGCGAAAGGGCAGCTCTTTATCTGGCAAATCCGCTTACCGCGCACGCTGGCAGTGATGCTGGTGGGAGCGGCGTTAGCATTATCTGGCACCGTGATGCAGGCACTGTTTGAGAACCCTCTTGCTGAGCCCGGATTACTTGGCGTATCAAACGGTGCGGGTGTAGGACTTATTGCCGCCATCATGCTCGGGCAGGGGGTGTTACCTGCCTGGGGGCCGGGTCTGGCGGCCATTGTCGGTGCATTGACGATCACTGCCATTCTGATGCGTTTTGCTCGTCGTCATCTATCAACCAGCCGTTTGCTGCTGGCCGGGGTGGCGTTGGGTATTATCTGTAGTGCCTTGATGACCTGGGCTGTTTACTTCTCGACGTCGTTCGACCTGCGCCAGTTGATGTACTGGATGATGGGGGGCTTTGGCGGTGTGGACTGGCAGCAGCTTTGGTTAATGGGTGCGCTGGTGCCGGCCATGGTCTGGCTATGTCTGCAATCGCAGCCGCTAAACTTTCTGGCGCTGGGCGAAACGTCGGCCCGACAGCTCGGTGTGCCCATTGTGCTGTGGCGTAAACTACTGGTGATGGCAACCGGCTGGCTGGTTGGGGTAAGCGTCGCGTTGGCGGGTGCTATCGGGTTTATCGGCCTGGTAGTGCCGCATATGTTACGTCTGTGTGGCCTGACCGATCATCGCGTCCTGCTGCCTGCCAGCGCGCTCGCCGGGGCCAGCACGCTTCTGTTTGCGGACATTGTGGCGCGTCTTGCATTATCGGCCGCTGAGCTGCCCATCGGTGTGGTCACCGCCACATTGGGAGCGCCGGTATTTATCTGGCTATTGCTGAAGTCGGGTAGATACTAAGGGAAAACGTCTGCAGGACAGCAGCACCTTGATGAAAAAGCCTTGGTGTCACACCTGCGTCTCTGGCTATTATGAAAGGCCGGGCGATAAGACCCCACACGCTGAAAAGAGGATGCTATGCAAACCAATGTTCTGAACACCCCCGTCACCACCATCGATGGCGAAAAAACTACGCTGGAAGGCTATAAAGGAAAAGTACTGCTGATCGTTAACGTGGCATCAAAATGCGGCCTGACGCCACAGTACGAGCAACTGGAAGTGCTTCAGGAGTCCTTACAGGGCGAGGGCTTTACCGTACTGGGCTTCCCATGCAATCAGTTCCTGGGCCAGGAGCCGGGCAGCGAAGAAGAGATCAAAACCTTCTGCAGCACGACTTATGGCGTCACCTTCCCGCTGTTTAGCAAAGTGGAGGTGAACGGTGAGCAACGTCATCCACTGTATAGCCTGCTGACGCGCGCAGCGCCAGATGCCATTGCACCCGAAGGCAGCGGTTTCTACGAGCGTATGGCGAGCAAAGGCCGCGCACCCGCGCATCCGGGCGATATCCTGTGGAACTTTGAGAAGTTCTTAATTGGTCGCGACGGTGAAGTGATTAATCGTTTTTCTCCTGATATGAGCCCTGACGACCCGATCCTGACTGCTGCCATCAAGCAGGCCATCGCTCAGAAATGATGCCATTGATGCAGCTTCAGAATGTCGGTGAAGGTGTTCGACTCCAGAGCATTAGCGCCGTTGTAGAACGAGGCGAAATGGTGCATCTGGTGGGGCCAAACGGTGCCGGGAAAAGCACGCTACTGACCAGAATGGCCGGACTCAGCCGCGGGAAGGGCGATATCGTGTTCAACGGTCAATCGTTGGAAACCTGGCCTGCAGCGCAGTTGGCACGACATCGGGCCTATCTTTCACAGCACCAGGCACCGCCGTTCGCGATGCCGGTCTGGCAATTTCTGATGCTGCATCAATCCCAGACTCAAGATACTACAGTGTCCGTCCATGTGGCGGATGCGCTTGGGCTGAGTAATAAACTTAAACGAAACGTCAGCCAGCTTTCCGGTGGCGAGTGGCAGCGCGTCCGACTGGCTGCCGTTATTTTACAGATTCATCCCGCGGTTAACCCGAATGGACAGCTTCTGCTGCTGGATGAACCGATGAACAGCCTTGATGTTGCTCAGCAGGCTGCGCTGGATAAACTGTTGGTAGAACTCTGCGCTGCCGGGGTTGCCGTGGTGATGAGCAGTCACGATCTTAACTACACCCTGCGCCATGCAGGCCGCACCTGGTTGCTCTGTGAAGGCCGGATGATAGCTAGCGGTGGTACCGAATCCGTATTGCAGCCAGGCCATTTAGCGGCCGCTTATAATATGACCTTCCAGAAACTGGAAATAGCCGGTCACCAAATGCTCATTTATGAGAATGACGGCGAAAATTAATCCATACTCTTCTTGCTACTATCGGCATTGCTTGCTAGTCGATCGTGAATCGATATAATTTATGAGTGAATAAAAAAACAGAGGATGCGCTGGATATGCGTTTCTGGACTCTTTTTCTTGTGGCATTCATTTTAGCAGGGTGTAGCAGCCACCGGGCTCCGCCACCAAATCCGCGACTTTCGGATTCCATCGCCGTCATTGCCGGCCTTAATGACCAGCTACAGAATTGGCATGGAACACCTTATCGCTATGGCGGCATGACTCGCCGTGGCGTTGATTGTTCGGCGTTTGTGCTGATGACGTTCCGCGACAAGTTTGAAATGCAGTTGCCAAGGGAGACGCGGCAGCAGGCAAAAATTGGCACTGAGATAGATAAAGACGAGCTGCTTCCAGGCGATTTAGTCTTTTTCAAAACCGGCGCGGGAGAGAGCGGACTCCATGTCGGTATCTACGATACAGATAACCAGTTTATTCATGCTTCAACTAGTCAGGGTGTAACGCGTTCCTCTCTGGATAACGTCTACTGGCGAAAGAATTTCTGGCAAGCCAGACGAATTTAATCAGAAAGAAAAGGAGGCGATATGCCTCCTTTTCTTTTAATCGGCCGTGAAAATTAAAATAAATAGCCTGCTATATTCTCGTTTTTGTTAGACAAGATCATAGAACTTAAGGTTGATTGTGTTATTCCGTGACTTTCGATTACAATCATTACGATCCAGTGACGGACCGATGAAATAAAAAGGAACCGATGAAAGGAATAGACTCAGCATCCATTACCGTAGGTTTTTTGCTTTGTGACGTCAGGAACCCGGACATGACTTTTAGTGAAGGGCAGTCGCAATGATTGTAGCGCTGGATAATACATATAGTTCTCAGTTGTATTTTCTTCCCGCCCGAAATAGCGACGGGCTTCTTGTTGGCTTGAAAGTGGTGTGTCAGTTTAGCGGTCTTAATAACCACGTTCGAATTCCAACTAGCCTGGTGTTACCTCGCCTGACGCAACAACAAGAAATAACCTTGTTTCAAGAGAAACTGGCGCTATTGACCACCTGCCAGCTGTTTTTTATGCAGCATAATCTGACCGCCTGGATAATGATCCCGCCTGGTGTGGTCGACGCATTACTGAATGATGAAGAACTCGCCGCCAGCGTGCAGCGTTTACCCTTTCTCGAGCTTGCCGTCAGTGAGCAGTTCCCTGGGTTAAATGATATTGATGAAAATCATCCGCTGAGTAAACTCAGCCACTATTTCCCGCTCGCGCTAAGCGATTTTGGTGCGGGTAATGCCTCTACCAGGGCGGTGTTTACCGGGTTAT
>NZ_JMPL01000094.1 GCF_000735365.1 Kluyvera ascorbata ATCC 33433 | reverse complement strand
GTAGTTCATACCGTCTTTGATGCTCATGTTTATGCTCCTTTGTCCAAATCTTTACCCAACGGAATCGCGCCCACTTCGCTGAAGTTCTCGACCGATGCCGCCTTCTCGTAGAAGTGCGGGGCGAGGGAGACCAGACCACCGGTTTTATACCAGGGCTCATCCGGGCTGACGGGCAGCGTCACCACGCGCCCGGTAATGGAAGATTGATAGATAGCGGTAATCAGCTCGAGCGAGCGTTTACCCTGCACGCCGTCAATCAGCGGTTCGCCGCGCTGCTCCACCGCATTCAGCAGGTCGTTAATCTGCCCGGTATGCAGCGTGTATTTGAGCTTCGGCGTATTGCGGAAGAGGGCGTCGAGCCGCGCTTCCAGCTCGCCGTTATGCTGCTCCTGTGGGAAGCCATTATCGGCGGACACGCTGGCCCACACGTCCCACGGCGCGGAAATACGCGCTTTGTCGCCCTGAATCACGATCTTCTGGTCTTCGCCGTGATGCACCACCGAGGCGGTTAACTGCGTCAGCGCGCCGCTGCTGTAGCGGAAAATGGCGGCGGAAAGGTCTTCAACTTCGGCGTTATCGTGGGCGACGTTGGTCATCATCGCCACCACCTCGGTTGGGAAGCCGAGCATCCACTGGATGGCATCGATATGGTGCACCGCATGGTTCAGGGTGCAGCCGCCGCCCTCCTTTTCCCAGGTGCCGCGCCACCACAAGTCGTAGTAGCAGTGGCCGCGCCACCAGAATGAGTCCACCTGCGCGTGGCAGATTTTCCCGAGTTCTCCGGAATCGACCACCTGCTTTAAACGCCAGAAGGCGTCGGTAAAGCGGTTCTGGGCGATGATAGAGAGGATTTTACCGCTGGCCTTCTGGGCCGCGATCATCGCGTCGCACTCTTCCAGCGAGGCGGCCATCGGCTTCTCGCACAGCACGTGCTTACCGGCGTTTAAAGCATCGATGCTGATTTCCGCATGGACGTACGGCGGCGTGCAGACATCGACAATATCCACCTCAAGACCAGACTCCAGCAGCGCCTGGTGGCTGCTGAACACCGTGGCGTTGGTCAGCCCGTAGCGCTCTTTCTTCTCCTGCGCCTTTTCCGGGTAGATATCGACCAGCGCGACTATCTGGCAGCGGTCGGCAAATTCCTGATAGCCCTGAATATGGTTGTGGGAGATGTTCCCGGTTCCCACGATAGCAATGCGTAACATGTGTCTCTCCTGATGCGGATTACCAGGTGCCGGAGGCATCCAGCGTTTTACTTTCGACCTGTTTTTCAACGGAGGTGGCGATGCGCTCGTCCAGCAGCTTTTTAAACAGCGCCTCGTCAAACGGCAGGTTGACCCAGTCGTCGGTCCAGGTGGAGAGGTGCATGGCGTTGGAGAGCGTCAGGCCGCGAATGCCGTCGGTACCCGGGGCAATCAGCGGTTTACCGTGCAGCACGGCGTCGCAGAAGTTGGCGGTAACCACGTGGTGTTCGCTGCTTTCCGGCGGGTTGGGGATTACCACCTCCCAGCATTCCGGCTCGCCAAAGCCGTTCTGCCAGCGGGCGTTGAATTCTGGTTCGGACTCGCGCAGACGCCAGAAGCGCAGGCGACCTTCTTCTACTACCACCTTGCCGCGATCGCCGGTGATTTCCAGGCGGTTGGTACCCGGCGCTTCCGCCGTGGTGGTAATAAAGACCCCGGTGGCGCCGTTGGCGTACTCGGCGTAGGCGGTGACGTCGTTTTCCACTTCAATATCGCGATGCTTACCGAACTGGCAGAACGCGCGCATGCGCACCGGCATGCCGACCAGCCATTGCCAGAGGTCGAGCTGATGCGGGTCCTGATTGAGCAGCACGCCGCCGCCTTCACCCTTCCAGGTGGCGCGCCAGCCGCCGGAGTTGTAGTAGCTCTGTGAGCGATACCAGTTGGTGATAATCCAGTTAGAGCGGCGCAGTTCGCCCAGCTCGCCGCTGTCGATCAGATCTTTCACTTTCTGATACAGCGGGTTAGGGCGCTGGTTGAACATCATGCCGAACACCACGTTGCAGCCGCGGGCGTATTCGTTCATTTCACGCACCTGGGCGGTGTAAACCCCGGCCGGTTTTTCGCAAAGGGTATGGATGCCGTGGCGCATCGCCATCATCGACAGGCCCGGATGATCGTAATGCGGGGTGGAGACGATAACCGCGTCTATCAGCCCGCTTTTCAGCATGGTTTCGGCATCGTCAAATAGGGTTATGCCGCCGCCAACAAGCTGGCGAATAGCCGGATGCTTGCTGAGATCGTTATCGCACACTGCCGTCAGGCAGGCCTCTTTCACCGTACCTGCCATCAGGTAACGGGCGTGAAGGGTACCAATGTTACCCACGCCAATAATGCCGAAACGCACCTTATCCATGTTGCACCTTAACCGTGATAGGAATGACTGAAGTCTGAAAATAGGGAAGGCGGATAAAGCGGACAAACGGAATTTGTGAGAATGCTCGCAGGCCGAACAGGAATATGGGCGGGAAAGTGAAAATGGGTTTTAAAATCAGCGAACTGCATCTGCAAAAATTTGCAAAATATGATTGCGAGCGAGGTCACACAATGCCAGGCAAGCTAAAAATGGATGAAATTGCCGCACGAACCGGCTACTCCATTAGCACCGTTTCCCGGGTGCTGAGCGGCAAATCCTATACCAGCGAAAAGGCGCGAGAGGCGATTGTGCAATGCGCTCGCCAGCTAGGAGTGCTGGACTCGCTGGCCAACGGGCGGCTGCTGATTAACGGCATCGCCGTGTTTGCCCCAGAGCGCACGTTTCAGGGGCGAGGCGATACCTTTTATCTGGAAGTCACCAAAGGGGTTGCCGAAGCCAGTGCGCCGCATGATGTCTGGATCACCCACTGCGCGCTGGAAGAGCAGCACGCAGACGTAAAATTATTCCTCGAAAAAGCCGGTCAGAAGAGCATCAATGCCGTGGTGATCATCGGTACGGATGACCCCACGATCCTCAAGCTGGCCAGTACGCTGAATAAGCCCTGCGTGTTGATTAATTCAATTGACCGGGAAATGGCATTGGATTGCGTCTCGCCTGACCACCGGGCTATCGGCTTTACCGCGATGCGTTATCTCTTTGAACAAGGGCATCGGCGCGTGCTGACGATGACCTGCCTGCGCAGGGAGACGCTCTATGCCCGGCTGGATGGGATTAAAGAGGCCTATCGCTATCACCACGTTCCTTTCAACCCTCAGCACGACCTGCTGGTCACCGAGTGGTTCACGGCGGAGGAAGCGGAGCGGGCGCTGAATACGTGGCTGGAGACGCACGATCGTGCGCAGTGGCCGGATGTTATTTTCCCCAACAGCACGAGCATGACCGAGGGGGTGATGAAGGCGTTGCAGCACCACGGGCTGCGCGTACCGGAGGATATCTCTCTTATCACCACCGATTTTACGTGGAATCTGGAAAATAGCCTGACCGCGCCGGTGACCGGTATTCGTGTCCCTTGCCGTGACCTGGGCATTGAGGCCGTGCATCTGCTGCAAACGCGGCTTAACCGACCTCAGTCGCCGGTCTATAACCTGTTACTACAGGGAAAAGTCATGGACTACGGAACAGTGGCGAATGCCACGCGACATGCGGCGCGCGTGGCGTTGGACGATTAACCCTGCAACTGTGGAGGCAGGCATACGCCAATCCCGCCGATGCCGCAGTAGCCGTGCGGATTTTTGTACAGGTACTGCTGGTGCTCATCCTCGGCATAGTAGAACGGCTTGGCGTTGGCGATTTCGGTGGTGATGGTTCGCGCATCTCCTGAGCTCTTCATCGCGTCCTGGAACTGTTTCAGGCTGGCATGCGCCTCCTGCTCTTGCTCCGGCGTGAGGGGGTAAATCGCCGAACGATACTGCGTACCCTGATCGTTTCCTTGTCTCATCCCCTGCGCCGGGTCGTGGTTCTCCCAGAAAATTTTCAGCAGGTCGCTATAGCTGACCATCGTCGGGTCATAAACCACGCGCACGGCTTCGGCATGCCCGGTCTGCCCGCTGCACACTTCGCGGTAGGTTGGATTAGGCGTAAAGCCGCCGGTATAGCCTGCTGCGGTGCTGTACACACCGGGTGTCTGCCAGTACAAACGTTCGACGCCCCAGAAGCAGCCCATGGCGAATAATGCGACCTCCATCCCCTCCGGAACGTTGGTCATTGAGTGTTCTGTCACGACATTGAGCGTGGCGACCGGCATCGGCGTATTTCTTCCTGGCAATGCATCCGATTGAGATACAAGGTGTTTTTTATCAGCTAGACTCATGAGATAGGCCTCCGGTGAACGGTAATTTCCGTTAAGGTTGTAACCGGGCGTGTCTTTTAACACAATAAACGCGCCGAATACGTCTAAGTTTAAACATAAGAATAATTTGGGGCTCTGTATTTATTTCAACCCGACAAAGAGTGGGTTTTTTAAGCTGACGTTGAATGCCGTGCGTTCTTAGAGCGTAATTTTGGCGAAAACGCAGTCGTGGCCGCGGAGCGGACTTTCGTTTCCCGTTGGGGTGGGAACAAGGATATTCAGGAGAAAATGTGCGACAAATCCGCCAGTTATGTTTGGTGAGCTTGCTGCTGACCAGCGGTGTTGCCAGTGCAGCAAACATCCGTCTGCAGGTTGAAGGGCTCTCAGGCGAGTTACAAAAAAACGTACGTGCGCAGCTTTCCACGATCGACAGCGATGAGGTGACGCCCGATCGTCGCTTTCGCGCGCGCGTAGATGATGCTATTCGTGAAGGGCTGAAGGCCCTCGGCTACTATGAGCCGACCATCGATTTCGAACTTAAGCCACCGCCGGCAAAAGGCCGTCAGGTGCTGCTGGCAAAAGTGACGCCAGGCGAGCCGGTACTTATCGGCGGCACCGATGTGATTCTGCGCGGCGGTGCGCGAACCGACAGCGACTATCTGGCGCTGCTGCAAAACCGGCCTAAAATTGGCACTGTCCTGAATCACAGCGACTATGACCATTTTAAAAGTTCGTTAACCAGCGTGGCGCTGCGCAAAGGCTACTTTGATAGCGAGTTTAACAAGAGCCAGCTCGGCGTGTCGCTCGACCGTCATCAGGCATTCTGGGATATCGACTACGATAGCGGCGAGCGCTACCGCTTTGGTGATGTCACCTTTGAAGGCTCGCAGATCCGCGAAGAGTACCTGCAGCGTCTGGTGCCGTTCAAAAAGGGGGATTACTACCAGTCCAGCGACCTGGCTGAACTTAACCGCCGTCTTTCCGCCACCGGCTGGTTTAACTCGGTGGTGGTCGCGCCGGAGTTCGCTAAATCCCGGAAAACGAAGGTGCTACCGCTGCATGGCGTCGTCTCGCCGCGCAGCGAAAACACCGTTGAACTGGGTGGCGGCTACTCCACCGACGTCGGGCCACGAGTGAAAGCCTCGTGGCGAAAACCGTGGGTGAACTCCTACGGCCACAGCCTGACGACCAGCGTCAGCGTGTCGGCGCCGGAACAGCAGCTGGATTTCAGCTATAAAATTCCGCTGCTGAAGAACCCGCTGGAACAGTATTATCTGGTGCAGGGCGGTTTCAAAAGCACCGACCTCAACGACACCAAAGCCGACTCCACCACGCTTGCGGTCTCGCGTTTCTGGGACCTGTCGAGCGGCTGGCAGCGCGCCATTAACCTGCGCTGGAGCCTCGACCACTTTACCCAGGCGGATGTCACCAACACCACCATGCTGTTCTATCCTGGCGTCTCAATCAGCCGAACCCGTTCGCGCGGCGGTTTGATGCCGACCTGGGGCGATTCCCAGCGCTACTCGATCGACTACTCCAACACCGCCTGGGGTTCGGACGTCGACTTCTCCGTTATTCAGGCGCAAAACGTCTGGATCCGTACGCTCTACGACCGCCATCGCTTCGTGATGCGCGGCAACCTCGGCTGGATTGAAACCGGTGACTTCGACCGCGTACCGCCGGATCTGCGCTTCTTCGCCGGTGGCGACCGCAGTATTCGCGGCTATAAATACAAATCGATCGCCCCGCGCGACGATAAAGGCAAGCTGATCGGTGCATCAAAACTGGCCACCGGCTCGCTCGAGTATCAGTACAACGTGACCGGGAAGTGGTGGGGCGCGGTGTTTGTCGACGGTGGTGAAGCGGTTAGCGATATTCGCCAGAGCGACTGGAAAAAAGGCGCGGGCGTCGGCGTACGCTGGCAGTCGCCGGTTGGGCCAATCAAGCTCGATTTCGCCGTTCCGGTGGGCGATAAAGATGAACATGGATTGCAGTTTTACATTGGACTGGGGCCTGAACTATGACGTTATGGAAGAAAATAAGCCTCGGTGTGCTGATTTTTCTCGTATTGCTGGTGGGGATCGTCGGATTCCTGGTTGGCACGACGACAGGGTTACATCTGCTGTTTAACGCGGCAAACCGCTGGGTGCCGGGGCTGGAAATTGGCAAAGTCACCGGCGGCTGGCGCGATCTGACGCTGAAAAACGTCCGCTACACCCAGCCGGGCGTGGCGGTGGACGCCGGGGAGTTTCACCTTGCGGTGGATCTGAAATGCCTGTGGCACAGCAGCGTGTGCGTGAATGATATTGCGCTCAGCAACATCAACGTGGCTATCGACAGTAGCAAAATGCCGCCCGCCGCGCCGGTCAAAGAGGAGGACAGCGGCCCGCTGAACCTCTCCACGCCGTACCCGATTACCCTCAAGCGCTTCGCGCTTAACAACGTCAATATCAAAATTGATGACACCACGGTGTCGGTGATGGATTTCACCAGCGGCCTTCAGTGGCAGGAGAAAAACCTGACCCTCACGCCGACCACGCTGCAAGGGCTGCTGATTGCCCTACCGAAAGTAGCCGACGTGGCGCAAAAAGAGGTGGTTGAGCCGAAAATCGACAACCCGCAGCCGCAGGAAAAACCGCTCGGCGAAACCATGACCGAGCTGTTCTCCAAGCCGGTGCTGCCGGAAATGGCCGATGTTCATTTGCCGCTGAACCTGAACGTTGAATCCTTTAGCGGCGAACAGCTGCGCATTACCGGCGACACCGACCTGACGGTCTACAAAATGCTGCTGAAGGTAAGCAGCATCGACGGCAACATGAAGCTCGACGCGCTGGACGTTGATTCCAGCCAGGGCACGGTGAACGCCAGCGGTACCGCGCAGTTGATTAATGACTGGCCGGTAGACATCACGCTCAACAGTACGCTGAACATGGACCCGCTGAAGGGCGAGAAAGTGAAGCTGAAAGTGGGCGGTGAGGTGCGTAAACAGCTTGAGGTCGGGGTTAATCTCTCCGGCCCGGTAGACGTTTCTCTCCGCGCCCAGGCGCAGCTGGCGGAAGCCGGGTTGCCGTTTAATATTGAAGTGAACAGTAAACAGCTCTACTGGCCGTTTACCGGTGAGAAGCAGTTCCAGGCCGATGACCTGAAAATGAAGCTCGGCGGCAAGATGACTGACTATACGCTGTCATTCCGCACCGCGGTGAAAGGGCAGGGCGTGCCGCCAGCGGATATCACCATCGACGCGAAAGGCAACGAGCGGCAGGTGAGCCTCGACAAACTCACCGTAGCGGCCCTGGAAGGCAAAACCGAACTGACCGCGCTGCTCGACTGGCAGCAGGCGATAAGTTGGCGCGGCGAACTGGCGCTTCGCAGCATCAACACCGCCAAGGTGGCACCGGACTGGCCGTCGAAGCTGGACGGCCTGATTAAAACCAACGGCAGCCTTTACGGCGGCACCTGGCAGATGAACGTGCCGGAGGTGAAAATCACCGGCAACGTGAAGCAGAACAAGGTGAACGTCGAGGGTTCCGTACGCGGTAACAGCTACATGCAGTGGACCATTCCCGGCCTGCACGTGGCGCTGGGCAATAACACCGCCGACGTGAAGGGCGAACTGGGGGTAAAAGACCTCAACCTGGACGCCAACATTGATGCGCCGAAGCTCGACAACATGCTGCCGGGTCTTGGCGGCACGGCGAAAGGGCTGGTGAAAATTCGTGGCACCGTCGACGCGCCGCAGTTACTGGCGGATATCACCGCGCGCGGCCTACGCTGGCAGGAGCTGTCGATTGCTCAGGTGCGCGTGGACGGCGAGGTCAAGTCGACTGATCAGATTGCCGGAAACCTCGATGTGCGCGTGGAACGCATTGCGCAGCCGGGCGTGAATATCGGCCTGGTGCACCTGGCGGCCAAAGGCAACGAGAAGCAGCACGCCTTGCAGTTGCAGATTCAGGGCGAGCCGGTCTCCGGCCAGCTGGCGCTGTCGGGCAGTTTTGACCGCAAAGAAGAACGCTGGAAGGGGGCGCTTAGCAATACGCGCTTCCAGACCCCGGTTGGCCCGTGGTCGGTTAACCGCGATATCGCGCTGGACTACCGCAACCTCGAGCAGAAAATCAGCATCGGGCCGCATTGCTGGGTGAACCCGAACGCCGAACTGTGCGTACCGCAGACGATTGATGCCGGTGCCGCAGGCCATGCGATAGTGAACCTCAACCGCTTCGATCTCGCGATGCTCAAACCGTTTATGCCGGAAGAGACGCAGGCGAGCGGCGTGTTCAGCGGTAATGCGGACGTCACCTGGGACACCACCAAAGAGGGGCTGCCGCAGGGTAAAGTGACGCTCTCCGGGCGCAACGTGAAGGTGACGCAAATCGTCAACAATGCGCCGCTGCCGGTGGCCTTTGACACGCTGAACCTGAACGCAGACTTGCATAACAACCGCGCGGAGCTAGGCTGGCTTATCCGTCTGACCAATAACGGCCAACTTGACGGTCAGGTGCAGGTGACCGACCCGCAGGGGCGTCGCAACCTTGGCGGCAACGTCAATATTCGTAACTTCTCGCTGGCGATGATTAACCCTATCTTCTCCCGCGGTGAAAAGGCGGAAGGTAAGCTCAACGCGAACCTGCGTCTCGGCGGTAATGCGATGAGCCCGCTGCTCTTCGGGCAGATGCAGTTGAACGGTATCGACGTCGACGGCAACTTTATGCCGTTTGATATGCAGCCAAGCCAGATAACCATGAACTTCAACGGTGCCAGCTCGACGTTGCAGGGCGACATTCGCACCCAGCAGGGGCAAATCAGCCTGAACGGCGATGCGGACTGGCGGCAAATCGACAACTGGCGGGCGCGCATCGCCGCAAAAGGCAGCCGGGTGCGTATTACCGTGCCGCCGATGGTGCGCCTTGATGTGTCGCCGGATATCGTCTTTAACGCCACGCCAAGCTTGTTTACGTTGGATGGCAACGTCGATATCCCATGGGCGCGTATTGTGGTGAAAGAGGTGCCGGAAAGCGCTGTGGGCGTTTCCAGCGATGAGGTGATGCTCAACAGCGACCTCAAGCCGGAGAAAACGCAGTCTGCGTCGATTCCTATCAACAGCAACCTGAATATCCACGTTGGCAACAACGTCCGTCTTGATGCCTTCGGGCTGAAAGCGCGCCTGACCGGCGACCTGAAGGTAGCGCAGGATAAACAGGGGCTGGGCCTGAACGGCCAGATTAATATTCCGGAAGGGCGTTTCCACGCCTATGGCCAGGACTTGATCGTGCGTAAAGGCGAACTGCTGTTCTCCGGTCCGCCGGATCAGCCGCTGCTCAACATCGAAGCGATTCGTAACCCGGAATCGACGGAAAACGATGTTATCGCTGGCGTTCGCGTCACCGGTACCGCCGATCAGCCTAAGGCAGAAGTCTTCTCCGACCCGGCGATGTCACAGCAGGAAGCGCTCTCTTACCTGGTTCGTGGACAGGGGCTGGATAGCGGTCAGAGTGACAGTGCGGCAATGACATCTATGCTTATTGGTATGGGGGTTGCACAAAGTGGTCAGCTTGTGGGTAAAATCGGCGAGACGTTTGGCGTAAGTAATCTGGCTCTCGATACACAAGGGGTGGGTGATTCCTCCCAGGTGGTGGTCAGTGGTTACGTATTGCCGGGTCTGCAGGTGAAATATGGCGTTGGGATCTTTGACTCGTTAGCGACGCTCACGTTACGCTATCGCCTGATGCCTAAGCTGTATCTGGAAGCGGTGTCTGGCGTAGACCAGGCGCTCGATTTGCTCTATCAGTTTGAGTTTTAGCAATGCGAATATTTGTGTACGGCAGTTTACGGCGCAAACAAGGCAACAGCCACTGGATGACGAACGCCCAGTGGCTGGGCGATCACAGCGTTTTCGATTATCAACTGTACAGCCTGGGCCACTATCCAGGCGCGGTGCCAGGTGAAGGCACAGTACACGGTGAGGTTTATCGAATTGACGCCTCGACGCTAGCCGAACTGGATGCGCTGCGCACCAAAGCGGGTGAATATGCACGTCACCTCATCCAGACGCCTTACGGTAGTGCCTGGATGTATGTCTATCAGCGCCCGGTCGACGGGCTGAAGCTGATAGAAAGCGGTAACTGGTTGGATAAAGACCAGTATTGAATACGGCAACGCCACCCTGGGGGTGGCGTTGTTTTTTTGTTCCGGAGCTGCGTGAACCAGGTAGCCCGGCCAAGCGAAGCGCCGCCGGGACTCGCACAAACAAAAACACCGCCCGAAGGCGGTGTTTTGTCACGCTCGAAAAATATTATTTCTTCGCGCGCTCGAAGGAAGCAACGATTTCAGCTTTAGCCGCTTCAGCATTGTCCCAACCGTCAACTTTAACCCATTTGCCTGCTTCGAGGTCTTTGTAGTGCTCGAAGAAGTGGGTGATCTGCGCTTTCAGCAGGTCTGGCAGGTCGTTCACATCTTTGATGTGATCGTATTCTTTGCTCAGCTTGGTGTGCGGTACCGCAACCAGTTTCGCATCTTCACCGGATTCGTCGGTCATTTTCAACACGCCAACTGGACGGCAGCGAATGACGGAACCTGGCTCCAGTGGGTACGGGGTTGGGACCAGAACGTCTACCGGGTCACCGTCCAGAGACAGGGTGTGGTTGATGTAACCGTAGTTGCACGGATAGAACATCGCGGTGGACATGAAACGGTCAACGAACAGCGCGCCGCTCTCTTTGTCGACTTCGTATTTGATAGGATCTGCGTTAGCTGGGATTTCGATGACAACGTAGATATCTTCCGGCAGATCTTTACCCGCAGGGACGTTGAGTAAGCTCATGTCTGTTTCCTTTAGAATGTATGGCAAACTAGTGCCCGGTATTATAGCCAACTCGTCGGGAAAGTCTTGACCTGTTTTACGTCTCTCTCCCTGGAACCTGGCCTTTTCAGCGCCTTCTTAAAGCAGAAAAATCCATAAACACAGCCGCATCATGAATAAAATCATGAAAGCGTTTACATCACGATAAAAAATGACGGTGATGCGGTCAAAAAAAACACAAAATCGATTGCCATCAATGGGTGCGCGACACCTACTCCTTCCTGCGCTCTGACGCCTGCTGCTAATTAACAAATAATTTACTTTTTTGAAGTGTGATGTAACGCATTCCGTTACATGTCCTATTGTCTATAGTTTTTCCGCAGATGAATATTTGACCAACAATAACCCTACGAGGATATCTCTATGTGGAAGCGCTTACTTCTTGTCACAGCAGTTTCCGCAGCCATGTCGTCTATGGTCATGGCTGCTCCATTAACGGTGGGATTTTCGCAGGTCGGATCTGAATCCGGCTGGCGCGCGGCGGAAACCAACGTTGCGAAGCAGGAAGCGGAAAAACGCGGTATCACCCTGAAGATTACCGACGGCCAGCAAAAGCAGGAAAACCAGATTAAAGCGGTGCGTTCGTTTATCGCTCAGGGTGTGGATGCCATCTTTATCGCACCGGTTGTGGCGACAGGCTGGGAACCGGTGCTGAAGGAAGCCAAAGAGGCCAAGATCCCGGTCTTCCTGCTCGACCGCTCCATTGATGTCAAAGACAAATCTCTCTATATGACCACAGTCACCGCTAACAACGTGCTGGAAGGCCAGCTGATTGGCGAATGGCTGATTAAAACCGTCGACGGCAAACCGTGTAACGTCGTTGAGCTGCAAGGGACGGTGGGGGCGAGCGTGGCGATTGACCGTAAGAAAGGCTTCGCCGACGCGATTTCTAAAGCGTCCAACATCAAAATTATCCGCTCCCAGTCCGGCGACTTTACGCGCAGTAAGGGCAAAGAGGTCATGGAAAGCTTTATCAAGGCGGAGAACAACGGCAAGAACATCTGCATGGTTTACGCCCATAACGATGACATGGTGATCGGTGCTATCCAGGCCATTAAAGAGGCAGGGCTGAAGCCGGGTAAAGACATTCTGACCGGTTCGATTGACGGCGTACCGGATATTTATAAAGCGATGATCGCCGGTGAAGCGAACGCCAGCGTCGAGCTGACCCCGAATATGGCCGGCCCGGCGTTTGATGCGCTGGAGAAATTCAAGAAAGACGGCACCATGCCGGAAAAAGTGACGCTGACCAAATCGACGCTGTATCTGCCGGATACGGCGAAAGAAGAGTTAGAGAAGAAGAAAAATATGGGCTATTAAGCGGCAGGTACCCTCACCTCTACCCTCTCCCTGAAAGGGAGAGGGAGCTGAGCGGTGCGGGTTGCAAGTCAGGCACAATGTATTGGGTGAGGGGGGAGCGCACCATGACCACTGAAACCAACCCGGAAATCCTCCGCACCGAGGGGCTCTGCCAGTACTTTCCCGGCGTGAAAGCGCTGGATAACGTCAACTTCAGCCTGCGGCGCGGTGAAATCATGGCGCTGCTCGGCGAAAACGGCGCGGGAAAATCCACGCTCATCAAAGCGCTGACCGGCGTCTACCATGCCAACAGCGGCAGCATCTGGCTGGAAGGCCAGCAAATCAATCCCAAAAATACCGCCCATGCCCAGCAGTTGGGCATTGGTACCGTCTACCAGGAAGTGAACCTGCTGCCGAACATGTCGGTGGCGGATAACCTGTTTATTGGCCGTGAACCCAAACGCTTTGGTTTTATCCAGCGCAAAGAGATGGAAAAGCGCGCCACCGCGCTGATGGCCTCTTATGGCTTCTCTCTCGACGTGCGCGAGCCGTTAAACCGCTTCTCTGTCGCGATGCAGCAAATCGTCGCTATCTGCCGGGCTATCGATCTCTCGGCAAAAGTGCTGATCCTCGACGAACCTACCGCCAGCCTCGACACCAAAGAAGTGGAGATGCTCTTCACCCTGATGCGCCAGCTGCGCGATCAGGGCGTCAGCCTGATCTTCGTCACCCACTTCCTCGATCAGGTCTATGCGGTCAGCGACAGGATCACCGTACTGCGCAACGGATCGTTCGTTGGCTGCCGGGAAACCCGCGAGCTGCCGCAGATAGAACTGGTCAAAATGATGCTCGGCCGTGAGCTGGAGCATCAGGCGCTTCAACGCGCCGGGCGTACGTTACTCAGCGATAAACCGGTCGCCTCGTTTGAGGGTTACGGCAAAAAAGGCACCATCGCCCCGTTCGATCTGCACATTCGCCCTGGCGAGATCGTCGGCCTGGCAGGACTCCTGGGATCGGGTCGTACCGAAACCGCCGAAGTGATCTTCGGTATTCATCCTGCCGACAGCGGGCAGGCGACGATCAAAGGCAAACCGCAAACCCTGCGCTCGCCGCATCAGGCCTCTTGTCTTGGGATCGGTTTCTGTCCTGAGGATCGCAAAACTGACGGCATTATTGCCGCCGCGTCGGTACGGGAAAATATCATCCTCGCGCTGCAGGCGCAGCGCGGCTGGCTGCGGCCGATCCCGCGCAAGGAACAAAATGATATTGCTGAGCGCTTTATCCGCCAACTGGGGATCCGTACACCCAGCGCCGAGCAGCCGGTGGAGTTTCTCTCCGGCGGCAACCAGCAGAAGGTGCTGCTCTCCCGCTGGCTGCTGACGCGCCCGCAGTTCCTGATCCTCGACGAACCGACCCGTGGGATCGACGTGGGCGCCCACGCGGAGATCATTCGCCTGATCGAAACGCTCTGCGCGGATGGTCTGGCGCTGCTGGTTATCTCATCCGAACTGGAAGAGCTGGTGGGCTACGCCGACCGGGTGATCATCATGCGCGATCGCCAACAGGTGGCGGAGATCCCGCTCGATAAGCTCTCCGTCCCTGCCATCATGAACGCTATTGCGGCCTAAGGAGTACACCGTGATGCCTCGATCCGTTCCTCAACCCGGCCAGCCCGCGCGACGTTTTCGCTGGCCGCCGGGCATGCCGCAAATTGCGGCGCTGATTCTGGTGCTGCTGGTCGACAGTCTTGTCGCACCGCACTTTTTCCAGATAACGCTACAGGATGGCCGCCTGTTCGGCAGCCCGATTGATATCCTCAACCGCGCGGCGCCCGTGGCGCTGCTGGCGATTGGCATGACGCTGGTGATTGCCACCGGCGGGATCGATCTTTCTGTGGGTGCGGTAATGGCGATTGCCGGGGCGACCGCGGCTTCAATGACCGTGGCCGGGCATAGCCTGCCGGTGGTACTGCTGGCGGCGCTAGGCTCCGGCGTGCTGGCCGGGCTGTGGAACGGCATTCTGGTCGCTATCCTCAAAATTCAGCCCTTTGTGGCGACGCTAATTTTGATGGTGGCCGGACGCGGCGTGGCGCAGCTCATCACCTCCGGGCAGATAGTCACCTTCGACTCGCCGTCGCTGGCGTGGATTGGCAGCGGCAAGTTTCTGCTGTTCCCGACGCCGGTGATGATTGCGCTGGTAACGCTGGTGATTTTCTGGCTGCTGGCGCGTAAAACCGCTCTCGGCATGTTTATCGAAGCGGTAGGGATTAACATCCGCGCGGCGAAAAACGCCGGAGTAAATACCCGCATCGTCGTGATGCTGGCCTATGTGCTGAGCGGTGTCTGCGCGGCCATTGCCGGAACCATTGTAGCGGCAGACATTCGTGGTGCCGATGCCAACAACGCCGGGCTGTGGCTGGAGCTTGACGCGATTCTGGCGGTGGTGATCGGTGGCGGCTCGCTGATGGGCGGGCGGTTTAACCTGCTGCTGTCGGTGGTCGGCGCGCTGATTATTCAGGGTATGAACACCGGTATTTTGCTCTCCGGGTTCCCGCCTGAACTGAATCAGGTAGTGAAAGCGGTGGTGGTGATGTGCGTGCTGATCGTCCAGTCGCCGCGCTTTATTCAGATGCTGAAAAGGGTACGCCGCGATGATAAAACGTAATTTGCCGTTGATGATCACCCTGGGCGTGTTCATCCTCGGCTATCTCTATTGCCTGACCCAGTTTCCTGGCTTCGCTTCGACGCGGGTGATTTGCAACATTCTGACCGACAACGCCTTTTTGGGCATTGTGGCGGTGGGGATGACCTTTGTGATCCTCTCCGGCGGTATCGATCTCTCCGTCGGTTCGGTGATCGCCTTTACCGGCGTTTTCTTAGCGAAAGCGATTGGCTTCTGGGGGCTGTCACCGCTGGTGGCATTCCCGCTGGTGCTGGTGATGGGCTGCGCTTTCGGCGCCTTTATGGGCTGGCTGATTGATGCTCTGAAGATCCCGGCGTTTATCATCACCCTGGCCGGGATGTTCTTCCTGCGCGGCGTCAGCTATCTGGTTTCCGAGGAGTCGATTCCTATCGATCATCCGCTCTACGACACCCTCTCCGGGCTGGCGTGGACCATTCCCGGTGGTGGTCGCCTGAGCGCGATGGGGCTGTTGATGCTGCTGGTAGTGATTCTGGGGATCTTTCTGGCTCACCGCACGCGCTTTGGCAATCAGGTGTATGCCATCGGCGGTAACGCCACCTCGGCGAACCTGATGGGGATTCCGACCCGCAGCACCATCGTGCGCATCTATATGCTGTCGACCGGGCTGGCGACGCTCGCCGGTATCGTCTTCTCCATCTATACCCAAGCGGGCTACGCGCTGGCAGGCGTTGGGGTAGAACTGGATGCCATTGCCTCGGTGGTGATTGGCGGCACGCTGCTGAGCGGCGGCGTCGGAACGGTGCTTGGCACGTTGTTCGGCGTTGGCATTCAGGGGCTGATTCAGACCTACATCAATTTCGACGGCACGCTGAGCTCCTGGTGGACGAAAATCGCCATCGGCATTCTGCTGTTTATTTTCATTGCGCTCCAGCGCGCGCTGACGGTGCTGTGGGAGAACCGCCAGAATGCGGCGGTGACCCGCGTAAGCGCGGCAGTAACAAAGGACTAACACCCTGAAACACTAATGTTTTTCCGGTAGCAGCCGATACTAAATTTTTACGCCAAACAGTACCCCTGCTACCGGACAACACTATGATGCTAAAAACGCTCTCTATCCGTACCGGCTTGCTGTCCCTGCTCGCCGTGATGACCCTGCTGCTGGTTTTAGTCAGCGGCATCGGCATTTATGCCCTCACCAAAAGCTCCACTTCTCTGCAACGCATTGACCATCTGCAAAGCGACCAGATAACCCAGCTAAACGAAGGTTACACGCTGCTATTACGTGCGCGTAATGAAGCTAGCCAGGCGGTCCGCCTGATGGAAATCGGGATGCTCGATGATGCCACCAGGGCGGTAAAAGTCCTCAACGGTGAAGTTGTCCAGGGGCAGAAGATTATTACCGACGTGGGTCACTCCTCGATGGATGACGCCGACGGCGCGCAGCTGTTGGCGAACGTAATGAAAAGCTTCGAGACCTACAATACTCAAGGGATTGTGCCAATGCTGGCGGCGCTGAATCAGCAAAACGTCGACGGCTATTACGATCTGCTGGAAAAGACCATGATCCCGGTCTCTCGCCAGTTTGATGATGCGATCCGCGCGTTCCAGGACTGGGGCGAGTCTCGCGGCCAGATTGAAATCTCGGCGGTGCACAGCACCAAAAACCGCGTGCTGGTACTGATGGTTATCGCCATTCTCCTGACCGCAGGCGTGATGGCGCTGGGCTGGCTGCAACTGCGCCACCTGCTGCTTAAACCGCTGGCGGCGGCGATTGGTCAATTGGAGCAAGTAGCGGCGGGGGACTTAACCCATTCACCGCTGAAGGCGAGCAGTGCGGAGATTAAGCGCCTGAACGTGGCGATTACCGGCATGCGTGAATCGATGATGAATTCGGTGATGCGCGTGCGCGATGCCAGCTCGCAGATTGACGTTGGCAGCCGTGAACTGACGGCAGGCAACAACCATCTGGCGCAGCGCACCGAGTCGACGGCGACGTCGCTTGAACAAACTGCCGCCAGCATGGAAGAGATCACCGCCACCGTGAAGCAGAACGCCGATAACGCCGACCAGGCGCACAAGCTGGCGCAGGAGGTGTCCGATACCGCCGATCGCGGCAGCGAAATGGTCTGCTATGTGATTGAAAAAATGCAGGATATTGCCGGCAGCGCCAACCGCATCGCCGATATCCTCAGCGTGATTGACGGAATTGCCTTCCAGACTAACATTCTGGCACTGAACGCCTCGGTGGAAGCGGCGCGTGCGGGCGAGCAGGGGCGCGGGTTCGCGGTGGTGGCTGGCGAAGTGCGTAATCTGGCAAGCCGCAGTGCGGATGCCGCCAAAGAGATTCGTCAGCTGATTTCTGCTTCACAAACCCACGTCAGCGAAGGCAGTGACCTTGCGCAGCAGGCGGGGGAAACCATGGATGAGATTGCCAGCGAAGTGATGCGCATGACCAAGCTGATGCGCGAGATTGCCAGCGCGTCGCAGGAGCAGAGTCGCGGCATTGAGCAGGTGAATATTGCGGTGAGCCAGATGGATGAAACGGCGCAGCAGAACGCCGCGCTGGTACAGCAATCGTCGGCGGCAACCCGCTCGCTGGAAGAACAGTCGCAGGCGCTGGTGGCCGCGATGTCGTCGTTCCGGTTGCAGGTATCGTAGCGAGGTTTC
>NZ_JMPL01000093.1 GCF_000735365.1 Kluyvera ascorbata ATCC 33433 | reverse complement strand
GTCCATGCCGTCCACCGACGCCTTCGACAAACAGGATGCGGCTTACCGCGAATCCGTACTGCCGAAAGCGGTCTCTGCACGCGTGGCAATCGAAGCGGGCATCGCAGACTACTGGTTCAAATACGTGGGCCTGAATGGTGCTATCGTTGGCATGACCACCTTCGGTGAGTCTGCGCCAGCGGATCTGCTGTTCAAAGAGTTCGGCTTCACCGTAGAGAACGTTCTCGCGAAAGCGAAATCCCTGCTGTAATCTGCGTTTTCTCTGAAATGAAAGGGTCGCCTCGGCGGCCCTTTTTATTATTCTCAGGAATTTCTTTGCATATTATTCCAATCAAAATGTGATGTATGTCAGATATTAGGCGTCTCTGTCTGGACAATCATTCCTTTTATTCCTTGTTTCGCTTATTCTAGCTGAAGCGTTTCAGTCGATAAATTGTTCGACATTTAACCAATCAGTCACTGTTTGTGGCGGGTGAGGTTTCCCAAAGCGTTTGGCTGCATTACTCTGTTGCCACTTTGCATCGGGACAACCTTGCAGGAGACCTATGACCGTACGCGTAGCGATTAATGGCTTCGGTCGCATTGGACGTAACGTGGTTCGTGCTTTGTATGAATCCGGACGCCGTGCGGAAATCACCGTGGTGGCAATCAACGAACTGGCAGATGCTGCGGGCATCGCGCACTTGTTGAAATATGACACCAGCCACGGGCGCTTTGCCTGGGATGTTCGCCAGGAGCGTGAACAGCTTTTCGTCGGCGATGACGCCATCCGTCTTCTGCATGAGCGCGCTATTGAAGCGCTCCCCTGGAAAGAGCTATCGGTTGATGTCGTGCTAGACTGTACCGGCGTATACGGCAGTCGCCATGACGGCGAAGCCCATATTGCCGCTGGCGCGAAGAAGGTGCTCTTTTCACATCCTGGCAGCAACGATCTCGACGCCACCGTCGTGTTTGGCGTTAACGAACATGAGCTGTGTGCCGAACACCGCATCGTGTCCAACGCCTCCTGTACCACGAACTGCATAATCCCCGTCATCAAATTGTTGGATGATGCCTATGGCATTGAATCGGGCACGGTCACGACCATCCACTCCGCGATGCATGACCAGCAGGTGATTGACGCCTACCATCCCGATTTACGCCGTACGCGCGCGGCAAGTCAGTCGATTATTCCGGTGGATACCAAGCTTGCTGCGGGCATTGCCCGTATTTTCCCGCAGTTTGGCGACCGTTTCGAAGCGATTGCGGTGCGAGTACCGACCATTAACGTGACGGCAATTGACCTGAGCGTGACGGTGAAAAAGCCAGTAAAAGCAAATGAAGTCAACCAGTTGCTGCAAAAAGCAGCACAGGGTGCATTTCATGGTATAGTTGACTATACGGAATTACCGTTGGTCTCAACTGATTTTAACCACGATCCGCACAGCGCCATCGTCGATGGCACGCAGACGCGGGTGAGTGGAGCGCATCTGATCAAAACGCTGGTCTGGTGTGATAACGAATGGGGCTTTGCTAACCGAATGCTCGACACCACGTTAGCAATGGCCGCTATTGGTTTCAGGCTCGACGCTTGAGCGTCGACAAAACTTTAAGTATCAACGAGAGGATTCACCATGTCTGTAATTAAGATGACCGATCTGGATCTGGCTGGTAAACGCGTTTTCATCCGTGCGGACCTGAACGTACCAGTTAAAGAAGGGAAAGTAACCAGCGACGCACGTATCCGTGCTTCACTGCCAACTATCGAGCTGGCGCTGAAACAGGGTGCGAAAGTGATGGTGACTTCTCACCTGGGTCGTCCGACCGAAGGCGAGTACAACGAAGAATTCTCTCTGCTGCCGGTTGTTAATTACCTGAAAGACAAACTGTCTGCTCCGGTTCGTCTGGTTAAAGATTACCTGGACGGCGTTGAAGTTGCTGCCGGTGAGCTGGTTGTTCTGGAAAACGTTCGCTTCAACAAAGGCGAGAAGAAAGACGACGAAGCGCTGTCCAAAAAATACGCAGCACTGTGCGACGTATTCGTGATGGATGCATTCGGTACTGCACACCGTGCACAGGCTTCCACCCACGGTATCGGCAAGTTTGCTGACGTGGCGTGCGCAGGCCCGCTGCTGGCAGCAGAACTGGACGCGCTGGGTAAAGCACTGAAAGAACCAGCTCGCCCAATGGTGGCTATCGTTGGTGGTTCTAAAGTTTCTACCAAACTGACCGTTCTGGATTCCCTGTCTAAAATTGCTGACCAGCTGATCGTTGGTGGTGGTATCGCGAACACCTTCGTTGCCGCTCAAGGCCACAACGTTGGTAAATCCCTGTACGAAGCGGACCTGGTTGACGAAGCTAAGCGTCTGCTGACGACCTGCGATATCCCAGTTCCAACTGACGTTCGCGTAGCGACCGAGTTCTCCGAAACCGCGACCGCTACCCTGAAATCTGTAAACGACATCAAAGATGAAGAGCAGATTCTGGACCTGGGCGACGTTTCTGCTGAGAAACTGGCAGGCATCCTGAAAAACGCAAAAACCATTCTGTGGAACGGCCCAGTTGGCGTGTTCGAATTCCCGAACTTCCGCAAAGGTACTGAAATTGTTGCTAACGCAATCGCAGACAGCGACGCGTTCTCCATCGCAGGCGGCGGCGACACCCTGGCAGCTATCGACCTGTTCGGTATCGCTGACAAAATCTCCTACATCTCCACTGGCGGCGGCGCATTCCTCGAATTCGTGGAAGGCAAAGTACTGCCAGCAGTAGCAATGCTCGAAGAGCGCGCTAAGAAGTAAGCCATTCAAGGGCAGGGAAACCTGCCCAATTTTCAGCGCGCTTTATAGAGCTCGCACCTTTTCTAACGGCCGAAGATACAGGACTACGTGACATGTCTAAAATTTTTGATTTCGTAAAACCAGGTGTTATCACCGGTGATGACGTACAGAAAGTTTTCCAGGTAGCAAAAGAAAACAATTTCGCTCTGCCAGCAGTTAACTGCGTTGGTACTGACTCTATCAACGCCGTGCTGGAAACCGCTGCAAAAGTTAAAGCACCGGTTATCGTTCAGTTCTCCAACGGTGGCGCTGCGTTTATCGCAGGTAAAGGCGTGAAAACTGACGTTCCTCAGGGCGCTGCAATCCTGGGTGCTATCTCTGGTGCGCATCACGTACACCAGATGGCTGAACACTATGGTGTTCCAGTTATCCTGCACACTGACCACTGCGCTAAGAAACTGCTGCCATGGATCGACGGTCTGCTGGACGCGGGTGAAAAACACTTCGCGGCTACCGGTAAACCACTGTTCTCTTCCCACATGATCGACCTGTCCGAAGAGTCCCTGCACGAAAACATCGAAATCTGCTCCAAATACCTGGCGCGTATGTCCAAAATGGGCATGACTCTGGAAATCGAACTGGGTTGCACCGGCGGTGAAGAAGACGGCGTGGACAACAGCCACATGGACGCTTCTGCACTGTACACTCAGCCAGAAGACGTTGATTACGCCTACACCGAACTGAGCAAAATCAGCCCACGTTTCACCATCGCAGCTTCCTTCGGTAACGTACACGGCGTGTACAAACCAGGTAACGTGGTTCTGACCCCAACCATCCTGCGTGATTCTCAGGAATACGTTTCTAAGAAACACAACCTGCCGCACAACAGCCTGAACTTCGTCTTCCACGGCGGTTCCGGTTCTTCTGCTCAGGAAATCAAAGACTCCGTAAGCTACGGCGTAGTGAAAATGAACATCGATACCGACACCCAATGGGCAACCTGGGACGGTATCCTGCAGTACTACAAAACCAACGAAGCTTACCTGCAAGGTCAGCTGGGCAACCCGAAAGGCGAAGACCAGCCGAACAAGAAATACTACGATCCACGCGTATGGCTGCGTGCAGCTCAGGCGTCCATGATCGCACGTCTGGAACAGGCTTTCTCTGAACTGAACGCGAAAGACGTTCTGTAAGATAAACCTGATTTTTGACCAAAAGCCCGCTGCCTAGCGGGCTTTTTTATTGCCTTTTCAATATGATGTGCCGGATAAAACTGTGATCTATTTGGCAAAATACTGATTTTTTGTTTACCCTTTATACCTGCCTGTACTTTTGCAGGCCGTTTTTAGTTTCCCATCCGGGTATCCATAAGGAATATTGAATGGAAGATTTAAACGTTGTCGATAGCATAAACGACGCTGGCTCCTGGCTGGTGCGCAACCAGGAGCTCCTGCTGAGCTACGCCGTCAATATCGTGGCGGCGATTGCCATCCTCATCGTCGGGATGATCGTGGCGAGAATTGTATCGGGCACCGTCAACCGTCTGATGCTGGCGCGTAAAATTGATGCCACCGTAGCGGACTTCCTCTCCGCGCTGGTGCGCTACGCGATTATTGCCTTTACGCTGATTGCCGCGCTGGGCCGCGTTGGCGTGCAGACTGCCTCGGTGATTGCCGTACTGGGTGCCGCCGGTTTAGCTGTGGGTCTGGCGCTGCAGGGCTCGCTCTCCAACCTGGCCGCTGGCGTACTGCTGGTGATGTTCCGTCCGTTCCGTGCGGGTGAATACGTTGACCTGGGCGGCGTTGCCGGTACCGTGTTGAGCGTGCAGATTTTCTCAACCACCATGCGTACCGTTGACGGCAAAATTATCGTTATTCCGAACGGTAAAATTATCGCCGGTAATATTATCAACTTCTCCCGTGAACCTGCGCGCCGTAATGAGTTTATTATTGGCGTCTCTTACGATGCGGATATTGACCAGGTTAAGCAGATTCTGACCCGTATTCTTGAAGCGGATAATCGTATTCTCAAAGACCGCGATATTACCGTGCGTTTAAATGAACTGGCGCCGTCGTCAGTGAATTTTGTCGTGCGTGCCTGGAGCCTGAGCGGCGACCTGCAAAACGTCTACTGGGACGTGCTGGAGCAAATTAAGCGCGAGTTCGATGCCAACGGCATCAGCTTCCCCTATCCACAGTTAGACGTGAATATGAAGCCGGGCAGTTCTGCCCAGCAGTAATCGCTTCTAAGCAGTAATAAGGCCGGGCTGATGCCCGGTTTTTTTATGGGCGACCAAACATGGTAGGCCTGATAAGCGTAGCGCCATCAGGCACTGACTGAGCGCATTAGTGCCGGATGGCGACGTAAACGTCTTATCCGGCCTACATCGGTGCGCGTATCTTCAATTTATAATTAGCTAAACTTATTACTGATTAAAAATATCAATTTCCGCTAATGATTCTATCGCGTTATAGTCAGCGCCATTCCTGAACTACTTAAAGAAAACTATCGTGATATCTTATTACTTTCAAGGTCTTATGCTTGGGGCGGCCATGATTCTTCCGCTGGGGCCGCAAAATGCGTTCGTGATGAACCAGGGGATTCGTCGCCAATACCATTTGATGATTGCGCTGCTGTGCGCCATTAGCGATCTGGTGCTTATCTGCGCCGGGATATTTGGCGGCAGCGCCTTGTTGAATGCCTCGCCGTGGCTGCTGGCGTTGGTCACCTGGGGCGGCGTCGTGTTCCTGCTGTGGTATGGCTTTGGCGCGTTAAAAACCGCGATGGGTAGCAATATTGAACTGGCGAATGCGGAAGTGATGAAGCAGGGGCGCTGGAAAATTATTGCGACCATGCTGGCGGTGACCTGGCTTAACCCACACGTATATCTGGACACCTTTGTGGTGCTGGGCAGTCTCGGCGGTCAGCTGGCGGATGAGCCAAAACGCTGGTTTGCGCTGGGTACCGTCAGCGCTTCCTTCCTGTGGTTCTTTGCGCTGGCGTTGCTGGCAGCCTGGCTCGCTCCTCGTTTACGAACCGCTAAAGCGCAGCGTATTATTAACCTGATTGTTGGCGTAGTGATGTGGTTTATTGCATTTCAGCTGGCAAAAGAGGGCGTTGGACACCTGCATGCATTGTTGAACTAGGTCTCATCTGATGGACTTTCCCCTGGCAACGGCTAAGCTTGCAGGCAAGACCCCGTTGTCGGGTGATAACCAAGGAGATACAACAGTGAAGTTTAAAGTGATGGCTCTGGCTGCAGTAGTTGGGTTTAGCGCAATGGCGGTGCAGGCAAATGAATTGCCGGACAGCCCGCATATCGTGACATCGGGTACGGCGAGCGTGGATGCGGTTCCGGATATCGCGACGCTTGCCATTGAAGTCAACATTGCTGCCAAGGATGCCGCAAGCGCGAAAAAACAGGCCGACCAGCGTGTTGCGCAATATCTCTCCTTCCTCGAGCAGAACGGCGTAGCGAAAAAAGATATCAGCTCCGCGAACCTGCGTACTCAGCCGGATTACGACTATCAGAACGGGAAAAGCGTGCTGAAAGGCTATCGCGCGGTACGTACCGTTGAGGTGACGCTGCGTCAGTTGGATAAGCTGAATTCGCTGCTGGATGGCGCGCTGAAAGCCGGGTTGAATGAAATCCGTTCCGTGTCGCTGGGCGTGGCGCAGCCGGATGCTTATAAAGATAAGGCGCGTAAAGCGGCGATTGAAGATGCGATTCATCAGGCGCAGTCGCTAGCGGCGGGCTTCCACAGTAAGCTGGGGCCGGTGTATAGCGTGCGTTATCATGTGTCTAACTATCAGCCGAGCCCAATGGTGCGGATGATGAAGGCCGATGCGGCGCCGGTTTCAGCACAGGAAACTTACGAGCAGGCGACTATCCAGTTTGACGATCAGGTGGATGTGGTGTTCCAGCTTCAGCCTGAGCAGGCTGCTGCTCCAGCGGCTCCTGCTGCAACTCAAGCTCCTGCACCTGCGGCGAAATAAGCGGTTAATTAGGGCGGCGGCGATTGGCCGCCCCTTGCACACTTTCTGTGTTAGTGCGGGTTAATCCTGACGCAACACCTTATGTCCATAAGCCAGCAACGCATCCGTCACCTTCCGCATCATCCGGCTCTCTGGCGCAAAACGGTGCCAGTACAGCATCCGGCGCTGGAACAGACCCGGCGTCAAATCAATCAGCTCACCGCTCGCCAACTCTTTCTCAATTTGCAGATGCGGGATCATACAGCAGGTCGTCCCCTGACGCGCCAGCTGCACAAACGCTTCCGACGAGTTAACGATATGGCAAGGTACGCTGCCCGGCGGCAGATCGAAGTTCTGCTGCAAAAAGGCCTGGTGCATATCGTCCAGATGATCGAAGGCTACCGCTGGCGCTTTCAGCAGCGCAGAGCGAGTCACTCCGTTAGGGAAATAGCGCTCAGCGAACGCTTTGGAACCGACAAACAGATAGTCGAGCGCCCCAAGCTGATCGACCAAACAGCTCGGCAGCGCCTGCGGCTGAATACTCACCGCGCCAACCACTTCGCCGCGACGCAGGCGTTCCTGGGTGCGGGTTTCATCTTCTACCTGTAAATTTAAACGGATAGGCGAGTTGGCCAGCACATCGGCCAGCGCTGGCAGCAGCCAGGTGGCCAGACTGTCGGCGTTGACCGCCAGCGACAGCAGCAGCGGCGTCGAACCGGTTTGCTCGTCACCCAGCCACTCCTCTTCCAGCAGTTCAACCTGACGCAGCAGCGCCAGCAGCTTCTGACCCTGTTCCGTTGGGCGCGGCGGCACGGTACGTACCAGCAGCGGCTGGCCGAACATGTTTTCCAGCTGTTTTATTCGTTGGGAAACGGCGGACTGAGTAATACACAGTTTCTGCGCGGCGCGTTCAAATCCACGTTCTCTGATAACGGCATCCAGCGCCTGTAGTGTTCTGTAGTCCGGACGTTTCATTGCTCTGAGATACTCCCCTGTAGGTGTTATCTGCACTATGACATAATTTTACCGGAGATACAGACGAAAATGGTTTGCAGTTTACTGTGACAAAGGTCACGAGTTGAACGCCTGCTCCATCGCACTCAGCCTGAGGTTTCCCGGCGGCTCGAATTATTCCAGCGTTATGTTCTATAATGCGCGGCAGTTGATGACACCACAGGCGAAACGATCATGACGCAGGATGAACTGAAAAAAGCAGTAGGCTGGGCGGCACTTCAATACGTACAGCCGGGTACGATTGTGGGTGTAGGCACGGGCTCTACCGCAGCGCACTTTATTGACGCGCTGGGCACGATGAAAGGACAAATCGAAGGGGCGGTCTCAAGCTCTGATGCCTCTACCGAGAAGCTGAAAAGCCTCGGCATCACCGTTTTCGACCTGAACGAAGTCGACCGTTTAGGCATCTACGTGGACGGCGCGGATGAAATTAACGGCCACATGCAGATGATCAAAGGCGGCGGCGCGGCGTTGACCCGCGAAAAAATCATCGCCTCCGTAGCGGATAAATTTATCTGTATCGCCGATTCATCCAAGCAGGTTGATATCCTGGGCAACTTCCCGCTGCCGGTGGAAGTTATCCCAATGGCTCGTAGCGCCGTGGCGCGTGAGCTGGTGAGGCTGGGTGGTCGTCCGGAATACCGTCAGGGCGTAGTGACCGATAACGGCAACGTTATCCTCGACGTTCATGGCCTGGAAATTCTCGACGCCATCGCGCTGGAAAACGCCATTAATGGCATCCCAGGCGTAGTGACCGTAGGGCTTTTCGCTAATCGTGGCGCAGATGTGGCGCTGATTGGTACCGCCGACGGCGTGAAAACCATAGTGAAATGATCTGACGGGGGGAAATCGCAATTTCCCCCATTTTTTTTATGTGGGCTAAATTTGGTGACTTGTGTCACATTTCAATCTCACACCTTATTAACATCCCATCTTTATCTTCTCACTTAGCATTTTATGCTGGCATTTCTCGCTACATGACGCTTCCTCATATCCCCGACGCAAACGTTCATATTGCCGCAATATTTTTTTTGATATGTTGCTTAGATGAACTTTCGTTCATCACAGCATCAGTAAAACAAAGACAGGACGGGGAAATGGCTAAGGTATCACTGGAAAAAGAGAAAATTAAATTTCTGCTGGTTGAAGGCGTGCACCAGAAGGCGGTGGATAGTCTGCGTGCAGCAGGTTACACCAATATCGAGTTTCACAAGGGTGCGCTGGACACTGAACAGCTGAAAGAGTCGATCCGTGATGCGCATTTCATCGGCCTGCGATCCCGTACTCACCTGACGGAAGACGTTTTTGCTGCTGCTGAGAAACTGGTGGCGGTCGGGTGTTTCTGCATTGGTACTAACCAGGTTGACCTGGTCGCGGCGGCTAAACGCGGCGTGCCGGTATTTAACGCCCCGTTCTCTAATACCCGCTCTGTGGCGGAGCTGGTGATCGGTGAGCTGCTATTGCTGCTACGCGGTATTCCGGAAGCGAACGCCAAAGCACACCGCGGCGTATGGAACAAACTGGCTGCGGGCTCTTATGAAGCGCGCGGCAAAAAGCTGGGTATTATTGGTTATGGCCACATCGGTACTCAGTTAGGCATTCTGGCGGAATCGCTGGGGATGCATGTCTTCTTCTACGATATCGAAAGCAAGCTGCCGCTGGGTAATGCCACGCAGGTTCAGCATCTTTCTGACCTGCTGAATATGAGCGACGTGGTCAGCCTGCACGTGCCGGAAAACGCCTCCACCAAAAATATGATGGGTGCGGAAGAACTGGCGCTGATGAAACCGGGCGCGCTGCTGATTAACGCCTCACGCGGTACGGTTGTTGAAATTCCTGCGCTGTGCGATGCGCTGGCGCGTAAACATCTGGCGGGCGCGGCTATTGACGTCTTCCCAACCGAGCCTGCGACCAACAGCGAGCCGTTCACCTCGCCGCTGTGCGAGTTCGACAACGTTATCCTGACTCCGCACATTGGCGGCTCAACTCAGGAAGCGCAGGAGAACATCGGTCTGGAAGTGGCGGGTAAACTGATTAAGTACTCCGACAACGGTTCTACGCTCTCTGCGGTTAACTTCCCGGAAGTGTCGCTGCCACTGCACGGCGGCCGTCGTCTGCTGCACATCCACGAAAACCGTCCTGGCGTACTGACTGCGCTCAACCAAATCTTTGCCGAGCAGGGCGTCAACATTGCCGCGCAGTACCTGCAAACCACGCCACAGATGGGCTACGTGGTTATCGATATTGAAGCGGAAGAGGATGTAGCGGAGAAAGCGCTGCTGAGCATGAAGGCGATTCCTGGCACCGTTCGCGCGCGTCTGCTGTACTAATCTTTCTCTTTTCTATCCAGACGGGCAGGCCATTGGTCTGCCCGTTTTGTTTTTCTGTTTCCGTTCTGCAACTCATACATGGCATTTACGAGCCTCGCCGCAAACGGTGATTAAAGATTCTGCTGCGCATTGTGTGTAGTGAAAAGGATTTTACGATAGGGGTTCAGCATAGGGCTGAAACGGAAAAGCCCCTACCGAAGCAGGGGCTCTAAAAGGAAAGGGATAATGATGAGACTCGTCATCATACTGCTGATTCTGTTAATCATCGCTTCGCCAGCATATTAACAGTCTTTACGCAGGAGGGAGGTTCGCCTCCCTCACCCTTTACCGAGGAATTTAGGTCAAAAAAGAATCGATGTCAATCGGCAGAAAATACTTACCACTGCCACACTTTCGACGGCGTGACTACGGCGGGGAGGGGGATATCCCACTCTTCAACCGGCAAGGCGTCAACTAACTGACAATCGTGCGCATAGCCGACAGGCTGAATGCCGTACTGCTGCCAGTTCTGCAACGTGCGGTCGTAAAAACCACCGCCCATGCCAAGCCTCTGACCTTGTTCATCAAAGGCAACCAGCGGTGTTATCAGCACGTCGAGTTTAGCTAGCGGCAGTACGTCACGGACATCCAGCTTCGGTTCGCGGATTTTGAGGCGGTTCATGACCAGTTCGCTGTGCGGGTGATAATGCAGAAACAGCAGGTTGCCTGGACTGAACGGATGAAGTACCGGCAGGTAAACACGCTTACCGGTTCGCCAGAGCTGTTCAATCAAAGGTTGAGTGTCGAGTTCGCCGTCAAAGGATAAAAACAGCGCGACGGTTTTTGCCATCACCACGGGAGGCCAGGCCATCATGCGGTCTGCGGCTTGTTCACCGTAAAGCGTTTGCTGTTGGGGCGTGAGCGCACGACGACGTTGCCGGATTAACTGGCGAATGTGCTGTCGGGAATTTTGTTGCTCAGATGGATGCGTCATAAGACCGGTTGGTAGAAGGGGAATCTCCGAGATGCCGCCGCAGGCTGTAACCCTTGAACCCTTGGTTCAAGGTGAATGCGTCGTCACAGTTTTAAGGCTTCTCGGACGGACCGAGCATGCTCACCAACCATGGAGCGCCACATTCTTGTGGTATGAAATATCGGCTCAGGGGACTGGCCCGCTTGCGAACATCTCAGAGAAATTTTGTCTTCACAGTCACTCTACCATAGTAAACTGCAAAGTGTTATTCAAACTTTGGGGCTGTCTTATCGGATATGCGACCCTGGTCAAGCAACGCCTGTTCAATGGTCTGTTGTAGCATCCGAATACGCTGTTCCATGCTGGAAGCATAGTCGCGCGTCTTTGCCCTTTCCTGAGTTAACTCATAGCTGATGTTCAACGCGGCGATGAAAACCAGCTGCTCAGTATTTGTGACTCTAGTGCGTTCTTTCAGATCTTGCAACCGCTGATTCAGATCGTCCGCTGCCTGATTCAAAGCATCTCTTTGTTCAGGCGGGCAATTCACTCGCAGTGAACGGCCAAAAATTTGGATATCGACGGGTTGTGCAGACATGCCACCTTCCTGCTGATTGACTGCGCGTCCTTCACTCTCAGGATGTGAAGGGGCGACACTATAGCTACCCTGGTATGAAGATACAAGCCCTTTTCTGGTATCTCCAGGGTCCAAAGTGGTAGCATACCATGAATTCCACCCAACAATGACGAATGCGCATGTCTATACAGAACGAAATGCCGGTTTACACCGTGATGAACCAACTGTTGAACCAACAAGGGGTAGGCCTGACGCCTGCAGAAATGCACGGTCTGCTGAGTGGTTTGCTCTGCGGCGGAAACAAGGACAGCTCCTGGCAGCCGCTGGTTCACGACCTGACCAACGAAGGTCTGGCCTTTGGTCACGAGCTTGCCGAGTCGCTGCGTTCCATGCATGCGGCAACCAGCGATGCGCTGGAAGACGACGGCTTCCTTTTTCAGCTTTATCTGCCTGAAGGCGACGACGTCAGCGTGTTCGACCGCGCCGATGCGCTCTCTGGCTGGGTAAACCATTTCCTGCTTGGCCTGGGCATGGTACAGCCAAAGCTGGATAAAGTGAGAGATGAAACCGGCGAAGCCATTGACGATCTTCGAAATATTGCGCAACTTGGCTATGAAGAAGATGAAGATCAGGAAGAGCTGGAAATGTCGCTGGAAGAAATTATCGAATACGTTCGCGTAGCGGCGCTGCTGTGCCACGATACTTTCACCCACCCGCAGCCGACCGCGCCTGAAGTGCAAAAGCCAACATTACACTAATCACAACGCCCGCTCTGCTTGCTGCGCAAGGCCGGCGAACGGAGCGCTAAGGGATTGAAAGGAGATGTCATGACACAGCAAGCGTTTCTCCGCCGCCGCCAGGCATTACTGGCGCAAATGAAGCCAGGCAGTGCGGCGCTGATTTTTGCCGCACCAGAGGTGACTCGCAGCGCGGATTCTGAGTATCCCTATCGCCAGAACAGCGATTTTTGGTACTTCACCGGCTTTAACGAGCCTGAAGCCTTGCTGGTGCTGATTAAAAGCGATGACACTCACAACCACAGCGTGCTGTTCAACCGCGTTCGCGACCTGACGGCTGAGATCTGGTTTGGTCGCCGTCTGGGCCAGGACGTCGCGCCGGAAAAACTGGGCGTTGACCGCGCGCTGGCGTTCAGCGAAATCAATCAGCAGCTGTTCCAGTTGCTGAACGGCCTGGACGTGATTTACCACGCGCAGGGAGAATACGCTTTTGCCGATGACATCGTCTTCACCGCGCTGGATAAACTGCGTAAAGGTTCGCGTCAGAATCTGACCGCGCCGGATGCGATGATCGACTGGCGTCCGATGGTGCATGAAATGCGCCTGTTCAAAGACAGCGAAGAGATTGAAATCCTGCGTCGCGCCGGTGAAATTTCCGCGCTGGCCCATACCCGCGCGATGGAAAAATGTCAGCCGGGGATGTTTGAATACCAGTTAGAAGGGGAAATCCTCCACGAATTCACCCGTCACGGCGCGCGCTACCCGTCCTATAACACCATCGTGGGCAGCGGCGAAAACGGCTGCATTCTGCACTACACCGAAAACGAATCCGAGCTGCGCGACGGCGATCTGGTGCTGATTGACGCAGGCTGCGAATACAAAGGCTACGCGGGCGATATCACCCGTACGTTCCCGGTGAACGGCAAATTTACCCCAGCACAGCGCGCTATCTACGATATCGTGCTCGCTTCGCTATACAAATCCCTTGAGCTCTATCGCCCGGGCACCTCCATTCAGGAAGTGACCGGCGAAGTGGTGCGCATTATGGTGACTGGCCTGCACGGTCTGGGGATCCTCAAAGGGGAAATTGACCAGTTGATTACCGACAACGCCCACCGCCCGTACTTTATGCATGGCCTGAGCCACTGGCTGGGGCTGGATGTGCATGACGTAGGCGTCTACGGCGCAGACCGCTCGCGCGTGTTGGAGCCGGGCATGGTGCTGACCGTTGAACCTGGCCTGTACATCGCGCCAGACGCGGACGTGCCGGCGGAATATCGCGGTATCGGCATTCGTATTGAAGACGATATTCTCATTACCGAAGACGGTAACGAGAATCTCACCGCGAGCGTGGTGAAGGATGCGGATGCCATTGAAGCGTTGATGGCAGCGGCACGTCAGCTATGAGCGTGATTATTGTCGGCGGCGGTATGACCGGCGCCACATTGGCGCTGGCTATTTCGCAGTTAACGGCGGGTCGCCTGCCGGTGCATCTGATTGAAGCGGCGGATATTCACGCCGCAGAACACCCGGGCTTTGACGGCCGGGCGATTGCGCTAGCGGCTGGTACCTGCCAGCAACTGGCGAAGGTCAATCTCTGGCAGGCCATTGCCGACTGTGCAACGCCGATTACCACCGTTCACGTCAGTGACCGCGGTCATGCTGGTTTTGTCACCCTTGATGCTCAAGATTATCGGTTATCTGCACTCGGCAATGTCGTTGAGCTGCACGACGTGGGGCAGCGGCTGTTCGGCCTGCTGCGCCATGCGCGCGGCGTCACGCTGCATTGTCCTTCGCGGGTGTCGCTGGTTGAACGCCAGGCTGATGGTGTAAGCGTTACGCTGGACAGCGGTGAAACGCTGCACGGCAAGCTGCTGGTTGCTGCCGATGGCTCGCGCTCCACGCTTGGCGAGCAGTGCGGTATTACCTGGCAGCAGGAACCGTACAATCAGGTGGCGGTGATTGCTAATGTCTCCACCGCCGTGCCGCATCAGGGGCGGGCGTTTGAACGTTTCACCGAGCATGGCCCTATTGCCATGCTGCCGATGTCGCAAAATCGCTGTTCGCTGGTGTGGTGCCACCCGCTGGCGCGCCATGATGACGTGCTGAGTTGGTCTGATACGCAGTTTTGCCAGGCGCTACAGAAAGCGTTCGGCTGGCGTTTAGGGCGAATCACCCACGCTGGCGCGCGCAGCGTCTATCCACTGTCGCTAACCACCGCCACCCGGACGGTATCGCACCGTCTGGCGCTAGTAGGCAACGCGGCGCAGACGCTGCACCCGATTGCCGGGCAAGGTTTTAACCTCGGCATGCGCGACGTGATGACGCTGGCGGAACATCTGGCGGGTGCGCACGAGGCCAATCAGGATATCGGCGACTATTCGCTGCTGTGCCATTACCAGCGTCAGCGCGCGCAAGACAAAGCGGCCACGATTGGCGTCACCGACGGGCTGGTGCATATTTTCGCCAACCGCTGGGCGCCGCTGGTGGCCGGGCGCAACGTCGGCCTGATGTCGATGGAATTATTTACCCCTGCACGCGATGTGCTGGCGCAGCGGACGCTGGGCTGGGTCGCCCGCTAATCAGCAGTTTAAGGAGTTAATGTGCAAAGTGTTGATGTTGCCATCGTAGGCGGTGGAATGGTTGGGCTGGCGGTGGCCTGCGGTTTACAGGGCAGCGGCCTGCGGGTTGCCGTGCTGGAACAGTCGCTGCCGCAGGCGCTTGCCGCCGATGCGCCGCCTGCGCTGCGCGTCTCTGCTATTAATGCGGGCAGTGAAAAGCTGCTCACCAGGCTGGACGTCTGGTCGGCCATTGTGGCCCAGCGCGCCAGTTGCTATCACGGTATGGAAGTGTGGGATAAAGACAGCTTCGGCCGCATCGCGTTTGATGACCGCAGCATGGGCTACAGCCATCTCGGCCATATCGTTGAAAATGCGGTGATTCACCATGCGCTGTGGCAGAAAGCCGAGCGCAGTAGTGACGTTACCCTGATGGCCCCTGCAGAACTTCAACAGGTAGTTTGGGGTGAGAACGAAGCATTCCTGACGCTAAAAGACGGTAACATGCTGACCGCGCGTCTGGTGGTCGGCGCGGACGGCGCGAACTCCTGGCTGCGCAGCAAAGCGGATATTCCGCTGACCTTCTGGGACTATCGTCACCACGCGCTGGTGGCGACCGTTCGCACCGAAGAGCCGCACGAAGCCGTTGCGCGCCAGAGCTTCCACGGCGACGGTATTCTGGCCTTCCTGCCGCTGAGCGATCCGCATCTCTGTTCGATAGTCTGGTCGCTGTCGCCGCAGGAAGCAGAACGGATGCAGCAGGCCGATGACGCTGAATTTAACCAGAAGCTGAATATCGCCTTTGATAATCGCCTGGGGCTGTGCAAGGTAGAGAGCGAGCGTCAGGTGTACCCGTTGACCGGACGCTATGCGCGTCAGTTTGCTGCCCACCGCCTGGCGCTGGTCGGCGATGCGGCGCACACCATCCATCCTTTGGCCGGGCAGGGCGTTAACCTGGGCTTTATGGACGCCGCCGAGCTGATTGAAGAACTGCGCCGTCTGCATACACAGGGCAAAGATATCGGGCAGCACTTCTATCTGCGTCGCTACGAGCGCAGCCGTAAGCACAGCGCCGCGCTGATGCTGGCGGGAATGCAGGGTTTTCGCGAGCTGTTTGCCGGTGAAAACCCGGCGAAAAAACTGCTGCGCGACCTCGGCCTTGCGCTGGCCGATACGCTACCCGGCGTGAAGCCGCAGCTGATTCGTCAGGCGATGGGCCTCAACGACCTCCCTGAGTGGCTTCGTTAAGTCGCTCACACTTTTACTCCCGGTGGTTCTACCGGGAGTCTCCTTCCTCATTTGAAAAATTCTAATTTCACGCCATTTTTCGCATTAGTTTTATTAATCCATGCGTTTTTATGTTACGGAAAAGTCGCCCTGTTTTACGCATATAATATTATCTTATGCTGAATTGTTAATTGTTGTTGTTAATTAAATGTGGCGTATTTCGCTTTTTTGCAGTCGATTCCTCTGTATGATTTTTCGCGACTTTTGGTCATAAGCTAATGTGATGTCCCCTTTTTCAGGATGGTTTACCACGATGTTCGGTGGTAAGTTCAGGGAAAAGAGAACGTTTGCGTCGGTGCCCAAATGGGCGTCGGCGTTTGGTTTTGTGGTGCGATATATTCAACGAGGACATGATGGCTCAACAAACGCCTTTGTATGACCAGCACGTGTTATGTGGCGCGCGTATGGTGGATTTTCACGGCTGGATGATGCCGCTGCACTATGGCTCACAAATTGATGAGCACCACGCGGTGCGTACCGATGCCGGGATGTTCGATGTGTCGCACATGACCATCGTCGATCTGCACGGACCACGGACCCGAGAGTTCCTACGCTATCTGCTGGCAAACGATGTTGCCAAGCTCACCAAGCCCGGCAAGGCGCTCTACAGCGGTATGCTGAATGCATCGGGCGGCGTGATTGATGACCTTATCGTCTACTACCTCACCGAAGATTATTTCCGCCTCGTCGTAAACTCCGCCACTCGCGAAAAAGACCTCTCCTGGATTACCCAACACGCTGAACCTTATGCCATCGACATCACCGTCCGTGATGACCTGTCGTTGATTGCCGTACAGGGTCCAAACGCGCAGGCGAAAGCGGGCACGCTGTTCACCGATGAGCAGCGTCACGCCGTGGAAGGCATGAAGCCGTTCTTTGGCGTGCAGGCGGGTGACTTCTTTATTGCGACCACCGGCTATACCGGTGAAGCGGGTTATGAAATTGCCCTGCCAAAAGAGCAGGCCGCCGATTTCTGGCAGAAACTGGTACAGGCAGGCGTGAAGCCTTGCGGCCTGGGCGCGCGTGACACGCTGCGTCTGGAAGCCGGGATGAACCTCTACGGTCAGGAAATGGATGAAAGCGTTTCTCCGCTGGCGGCCAACATGGGCTGGACCATCGCCTGGGAACCCGCAGACCGCAACTTTATTGGTCGCGACGTGTTGGAACTGGAACGCGAAAAAGGCACCGAACAATTGGTCGGCCTGGTGATGACCGAAAAAGGCGTGCTGCGCGGTGAACTGCCGGTGCGCTTTACCGATGCTCACGGCAACGCGTGCGAAGGTGTGATCACCAGCGGGACTTTCTCGCCAACCTTAGGCCATAGTATTGCGCTGGCTCGCGTCCCGGCTGGGATTGGCGAGACGGCGATCGTGCAGATCCGCAACCGCGAAATGCCGGTCAAAGTAACGAAACCTATTTTTGTGCGTAACGGCAAGGCCGTCGCGTAAGCCCTTTTTATTCTGGAGATTTTTTGATGAGCAACGTACCAGCAGAACTGAAATACAGTAAAGAACACGAATGGCTGCGCAAAGAAGCTGACGGTAGCTACACCGTTGGCATCACCGAGCACGCACAGGAATTACTGGGCGACATGGTCTTCGTTGACCTGCCGGAAGTCGGCGCGACCGTTAGCGCGGGCGATGACTGCGCCGTGGCGGAATCCGTTAAA
>NZ_JMPL01000092.1 GCF_000735365.1 Kluyvera ascorbata ATCC 33433 | reverse complement strand
GAGGGCACATAACCAAAGAAGGTCCCCCTCTCCCCCTTTAGGGAGAAGGTGAGAGTGAGGGGTGTATGTTGGCTCGAAAGTCAAACCCTCACCCCAACCCTCCCCGTAAAAGAGGAGAGAGGGTTTATCACGCTAACTTAGAACCAGGCTTCAAACATGCCGCCGAAGTTCAGCGAATCCAACTGCTCGTCCTGCGTTCCGTTCACCTTCGCCGTACGCTTGTTATCAACCTGACCACCGGTCACGTAGAAGCGCAGCATTGGACGGAATTCCGGCCCCATACCAATTGCTATGTTCTGCGACAGCGTCAGCTTCCAGCCGTGGTTATCACCGCCCTGATCGTAATCTACGCGCTGGTAGCCCGCTTCCAGCCAGGTGGAGTGCACGTCGTTCCAGAAGTACATTGGACGAACAATGGCGCCGTAGTTTTTACGGTTATCGGTGTTGTCTTTGCTGTTGTCATAGTCGTGGAAGGCCAACAGGTATTCCACCTGCGCCTGCTGGGTGAACTTATAGTTACCCTCGAAGCTGGCGTAGATAGCGGTCAGGCCGTCGGTTTTGTTAAACACGCTGTTATCCGAGTTATCGGAGTAGCGCAGGATAACCTTGTTCACGCCGCTGTCGTCGCTGTTGGTGTGGCTTAACAGCAGGCCGCCCTGCCAGGCATCCAGCTGCTGGTCGTTATCCACCGCTTTGGAGTCGAAGCCGTAGTTGGCGTAAACCTCAACGTCAATCGGGCCTGCTTTGATGTTGTGGGTTTTGGTGGTCAGCGCGTAGTGGCCGTTATCGCCGGTATCAGAGTTACCGGTACAGGTGATGCGCGATGGGTTGGACTCATCGGCCATCACTTCCGGGCTACAGGATTTCACCTGTGCCACGGTGGCAACGTCGAACTGCACGCCGCCGACGTCAAAGTTTTTCACCCCTGCGCCCTGGCCGTCGTGGTTCATCCAGAAGTAGTCGTTGATACCCTGTTGCGGACGCTGGTGGAAGTCGCGGCCTGCCCAGATATAGGCGTTAGGGTTCGATTCCAGCACGTTGGTCACGCCAACGTAGGCTTTTTTCAGGTTAACTTCGTCACTCCAGTGGTCGAACATAACGTTGATATCCCAGATAGCGCCTTTGCTGCTCTTAAAGGCTTTGGTTAACTGGAATTCACCGCCGTTCCCTTCGTTACCCAGACGGCCAATAGCCGAGGCACCGTTATAGGAACCGTCCACGCCGACGTATTTCTGGTCGCCTGCCTGGAAGTGTGCGCCGTAGCGCGCGTAGCCGCTGAACTTCAGACCAAACGGCACCGCCATGTCTGGCGTCTGCGCGGCGCTTTGTGGGTTGGTTTCCAGATCCACCTTTTTAGCCTGGGCGGCATCCATTTTGGCCTGGCGGTCAGCCAGGGCTTTATCGACGGCCTTGGCCACAATGGCGTCGATTTGTTCCTGAGTAAATTCTTGTGCCATTACAGAGGAAAGCGGGCAAAGTGCGGCAATAACCGCCATAGCTAAAGGAAGTTTTTTTACAGTTTTCATGGTTATCTCAAATTAATTAATTATATTTTCAGACAATAACCATCCCGTTCGGGTGGATATTCGCTATCGCCACCAGAACAAGCTGATTTTATATTTTATGGTGTAGGGTACAATTAAATAATTAGCGTAATTAACGTCTCCGTAGTTAAATGAAATTAAATATCAACGTTGATAAAGGTGAATAATTTCTTCAGAAAGCTCACGAGCGAGTAATGAGTTCATTAAGTGGTCCTGCGCGTGAACCATAATTAAGGTCATGGGCTGCCGCGCTTCACCTGCATCCTGCTCGATAAGCTTGGTTTGCATATGGTGTGCCTGACGGGCGTAGCCATCGGCTTCCCGCAGGAGATTTCTGGCTTCCTCCATTTCGCCCTGGCGCGCGGCGTGCAGCGCTTCGAAACATAGCGATCGGGACTGGCCTGCGTTAATGATTATTTCCATTACCGCGTCCTCTAACCTAACCATAATAAGATCCCCTAACTATTTAAAGTCATAATAAGAACAGGGCGGAAATAATATATTAATGCTTAATATTAAATTAATCTGATTTAACTAACGGTTTCCGCTAATGGCGATGCCGTTTTTAATTTCTGCTCTTCAGTTTTCATTAATGAACGCTCGTAGGCGCGCAGGAATGGTAAATACATGGCCGCAGAGACCAGCATACAGATAACGCACATCACCACCGGACTTAATGCCCAGTTTGCCGCCCAGGAAGCACCGATAGGCGCAGGCGTGGTCCACGGCGTCAGCGAAACCACCTGTGCCAGCCAGCCAAGACGGGTAGCGGTATAGGCGAGAACGGCGTTAACCATTGGAATACAAACAAACGGAATAAACATCATCGGGTTCATAATAATCGGCGCGCCGAACAGAATCGGTTCGTTGATATTAAAGAAGCTTGGGACGACGCCCATTTTACCGATGGTACGCAGGTGCGCGACGCGGCTACGCAGCAGCAGGAACGCCAGCGGTAAGGTACAGCCTACGCCGCCAATCAGCAGGTAGTGATCCCAGAAACCTTGCAGGTAGACGTGCGGCAGAACGGTGCCCGCAGCCAGCGCGGCCTGGTTGGCAGAGAGGTTCGCCATCCAGAATGGGTTCATGATCCCGGTGACAATCAGCGAGCCGTGGATCCCGGCAAACCAGAAAATCTGGCACATCAGCACCGACAGCAGGATCGCGGGCAGAGAATCAGAAGCAGAAACCAGCGGGGCCAGTACGTGCATAATCGCCTGCGGCAGAATCATACCGGTCTGCGCTTCAATGAACAGGTTCAGCGGGTGCAGCGTACCAATCACCACCAGAACCGGAATCAGAATCTCGAATGAACGCGCCACGCCGGTCGGGACTTCTTTTGGCAGGCGAATGGTGACGTTGTTCTGCTTAAGCCAGGCGTACACGCGAGTGGAGTAAATCGCGGTAATCAGCGCGGTGAAAATCCCCTGACCAGACAGATACTGGGTGGAAATCTTACCGTCTGCGTACGGCGCGGCAACCAGCAGGAAGGCCATAAACGCCAGCAGGCCGGACATCACCGGGTCGAGGTTAAACTGACGACCAAGGCTTGCCCCGATACCGACGGAGATAAAGAAGGTCATCACGCCCATGCTGAGGTTAAACGGCAGCATCAGCTGATCGCGATAGTGAGCGGAGAAATCGAGCCAGCCGCGGGCAAAACCGTTGGTCGTATCCGGTGAGAACGGTGGGAAAATAAACACCAGCATGAACGAGCCGATTATCATAAACGGCAGCGCGGCGGTAAAACCATCGCGAATGGCGATGACATATTTTTGCTGTCCGAGACGGCCGGCCAGCGGGGTAATGGATTGCTCAATAACGGCAACCATGGATTGATAAATAGAACTCATTTGGAAACCCTTTTAGTGCGCTGCGGAAATCAGCGACAGAGCGTAATCGAGTACTTTGTCACCCCGTTGCATTCCATAATCCATGGTATCAATCGCCTGGACGGGAATATTTTGGGTGGCGGCCTTTTCTGACAAACTTTTTAACATGTACTTCACCTGTGGACCCAGTAACACCACCTGATATTGCGGGTACTGGATGTCAAATTCGGACACGCCATAGGCATCAATTTTTACCGGCAAGTCCCGTTCCTGCGCGGCTTCCACCATTTTTCTGACCAGCATGCTGGTCGACATTCCGGCGGAGCAGCAGAGCATAATTTTGTACATCTACGACCATCCTCTAAATGTAAAAAGTTGTTGCGATCGTGATTTGATATGAAACTGAAACCGGTTTCTATTCATAAAACTTAGAACTGTGATATCCATCAATTTCTCATGCTTATGAGACTAATTATTTCGTCCTGGCTCACATAAAATTGTCGTTTTGAGGTGAAATGGACATCAAATGGATAATCGGTTTCCATGGGAAAAGGGAAACGGATATACTGTCGGCAGCTATAATTTGAGCCGTTGTTGTACCGAGGATTTACAGGGCAACTCGTGTGCCTTTTCAGGGGAGAATGATGTCTACAATCAACGATGTATCACGTCTGGCCGGAGTGTCTAAGGCCACAGTTTCACGTGTGTTGAGCGGTTCACGAGGAGTAAAAGAGGCCAGCCGGCTTGCAGTTTTACGCGCGGTTGATGAACTCAATTATCGGCCCAATGTGATTGCCCAATCGCTGCTGAGTCAGTCTACCGGCTGCATTGGCGTCATTTGCGCCATGGAGAATATTAACCAGACCACCGGCTATCTCTACGCGCTGGAAAAGCAGTTTAGCCAGCACCAAAAACACCTGCTGCTGCGCTTTGCCAATACGCGAACCGGCGTGATGTCGGCACTGGATGAATTGACCAGCGGACTGTGCGATGACGTGCTGGTGATCGGCGCGCGTTTCCCGCTGGAGGTCGATAGCGACAACGTGGTGTTGATTGACTGCCCTGAAGCGGAAAACACCAACAGCATCCAGTTTGACCACGTTTTTGCCGCGGAAACTGCCTGTAACTACCTTGCGAGCCAGGGCCGTCGCCAGATTGCGCTGATTCAGCCGTTGGGCAGCGGTTTTGTCGACGACGTGCTGCTGGGCTACAAGCAGGGGCTGGAGAAAAACTTTCTGCCGTTTAATCGCAACCTGGTGTTTATGGACAGCAACTCTTCGACCGTGGCGTTGCAGGAACTGCTGAACAACGCCAGCACCGTCAACTTTAATGCGCTGCTGGTGGCCGATGAACAGGAAGCGCAGCGGGTGATCCCCCAGCTTCTGGCGTTCAATAAACGCGTTCCGGAAGATGTGATGGTCTTCAGCCTTGCGGGGACGCTGCACCTGCCGGGCATTCCAACCATTCCGGCCATCGAATACTCGATGGATGCTATTGCCGCGCGCATTGTTCACTGGCTGGAAGAGAAAACCCAGTCTCCGGGCAACCACGCTTTTCGCGGCGATCTGATTATTCCAGAGATGCATAGACGCTAATCCTGTCGCCCGCCGCTGCCTGGCTGCGGGCGTTTATTCCCCCTCATTGTTTTGCCATGCCGCTCACAATATAAAAATAACTCATACCCACCCGCGGATTTTTGAACCGGACAGCGTCGGGCGACTGCCTTAACGTGGGCTGAACGTTCATCCAATAACACAAACCAGAACATTCATACCTCCTCTTTAAGGACGTAACCCTATGAGCCTCTCGACCGGTGTAGATGTAAAAGCGTGGATTGATGCCCGACCAATCTCGCGCTTTCAGTGGAAAATTTTGTTTCTCTGTTTCGTGATTATCATGCTCGACGGCTATGACGCGGCGGTGATGGGCTTTATCGCCCCGGCGCTGCTGGAAGACTGGGGCATCAGCCGCGCGGCGCTGGGGCCTATTCTGGGCGCGGCGATGTTCGGCGTAGCGCTGGGTGCACTGATTGCCGGGCCGCTCGCTGACCGCTACGGGCGTAAGCGCATTCTGCTGTCCTCGGTGGCACTGTTCGGCGTCTTCAGCCTGGCGGCGGCAATGGCGCAAACGCCTACCCAACTGGCGCTGCTGCGCTTTTTAACCGGGCTCGGTCTTGGTGCGGTGATGCCAAACTGTGTGACCCTGGTGGCGGAATACATGCCTGAGCGGCGTAAAGGATTGATGATTACGCTAATGTACAGCGGGTTTAACGTCGGCTCTGGGCTCGGCGGATTTATCGCCGCGGCGCTGCTGTCGCACTACAGCTGGCATTCGGCGCTGATCTTCGGCGGCGTACTGCCGCTGGTGGTGCTGCCGTTTATGCTGGTGATGCTGCCGGAATCGGCGATGAACATGGTGGCGCGGCGCGTGCCGGGAGCTGAGATTGCCCGCGTGCTGAACCGCCTGGGCGGCCAGTTTGCCGCTAACACGTTGTTTACCCTGAGTACGCCGCAAATTTCCCGCCACGCGAAGGTGATTCAGCTGTTCCGCGGTGGTTACGCGCGCGGCACCGTCGCGCTGTGGCTGACCTATTTTATGGGACTGTTCGTGATTTACTTGCTGAACGGCTGGTTGCCGACCATTCTGCGCTCCGGCGGTCTGTCGTTGCAGCAGGCGGCGATTATCACCGGCCTGTTCCAGCTTGGCGGCCCGCTCGGCGGCATTCTGGTGGGCTACCTGATGGACCGCACCTCGGCAAAAGTGGTCATTGCGGCAACGTATTTTATTGGCTGCCTGTGCCTGCTGTCCCAGGGGCTGATGGACTTTGGTTCAGCGGCGCTGTCGGTGCTGATTTTCGTGAGCGGGATGTGTATTAACGGCGCGCAAAACGGCCTTCAGGCCTACTCGCCAGCCTTCTATCAAACCGAAATTCGCGCTACCGGCGTGAGTTGGATGCACGGCATTGGGCGTATCGGAGCGATTTTAAGCTCAACGCTGGGTGGCGTAATCATGCTGGCGGTGCCGGGGCACTCGTCAATTTTCCTGGTGCTGGCGCTGCCGGCCTGCCTCGCGGCAGCCTGTATTCTGCTGCACCGTATGAATCAGCGTAACGCCGCGCAGAGTGGGCGTACGGCGGGCGATGTGGCGCTACCAAACGCCGCCCATCATCGATAAGTGGAGTTCCGTTATGGCTAGAATTATTGGCGGTATTGCCGTCTCTCATACCCCGACCATCGGCTTCGCAGTCGATCATCATAAACAGCATGATGCGGCGTGGGCACCGATTTTCGAAAGCTTCGAGCCGTTGCAGCGCTGGCTCGACGAGAAAAAACCGGATGCGCTGGTCTATATCTTCAACGACCATGTAACCGCTTTTTTCTTCGACCACTACTCGACCTTCGCGCTGGGTATTGATAACGAATACGGTGTGGCGGACGAGGGCGGTGGCCCGCGCAGCCTGCCGCCAATCAAAGGCAACGCCGCGCTCTCGCGCCATATCGGCAGCAGCCTGATGGCGGACGAGTTCGACATGTCGTTCTTTATGAACAAAAAGCTCGACCACGGCCTGTTCTCGCCGCTTTCAGCGCTGCTGCCGTGGCAGAGCGGCGAATGGCCGACCAAAGTGGTGCCGCTGCAAATTGGCGTACTGCAGTTTCCGGTGCCGAGCGCGCGGCGCTGCTACAAGCTTGGTCAGGCGCTGCGCCGGGCGATTGAGAGCTTCCCGGAGGATATCAACGTCGCCATCGTGGCGACCGGCGGGTTGTCGCACCAGGTGCACGGCGAGCGCTGTGGGTTTAACAACACCGAATGGGACGCGCAGTTTGTCGATATGCTGGTGAACGACCCGGAGAAGCTGACCGAGATGACGCTGGCGGAATACGCCGAGCTTGGCGGTATGGAGGGCTCGGAGGTGATCATGTGGCTGGTGATGCGCGGCGCGCTGTCGGCCAACGTCACTGAAACCTGGCGTGATTATTACCTGCCATCGATGACCGGTATCGCCACGCTGATCCTGGAAAACCATGCGCGGCTGCCGCCGGTCGATACGCTTACGCGTCATCGTCAGCATATGGCGCGCCAGCTTGCGGGCGTGGAAAAGCTTCCCGGCACCTATCCGTTCACCCACGAGCGCAGCCTCAACGGTATGCGGCTGAATGCCTTTCTGCACAAGCTGACGCAGCCCGCGTGGCGCGAGCGTTTCCTCAACGAACCGCAGGCGCTGTTTGCCGAGGCGGCGTTAAGCGAGGAGGAGCAGAAGCTGCTGATGACGCGGGACTGGCGAGGGCTGATTCAGTACGGTGCCAGCTTCTTCCTGCTGGAGAAAATGGGCGCGGTGGTGGGGGTGTCGAACCTGCATATCTACGCCGCCATGCGGGGGCAGACGCTCGACGAGTTCCAGAAAACCCGCAACCAGCAGGTGACCTATTCGGTGGCGGGTACAAAAACACCGGCTAACTAGCTGGCGGTGTTTTTGCCGGCCTGATAAGCGTAGCGCCATCAGGCGTCGCGGCCACCTGCTGATGAATAAAGTTCACCAACGTTTGGGTAGCAGGCGAGGGCAGACTGCCTTCGCGGAAGGTCAGCCCAATGCGCCGCTGCGTATTGGGCAGCTTCACCGGCAGGATGGTCAGCAGGTGGTTATCTATTTCAAAGCGCATCTGGCTGGCGGAAACGGCGGCCAGCAGCGGTGAACCGAGCAGCAGACCGCGCACCATCGCGGCATCACCGGTTTCGACTACCGGCTGCGGCTGCGGCAGGCCGAGGGCGGCAAAGGCTTTATCCAGAAGATGCCGCGCCGGGGCATTGCTGCGCGGCAGCACCCACTGGGCGCAGGCGAGCTGGCTTAGTGGGTCTGGATGGTTGAGCAGCGGGTGATCGTTGCACACCAGAATCAGCATTTCCTCTTCAAACAGCGGCTGGCAGGTGAGCTCCGGCAACTCATCGTGCTGGCGCAGTGCGCCAATGATAAAATCGATATTTCCCGCCCGCATGTCCGACACCAGGGACTCGTACGGGCTTTCATTGGTCACCACACGGATTCCCGGATGCTGGGCCAGAAAGGCGTTGATGGCGGCGGGCAGCAGCTGCGTACGACTCAGCGGCAGTGCGCCAATGCGGACATTTCCCTCCAGTACGCCGCGTATTGCCGCTAAATCACCCCAGATGTGTGCCAGTTCGTTCAAGGCACGGCTGATGTTTGGATACAGCGTATCGGCGGCCGTGGTCGGACGAACTCCCTCCGGCGTGCGGCGAAACAGCGGCGAACCAGCTCCTTTCTCCAGAATCTTTAGCGCGGCGCTAATCGCTGGCTGCGTCACGCCGAGCTGGTTGGCGACGGTCTGGCTATGGTTGATGTGGTACAGCTGAATAAAAATCTCCAGCCGCCGGGTGTTGAACAGCCAACCCGGGTCGGGCAGATCCTTGTGCGGCGCGGTGTGTGCTTTGAGCTTGTGCATCAGCGCGGGAATGGCCTGTAAATCTCCAATCGCCCGCAGCGCGCGCGGCAAAATGCATTTGCCGTATTCCGTCAGCACCATGCCGCTGTAGTGGCGCTCAAACAGCGTCACGCTTAGCTCTGCTTCCAGATCGCGGATGGCACGAGTAATGGCGGACTGGGTGCGAAATAAGTCGTCGGCGGCACGGGAAACGCTGCCGCGGCTGGCGACCTGGCAGAAGAACCGTAACTGCATGATGTTGATGCCTTTCTCGTGCTTCGTCTGCCACATGCCGTTGCTCGCCTTTTGCGGGGTATTTTTTATCCAACATAAATAAAAATCATAGCCTTCGCAAGTTAACGAATTACCCGCTGTGAGCTGGACATGACAAGCTGAAAAAAAACCAAGAAGGAAGCCCACATGTCTACTCTGATTACCCCTAAAAGCGCCCTTGTCGTCAGTGCTCACTCGGCGGATTTCGTCTGGCGCGCGGGCGGCGCTATTGCACTGCACGTTGAACAAGGTTACCAGGTGCATATCGTCTGCCTGTCGTACGGCGAGCGCGGTGAGTCCGCCAAACTGTGGCGCAAAGGCAACATGACCGAGGCGACGGTGAAGCAGCATCGCGAGCAGGAAGCGCAGGCCGCGGCGGAGATCCTCGGCGCCAGCGTCGAGTTCTTTGACATTGGCGACTACCCGCTGCGTGCCGATAAAGAGACGTTGTTCCGCCTCGCGGACGTTTATCGCCGCGTGCAGCCGCACTTTGTGCTGACCCACTCGATGCACGATCCGTACAACTACGATCACCCGCTGGCCTCCAATCTGGCGCAGGAGGCCCGCATTATCGCCCAGGCCGAAGGCTATCGCCCCGGTGAGCCGGTGGTGGCAGCCCCACCGGTTTACTGTTTTGAGCCGCATCAGCCGGAGCAGTGCAACTGGAAGCCGGACGTACTGCTGGATATCACCCGCGTGTGGGAGAAAAAGTACCGTGCTATCCAATGCATGCAGGGACAGGAACATCTGTGGGAATACTACACCCGCGTGGCGCTGCAGCGCGGCGTGCAGGCAAAACGCAATATCGGCATTACCGCTGCACGCGACATCAGCCATGCGGAAGGTTTCCAGAGTATCTTCCCGCGCGTTACGGGGGATCTGGCATGAATTTACTCAATAAAAAAGGTATCGCAGTGCGCTATATCCCGCGCACCGACGGCGGTAAGCTGCGCCAGTTTGCGGCGGCGGGCGTGGCAACAATCCATGAATCCCACGAACGCCAGGGGCTGATGAGCCCGGATATTCGCCCAATTCAGCAGGGCATCAGCCGCGCGGGTAATGCCGTAACGGTGCTGGTGACGCCGGGGGATAACTGGATGTTTCACGTGGCCGTCGAGCTGTGCCAGCCCGGCGATATTCTGGTCGTCGCGCCAACGTCTCCCTGCGGCGATGGTTTCTTCGGCGACCTGCTGGCGACCTCACTTCAGGCGCGAGGCGTGATTGGTCTGGTGGGGGATATCGGCATTCGTGATTCCCAGACACTACGCGAGATGGGCTTTGCGGTGTGGTCGCGTCAGGTTTACGCCCAGGGCACCGTCAAAGAGACCCTCGGTTCGGTTAACGTGCCGCTGACCTGTGGTGGCCAACTGGTGGTGCCGGGCGATGTGGTGGTGGCGGACGATGACGGGGTGGTGGTGGTACCGCACATTCTCGCCGATACGGTGCTGGCAAAAGCACAGAGCCGTATCGCCAATGAAACGGCGAAGCGTGAGCGGATGAGCAACGGCGAGCTGGGGCTTGATATCTACGCCATGCGTCCGCGCCTTGCGGAGAAAGGGCTGCGCTATTTTGATTCGGCCGAGGACGTGAGGGACTGATATGGCGCAACGCAGAATCCCCTGCCTGTGGATGCGGGGCGGAACCTCAAAGGCGGCCTGTTTTCTGGCATCAGACCTGCCCGCATCAACCGACCAGCGCGACGCGGTGCTGCTGGCGGTGATGGGCTCGCCCGATCTCCGCCAGATTGACGGTATCGGCGGCGGCGACCCGCTGACCAGCAAAGTGGCCATTATCCAGCGCTCAACGCGCCCGGATGCCGACGTGGATTATCTGTTTGCGCAGGTCAACGTAGAGCGTGCAGTGGTCGATTACGGCCAGAACTGCGGCAATATTCTGGCGGCGGTGGGACCGTTTGCTATCGAACGCGGGTTGGTGCCGCTTAACGCACCGGTAACTCAGGTGCGGGTGCATATGGTCAACACCGGGCAGATTGCGGTGGCAGAAGTCCCCTGCTTGTCGGACGGCGTGAAGTACGACGGCGACGCGCGTATTGACGGCGTACCGGGCAGCGCCAGCCCTATTATCCTCAACTTTCTTGATACCGCCGGTTCGACCTGCGGTGCGCTGCTGCCTACCGGCAGCGTGGTTGACCGCTTCGACGGCATCGACGTCACCTGCATTGATAACGGCATGCCGGTTATTCTGCTGCGTGCCAGCGATGTTGGGCGCACGGGCTATGAAACCCGGGAGCAGCTCGATGCAGACGATGAACTGAAGCTGCGGCTGGAATCCATCCGCTTGCAGGCAGGGCCGCGTATGAATCTGGGTGACGTCGCCCAACGCAGCGTGCCGAAAATGACGTTGATCGCCGAACCGCGTAGCGGCGGGGCTATCAGCAGCCGGACCTTTATTCCGCACCGCTGCCATGCGTCGATTGGCGTGTTCGGCGCGGTGAGCGTGGCGAGCGCCTGCCTGTTACCAGGCGCGGTGACGCAGGGGCTGGCGAAGGTGGGGGAAGGGCGTGAACAGCTGGTCAGCGTTGAACATCCAAGCGGCGAGTTCAGCGTGGCGATACAGCGTCGGGATGACGGCAGCCTGGCGGGCAGCGGCCTGCTGCGCACCGCCCGGCTGCTGTTTGTCGGTGAGGTCTTAATTCCGGCCGCCATCTGGCCTGCGAAGGAGTGATGATGAGACATATTGCGTTTATTGGTTTTGGTGAAGCGGGCGGCATTCTGGCCAGTGAACTGGCGGCACAGCATCAGGTGGTTATCTGGGATAGCAAGCTCGGCGGCGGTGAGCGTGAAGCGATGCTGGCGAAGGCCGACCAGGCTGGCGTGCAGGTGGCGGACTCTCTTGCGCAGGCGCTGGACGGCGCGGCGTGGGTCTTCTCTACCGTCACCGCAGGGTCGGCGCTGGAGGTAGCGCAACAGAGCGCGGCGTTGATGCAGGCCGGGCAGTATTTTCTCGACCTTAACTCGGTGGCACCCGATACCAAGCGACAGGCGGCACAGGCGTTTTCCCCCGGCGTCTACGTTGACGTGGCGGTCATGGCTCCGGTACCTCCCGCGCGGATGAAAACCCCGCTGTTGGTCGGCGGACCGCAGGCGGAGTCGGTGACCGATGTGCTGAATCAGCTTGGCTTTAACGCCCGCTTTGGCAGTCTGGTTGTTGGCAAAGTGTCGGCCATTAAGATGTGCCGTAGCGTGATGATAAAAGGGCTGGAGGCGCTGACCACCGAGTGCCTGTTTGCCGCACGTGAATACGGCGTGGAAGAAGACGTGCTGGCCTCGCTGCACGCCAGCTTCCCGTCTCTCGGCTGGGACGGTGCGTTTCCGGGATACCTGATTAGTCGCGTGGCGGAACATGGGATACGCCGCAGTGAAGAGATGGAAGAAGTGGTAAAAACGCTGCGCGATGCGGGCGGTGAGGGGCTGATGAGCCAGTCGACGGCGCGAGTTCAGCGCCATTTACCGCAGCAGATGCGGGGGTTAGGATTGGATTATGCTGGCCTACAGCCGTTTAGCTGGCAGTCGCTAGCGGATACGCTGAAAGGGCGGTGATTATCCCGGGGTCGCTGCTGTACGCCAGGGCTACACAATGCAACGGTAGCCCGGCCGAACGCAGTGACGCCGGGGAGCCCTGCTTATAGTGCTACTTGGTCGGGCACTGAATGCTTTTAATCGCCTTTTCATAGGCAGAACGATCGTTCTTATCCAGCGCCCGCGTGGCGCTCTGCACCGCAGTTTTATTCTCTTTCGACTCCAGCACGCGGTTAGCAAACTGCGAATCGCTTAGCCCACTGCTTGCCGGACAGTTCTGCTTCACGTCTTTTACCACCTGCTGTTTTTGCTGCTCAAACTTCAGTCCTTCCAGCGGTGCGGCCTGCACGATGGCAGGCAACAGCAGGGAGGCGGCAAGCGACATGGCGATACTGATTTTCTTCATTGCGGATATCCTTATGTTAATGCGTTTAGTTAACTATAGACGTATTCCCCGGCGCGTCATTCTGCGTAGCGGTTTCCAGCAAAATGATGGCGTTGCACTGGCTCATTAACACCTTTCGTCAGCGCGATCTGCTGGGGCTAGTGGACAGGCTAGCCCTGCTGCTCGTTACAGGGTGTGCTAATGACAGCCAGATGGAAGCGCTGTTTAATTATTTGCTGCGGTCAGGAGATGCGGTGCGCTTTCATGAATTTCTCCAGGCTGCGGTAGCGCGTTTACCCGAACAGAAGGAGAAGATGATGACGATTGCGGAGAGGCTGCGGGAAGAAGGGCATCTGGCGGGACTACAGGTGGGGGTTCAGCAGGGCATTCAGCAAGAAGCCCAGCGCATTGCCCGTACCATGTTGGAAAACGATATAGATAGTGCTCTGGTTCAGCTCATCACCGGGCTTTCGGCTGACGAACTGGAGGCACTGCGGCACTAAAATTTGGCCCGATAGCGCGGTGCTACCGGGCATTACGTGCTACGCCGTTTTCGTTCTGCGGCGTGAGTCCAGTGAAATCAGTACCACCGAAGAGAGGATCAGCAGCGTGCCCAGCCAGTCTGGCAGGGTGAAGCTGATACCCAACAGCAGCAGCGATAGCAGCGCGCTGCTGAGGGGTTCGGCGCAGCTGAGGATACTGGCTTTTGGGCCGCCGATCATCTGCGCGCCTTTCAGGTACAGGCTGAAGGTGAGGGAGGTGCCAATCACTACCAGATAGAAGAACGCTAGCAGCAGGTTGCCGGTAATTACCACGTTCGCGCCATCTCCCGCGTAGAACGGCAGTAGCATTGCACCACCGAGCAGCATACTCCAGCCGACGATCGGCAGCGTGCCGTAACGGGCAATCAGCGTGGAGGGGTAGGTGGTGTAAAACGCCGCCGCGAACGCCGAAGCGATACCCCAGAACAGCGCGGCACCGGAAATTGAGAGCGACGTTGGGTCGCCGTGAGTGACCAGTAAGAACGTGCCGATAAGCGAGGTTGCAATGGCGGCAAAGACGAAACGCCCCGGACGGGCTTTGCGCACGATGGCGAACCAGGCGACGATAATGGTCGGCGACAGGAACTGCAAAATCGTTGCGGTGGCGGCGTTGGATTTTTCAATCGCCAGCAGGAAGGTGAGCTGAACGGTCATCGCGCCAACAAGGGAGAACAGCAGCAGGCTGATAATGTCTTTGCGGTCTTTCAGAATGCGGAAAATGCCGTCGCCGTGCAGGAAAGAGAACGTTAGCAGGATAAAGCCACCGGAGAGCAGGCGAATCATCGTCAAAAACGGCGACGGCATCTGGCTGTGTTCCATAATGTACTGCGCACAAACGCCTGAACTTCCCCACAATATGGCGGCAACTAAGACGTTCAGCATCCCTTTTCTGGTGGCACCCATTTTTCCCCAACCCTGTCATATGATTTTATTCTGGCGGGCATCATAGCATGGGCAGAGGCTTGCCCCCAGCGGTGCGCCGGGGGCAAAAGGGTTAGCTGAGGTCGACGTTTTTGCTGCCAAACAGCCAGGTGAGCAGGAAGCCGAAGAAGTAGGCCACGAGCAGACCCGCGGCGTAGACCGCCATCCCGGCGTAGATGCCGCTGTGCGAGGTCATCAGCGGCAGCGCCACCAGACCAGATGGACCAAAGACGGTGTTGAGGCCGACCGGCAGCCCCAGCCAGGCCACCAGACCGATAAAGAAGCCCCCGCAGGCGCCGCCGAGACAGGCGGTGACAAACGGCTTCATGCGCGGCAGCGTGACGCCGTAAATCAGCGGTTCGCCCACGCCGAGCAGGCCGGGAATAATGGCCCCTTTAATCTGCGTACGCAGCAGTGAATCTTGCTTCGCGCGGAAATAGAGCGCCAGTGCCGCGCCAACCTGGCCCGCACCGGCCATCGCCAGAATGGTGAACAGTGAGTTAAAGCCCTGGGCTTCCATCAGCGCAAAATAGACAGGCACAAAGCCCTGATGCACGCCGAACATCACCGCCAGCAGGAACAACCCGGCCAGCACCGCAGAGCCGAACGGGTTACCGTTGAGGTGCAGGAACAGCCAGGACATCCCGGTAAACAGGTAGCCACCGATAGGCATAATCACCACGAAGGTGACCGCGCCCATGATCAGCAGCGTCACCGCCGAGGTGAGGATCATGTCCAGGTTGGCAGGCATGATGCGACGCACCCGTTTTTCTACCCACGCGCCAATAATCGAGGCAATCAGTACGCCGATAATATTGCCGCGCGGGTCGATGCCGTGGCCGAAGAAATCGGTAATGCCGGAGTAGAAGCCGACGGTGGCTTTCGGGTCATAGCCGAGGATAAACAGCGCGGCGATGATGGCACCGTTGACGCCGGAGCCGCCAAAGGCTTTCTGCGCGTTATAGCCAATCAAAATACTCAGGAAGGTGAACATCCCTTTGCTGAAGATTTTCATGTAGCTGATGATGCCAACCAGCGTGGCGTTGGGGTGTGCGTTCTCCAGCACGAAAAGCTGTTCGGCGAGCGTGGCAAAACCCAGCAGCAGCCCGACGGCGATAAAGCCCGGAATCAGCGGAGTAAAGATGGTGGCAAACTTCGCCAGAAACTTCTGCACACCGCCGGTCTGTTTGCCCTTTAGCTCCTGCTTTTTGGCGCTGGCGATATCGGCGAGTGACTCGCCGCTGGCGGGGGTTCCCCGTGCGGCAGGTTCGTTTTCCAGCAGCTCGTTCATCAGCTCGGCGGCGGTTTGCGCTTTACCCGGCCCGAGGATTATCTGGAACTGCTCCTCGCTGACGACGACGCCCAGCACGCCTTCAACCTGGCGGATGGCCGTTACGTCGGCGTGAACGTCGCTGCGTAAGGTTAAACGCAGTCGGGTCATACAGTTACCCGCCTGGACTACGTTCGGCGCGCCGCCAACCAGGTCGAGGAGGCGAGCTATCATCGCTTTATTTATTTTGGCCATTCCACGGTATCCCAGTCAGTTGAATCAGTGTTTTAACGCTTTACGGATAAAGCCGTTGTTGTCTGCCAGCAATTGCTTCGCTTCTTCGGCGCTCAGGTTTGCCAGCACCATCACGATGGCGGTTTTGCAGTGCCGGCCGCAGGCATCCAGCGCTGCCATCGCGGTCGTGCGATCGCATTCGGTGGCTTCCATCACGATGGAAATCTGACGTTCAATCAGCTTGGCGTTAGTGGCTTCCACGTCAACCATCAGGTTGCTATAGACCTTGCCGCTGCGGATCATCGCGCCGGTGGTAATCATGTTCAGCACCAGTTTCTGTGCGGTGCCAGCTTTCAAACGGGTAGAGCCGGTGACCACTTCCGGGCCGACAACCGGGGTGATAGCGATATCCGCGCGCTGCGCCATTTCACCGTGCGGGTTGCAGCTCACAATGGCGACCAGCGCGTTCTGCTGGTGGGCGTATTCCATTGCGCCGAGCACGTACGGGGTGCGGCCACTGGCGGCGATGCCGACCAGCACATCATGTTCGTTAAAGCCCAGCGCCTGTAAATCTTCTGCGCCGCGCGCCGCGTTGTCTTCAACGTTTTCTACGGCTTTCAGAATGGCGGTATGGCCGCCGGCAATCAGGCCGACAACCTGTTCTGGGCGGGTGCCAAAGGTTGGCGGGCATTCGCTGGCATCGAGGATGCCTAAGCGCCCGGAGGTGCCTGCGCCGATGTAAATCAGGCGCCCGCCGTGGCGGAAGGCGTCGGCTACGGCGTCAACGAGCTGGGCAATTTGCGGAATGTAAGGGGTGATCGCATGGGCAACCAGCTGATCTTCGTTGTTAATCACCGTCAGCATTGCTTCGGTAGAGAGGGTGTCAATGTTGGCGCTGTTGGCGTTGCGGCGTTCGGTCAGCAGTTTGCTCAGGTCGATACTCATAGGAAACCTCATCATTCTCAGTGGCAGGCAGTATAAGGAATTAATTATTCCAATCATGTGAAGGGTATCACGATTAGCGCGTTGGAGATACGCAGTGATTTAGATGAGATAAGGGAAGTTGCGGTAATAATATTGGAATATTTTATTACCGCAGAAATGGATTATTGTGCGTCGCGAGGTTTAAGCAGGCCGAAGAAGAGCGCCAGCGCGTAGGAGATCGCCATGGCGAGGCTCATCTTGAGCATCGTTTCGCCGCCAAGCCCCGCGAGTGGTGCGGCAATGCCGCCGCAGACGAACATCAACGTGCCCATCAGCGCGGAGGCGGTGCCCGACTGTGCGCTATCCACCGCGTTCATCGCTTCGGCCCCGGAGACGGTGCTGATGCCGCTCATAAACGACACTGTGAAGAACAGCCCCACCAGCGCCAGCACCGCGTGCTGTTGCCAGGCGAGCAGTAGCGTCACCAGCGCGCAGAATACCGCCAGCAGCAGGCCGCGGCGCAGCAGGGTTTCTGCGGGGACGCGACGGGCCAGGCGAGAGAAAATCAGCGCGGCGATAATCAGCCCGATGCCATTCAGGCCGAACAGCAGGCTGAACTGCATGGCGCTCATGCCATATTCGCTTTGAATGACGAACGACGACGAACCGATGTAGGAGAACAGCCCGGCCATCATAAAGGCCTGAATCAGGCAGTAGCGCATAAAGCGGCGGTTCTTCAGCACCGGCGTGCCTTTGGTCTGCTGCGCGGCGTTGGCGCTTTTTGGCGGCAGCGTTTCATGCAGCACGACGAGGCTCAGGAGCAGCAGCACCGCGCCGATCCCCGCCATCGTCCAGAACAAAATGCGCCAGTCGAAGGCGGTGATGATATAGCCCCCCAGCACCGGTGAAAGCACTGGGGCGATGCCGTTAACGGTCATCAGCAGGGCGAAAAACTGCGTAAGCTGCGTGCCCTGATAGCGGTCGCGGGCGATGGAGCGAGACAGCACGGAGCCGCCCGCCCCAGCGAAGCCCTGCAGGAAGCGCCAGGCAATCAGCATATGGATATCGTAGGTGACGGCGCACATTGCTGAGGAAAAGATAAACAGCAGCAGGGAGATAGCCAGCGGCTTGCGGCGGCCGATGCGGTCGCTGAGCGGGCCGAAAAAGAGCTGACCAAGGCCAAGGCCGATAAGCGCGGCGGTGAGCGACAGTTGGGTCTGGGTGCCGGTGGCGTTCAACTGGTCGGTGATTTCCGGCAGCGCCGGGAGGTAAAAGTCGGTACACAGTGGGCCGATTGCGCAAAGCAGGCCAAGCACCACGACCCAGGAAAGGGAAATACGCGGCATGAAAGCTCCTTTTTATTCTTCATAATCAATGTGGGGGATAGTGCTTGTTGCACCCTCACCCCAGCCCTCTCCCT
>NZ_JMPL01000091.1 GCF_000735365.1 Kluyvera ascorbata ATCC 33433 | reverse complement strand
CAAATCATCAAAGAATTTCTTCACGCCGTCGAAAAAGCTTTTCGAACGCGGGCTGTTGTTCTCGCCGGTTGGACCGCCGAAGCTTTCCTGCAGATCTTTCAGCAGCTGTTTCTGCTTCTCATTCAGGCCGACCGGGGTTTCTACCACCACGCGGCAAAGCAGATCACCCTGCACGCCGCCGCGAACGGATTTCACGCCCTTGCCACGCATGCGGAACAGTTTACCGGTTTGCGTTTCGCCTGGAATTTTCAGCTTCACGCGACCGTCAAGCGTCGGTACTTCAATCTCGCCGCCCAGAGCAGCCATAGAGAAGTTGATCGGCACTTCGCAGTACAGGTTATTGCCTTCACGCTCAAAGATGGCGTGCTGCTTCACCTGGACCTGTACGTACAGGTCGCCTGCCGGTGCACCGTGCTCGCCCGCTTCGCCTTCGCCGGTCAGACGAATGCGATCGCCGGTATCCACGCCTGCCGGAATTTTAACGGACAGGGTTTTGGTCTTCTCGACGCGGCCGTGGCCGTGACATTTATTGCACGGATCTTTAATCAGCGTACCGCGGCCCTGACAGTGTGGACAGGTCTGCTGTACGGCGAAGAAGCCCTGACGCATCTGCACCTGACCGGAGCCGTGACAGGTTGGACAGGTTTGTGGCTGTGAGCCCGCTTTGGCGCCGCTGCCGTGGCAGATGTCGCACTCTTCCAGCGTCGGGATGCGGATCTCTTTGGTCACACCACGAACCGCTTCTTCCAGCGTCAGATCCATGTTGTAGCGCAGGTCTGCGCCACGGGACGCGCGCTGACGACCGCGACCGCCGCCAAAAATATCGCCGAATACGTCACCAAAGATATCGCTGAAGTCCGCGCCGCCGCCAAAACCACCGGCACCGCCGCCCATGCCGCCCTGTTCAAAGGCTGCATGACCGTACTGATCGTAGGCCGCACGTTTCTGCGCGTCGGTCAGGACTTCGTACGCTTCTTTGATCTCTTTAAACTTGGCTTCGGCCTCTTTATCACCCTGGTTGCGGTCCGGGTGGAATTTCATGGCCAGGCGCTTGTACGCCTTTTTGATTTCACGCTCTTCCGCTGTTTTGGAAACGCCCAAAATCTCGTAATAGTCTTGCTTTGCCATTGGTTTTTTTCAGCCCCTTAACATGCGAGCACGGGCGGAGAGGAAACCCTCTTCGCCCGTGCTGATTAATTACCCTGCATCAGGGCGATTATTTTTTGTCTTTCACTTCTTCGAACTCAGCGTCAACAACGTCGTCGTCTTTCGCATTGTTCGCGGAAGCGTCAGCGCCTGCGGCACCCGCCTGCTGCTGTGCGTGCTGCTGCTGAGCGATTTCCATCAGTTTCTGGGAAACCTGCGCCAGCGCCTGCATTTTCGCTTCGATGTCCGCTTTATCTTCGCCTTTCAGAGACGCTTCCAGTGCGGTCAGCGCAGACTCGATGGCAGTTTTGTCGTCAGCTGGCAGCTGTTCGCCTGCTTCTTCAACCTGCTTACGGGTGCTGTGCAGCAGATGGTCGCCCTGGTTACGGGTCTGAACCAGCTCTTCAAACTTACGGTCAGCTTCGGCGTTAGCTTCGGCTTCACGAACCATTTTCTGAATTTCTTCTTCATTCAGACCGGAAGAAGCCTTAATGGTGATCTTCTGCTCTTTACCGCTGTTTTTGTCTTTCGCGGAAACGTGCAGGATACCATCAGCATCGATATCGAAGGTGACTTCGATCTGCGGCATGCCGCGCGGTGCTGGGCTGATACCGTCCAGGTTGAACTGACCCAGTGATTTGTTATCGGATGCACGTTTACGCTCACCCTGAATCACGTGGATGGTTACCGCAGACTGGTTGTCTTCAGCGGTAGAGAACACCTGGCTGTGCTTAGTTGGGATGGTGGTGTTTTTGTTGATGAGCGCAGTCATCACACCGCCCATGGTTTCGATACCCAGAGACAGCGGGGTAACGTCCAGCAGCAGCACGTCTTTTACTTCACCGGTCAGAACGCCGCCCTGAACCGCTGCACCGATAGCAACAGCTTCGTCCGGGTTAACGTCTTTACGCGGTTCTTTACCGAAGAACTCAGCAACTTTCTTCTGCACCATTGGCATACGAGTCTGACCACCGACCAGGATAACGTCCTGGATATCGGATACGGACAGGCCAGCATCCTGCAGCGCAACTTTCAGCGGCTCGATGGAACGGTTAACCAGGTCTTCTACCAGGCTTTCCAGTTTCGCACGGGTCACTTTGATGTTCATGTGTTTAGGACCGGTCGCGTCTGCGGTGATGTACGGCAGGTTCACGTCGGTCTGCTGAGCGGAAGACAGTTCAATCTTCGCTTTCTCAGCGGCTTCTTTCAGGCGCTGCATCGCCAGCGGGTCGTTACGCAGGTCGATGCCCTGATCTTTCTTAAACTCGTCAACGAGGTAGTTGATCAAACGAGTATCGAAGTCTTCACCACCCAGGTGGGTATCACCGTTGGTTGCCAGAACTTCAAAGGTTTTTTCGCCATCAACTTCGTCGATTTCGATAACGGAAATATCGAAGGTACCACCACCGAGGTCGTATACCGCGATAGTACGGTTGCCGACTTCTTTATCCAGACCGTAAGCCAGTGCAGCGGCGGTTGGTTCGTTGATGATACGTTTGACTTCCAGACCTGCGATACGGCCAGCATCTTTAGTAGCCTGACGCTGAGCATCGTTGAAGTATGCAGGTACGGTGATAACAGCTTCAGTTACCGGCTCACCCAGGTAATCTTCAGCGGTTTTCTTCATTTTCTTCAGCACTTCAGCAGAGATCTGCGGTGGTGCAGTTTTGGTGCCTTTCACATCAAGCCATGCGTCGCCATTGTCTGCGGCAACAATTTTGTAAGGCATGATAGAAACGTCACGCTGAACTTCTTCGTCCTGGAAGCGGCGGCCGATCAGGCGTTTAATCGCAAACAGGGTGTTTTGCGGGTTTGTCACTGCCTGACGTTTAGCCGGCTGACCAACCAGAGTTTCACCATCCTGGGTATAAGCAATGATAGAAGGCGTGGTGCGGTCGCCTTCGGCGTTCTCCAGAACGCGAGCGGTAGTGCCATCCATAATCGCTACACAAGAGTTGGTAGTACCCAGGTCGATACCAATAATTTTACCCATCTAAACGTCTCCACTAAAAATTCAGTCAACATGTGGTTGTGAATCTGTAATAAGGGCGAAACCTTCGGTTTCAACTGCCCTGAATCGTTTTTTTTCAGACTCACTCACTGCGGTTGACTACAAGATGGGGTCGCAACGTCATCCATCAAGGGGCAGAAGTAAAATTTTTTCATTTAGTGCGGTTTTCGCCCGAGCGCATTTCCCGTTTTCGCATTCAAATCATTCAAGTTAGATATATAAAAACATCAATATATTCAGCGAATTATTGTCATAAGTTGAAATTATTAAGCGCAGAAAGCCATATCGGAGATGGATAAAATCCGTCTTTGCCTTTGATGTTGTCAAAGGGTCAATCCGGTAAGGAATAAAATGAAAACATTATTAAACGTCTCTGCGAGCCTGGCTTTCGGCCTGATGCTGGCCTCTTCCGCCTACGCGAACGATCATAAAACGCTGGGCGTCATTGCTTTACCCCGTAATGAAACCAACGATCTGACGCTCAAGCTGCCGGTTTGCCGTGTCGTCAAGCGCATCAAGCTGACCGTGGATCGCGGTGATGCCGAACTCAGCGGCGCATCCGTCTACTTCAAAGCCGCACGCAGCAGCAGCCAGAGCCTGAATGTGCCTTCCTCCCTGAAAGAAGGAAGCACGACCGATTGGATCAATATCAACAGCGATAACGACAATAAACGCTGCGTCGCCAAAATCACCTTTTCTGGGCATACCGTGAACTCTTCCGATATGGCCTCTTTAAAAATCATCGGCGACGACTAACCCCCCCTGCGAAGCGATAACCTCAATGAAAGTTTCATACCTGAATGACGAAGACCTCGTTTTTCTTCAGCACTGCAGTGAAGAGCAGTTGGCTAATCTTGCACAGCTGCTGACGCACAATGAAAAAGGTAAACGTCGCCTGTCCAGCACCCTGCTGCATAACGAACTCTATATGTCGATGGACGGGCATCCGGAGCAGCATCGTCGCAACTGGCAGCTGATTGCCGGTGAATTCCAGCACTTTGGCGGCGACAGTATCGCCAACCAAATTCGCGGTCACGGCAAGCTGTACCGCGAAATTCTGCGCGATGTGGCCAAACGCCTGGGCCTTAAAACCGACAAAGCCATGCCGACGCCAGCCATCGAAAAACTACTGCTGGAACAGTTTGTTCGCAACGCCTGGAAGCGCATGAACGATGAGCAGAAAGCACGTTTTCATGCTGCCGTTGAGCTAAAGGTCATGGAGCTCGAAGCTCTGCTTTCGCACCTTATCGACCATCATCGTCTGGATCACGGTATTGAACATCTGTTGGGTGAACAGCTGAGTCATATCCTGCACAAACATGCGGCCGTCAGCGTGATTGGTCACGGCCTGATGCGCGGCGCAGGTCTTGGCGGCCCGGTGGGTGCTGCGGTAAACGGCGTGAAGGCCGTCAGCGGAAGCGCTTATCGTGTCACGATTCCAGCGGTATTGCGTATCGCCTGCCTGCGTCGAGTTATTGCTAAAGCTGCTCTGCAACGCGCCGGTTAATCGACCTCTGCGGGAGAAAATATTTCATTTTCCCCCGTTCAGATCATAGACAGCCGGTTTGCCCATGATTATCATGCCGCGCCCCCGTATATGGGGAAAGAACTTCACCATTCAATGATGATTTGAGGAATTATGGGCAACACTAAGTTGGCTAACCCGGCACCGCTGGGCCTGATGGGCTTCGGCATGACCACCATTCTGTTAAACCTGCATAATGCGGGTTTCTTTGCTTTCGACGGTATTATTCTCGCAATGGGTATTTTTTACGGCGGTATCGCGCAGATTTTCGCGGGCCTGCTGGAATACAAAAAAGGGAATACTTTCGGTCTGACCGCATTCACCTCTTACGGCTCTTTCTGGCTGACGCTGGTTGCCATTCTGCTGCTGCCGAAGATGGGTCTGTCCGACGCGCCTAACGCGCAGTTCCTCGGCGCCTACCTGGGCCTGTGGGGCGTGTTCACGCTGTTCATGTTCTTCGGTACGCTGAAAGCCGCACGCATGCTGCAGTTCGTGTTCCTGAGCCTGACGGTTCTGTTCGCCCTGCTGGCAATTGGCAACATCAACGGCAACGAAGCGATTATCCACGTTGCTGGCTGGATTGGCCTGATCTGTGGCGCAAGCGCCATTTACCTGGCAATGGGTGAAGTGCTGAACGAGCAGTTCGGTCGCACCGTACTGCCGATTGGTGAAAAGCACTAATCCTCGCGTCATCCTGAAAAGCGCCGGTCTGTCCGGCGTTTTTTTTATCTGCAAACTACCGATCCTGGGGTTATCGTTTCCTCACTATTTGCGCTATTTTCAATAACTTCTAATGATAAAAAGGATTATTGATGATGCGCCTCGCCTCTGTTTCCCCCCTGATTCTGGCCAGTGGAGTCCTGCTGTCTGCTAGCGCCCATGCGCTGTCGACGCCTGAAGTCAGAAGCGTTGATTGGGACAAGGCAAACACCGTACGCGTCGGTGACAGCATCAATACCGTTTATCGCATTACGATGTCAGAGGGATCGCAAAATAATCTTTGGCTGAACGTTGATTGCCAGACCCAGACAAAAACGCTGCTGTATATGAATTTGCACACCCTGACCGGAAGTCATATCCGCGCCTACGCCGGTAACTCGTTCGCCCGCTATATTCCCAGTGTGCCTTTCGAGCCCGACGCCGATAGCCTGATGAGTACCGATCCGGCGCTGAACGTCTGCAAGCAGAACGTCGCAAAGCCTCGCTGGGTAGGGCTCGCCGCGGCGGATAAGCACGGCGACCAGCCGTTTATCGACCTCAGTAACAGTCATCGTCAGGACAATATGCTTAACCTGCGCATCGGCACGGATTACGCGCAGATCCATCGCGAAAAGCAATACGATGCCCCCTATGACTTTAAAATCAGCCAAATGCAGGTTAATTGTGATAACCAACAGGCACGCGTTGAGCGCACATTCTCGCTGAATTCCGCCGTCGTTACCGACAACGCTATCCCGGCAGAGACGGCTTTCTCGTCGCTCCCCTCTTCGCTTATCGCGCCGATGACAAAACTGTGCGCCTTACAGGATCTCAACCAGTTTACCGGCAGCGGCGCATTGGTTGCCCGACAGAAAACCGAGGCCGATGCCCCGCTGGCAATCCCCGATTTCGAGCACAACGATCCGAGCGTCTTAGCCCGCTACCCGCTGCCGGAAACGGTGAGCAAGACCGTGAAGGGGATATTGAATAACGGCAGTAATGCACCGACGTTTTCCCGCCTCACCTTTACGCCGGTGTGGCCAGGCGATGCCGATATCAACGGTAAGACTCGCATCGACAGGCTGCCAGACGGCAGCACCTTAATGCTCGACACGCTGGTGCTCAAAGGGGTGACCTTCTACAGCCAGTACCATCGGTTATTCAATATCGTCGACCTGAAGCAGTGGGATTCGATGAAAAACAGCCCGCTTATCGCCCAGAAGCTGGAAACCAACTTTAGCGCGATGCCGAAGGTAGGCCAGCCGTACCGCTGGCATGCCGTGCTGCGAGATGACGCCAACCCGGAGAACAGCAAATCCAAAAGCCAGGATTGTCGCGTAGAGGGCCCGTGGCGCGATGCCTCAACGCTGAACGAGGCCTTCAAGGGACGTTATATTGAGCTTATCTGCACCGATGATCGAGGCGATGGCAGAGCCATGAGCAGCGATTACGCCTGGCTGGAAGATTTGCGTGTCTTTATTCGTATCGGCTATCAGGAGGCGGGGCAGAAAAAACGGTTTACGTTTAAAGACGTGACAATTATTCGCTAGCGCACGCGACGCCGGCGTTGGCGTCGCGTGACCCCGGCGTTGGTTTACGCCTCGGCCGGGCTACGGCTTGCAGCAGGAATCTCTTTACGCAGCCAGATGCCAAGCCCAAGACCCATCAACGACAACGCCAGTACGTACCAGGCCGGAGCCATCGGCGATACGCCCATCAGCATGGTGACGGCAATCGGCGTCAGGCCACCGAAGATGGCGTAGGAGACGTTGTAGGAGAAGGAAATCCCGGTAAAACGCACTTCCGCCGGGAAGGCGCGCACCATCACGTACGGTACCGCCCCGACCACGCCCACGCAAAGCCCAACCAGCCCGTAGAGCAGGAACAGCTGTTCAGGATGCGTTCCCGCAAGATGATAGAAGAACCAGCTTGAGCAGGCGAGCAGGATGCTGCCAACGATAAAGGTTTTGCTGGCTCCGACGCGGTCAACAATCAACCCTGCCAGCATGCAGCCAACGCAGAGCATAATCGTCGCCACGCTATTGGCCTGTAAGGTCAGCGCGGGGGCAAAACCATACTGCTTTTGCAGCCAGACCGGCGACATCAGAATAACCACCACGATGCCCGCCGACAGCAGCCAGGTCAGCAGCATCGAGACCACCACAGCCTGCTTGTGCTTGAGGACAACGGATTTAATCGGCAGCTCTTGCGCCAGCGCTTTACGCTGCTGCATCTCAAGGAAGATAGGCGTTTCCTGCAACCAGCGGCGCAGGTACATCGCCACCAGGCCGAAAATACCGCCCAGCAGGAACGGAATACGCCAGCCGCCGTCATGAATGGCCTGCGCGGAGAGCTGGGTGTTAATCAGCGTTGCCACCACCGAGCCCAGCAGGATCCCGACCGTCAGCCCGGCCGTCAGCGTGCCACAGGCAATACCGATGCGACGTGCGGGCACATGTTCTGCGACAAATACCCACGCCCCCGGCACTTCCCCACCGATTGCCGCGCCCTGCAAAATACGCATCAACAGCAGCAGCAGCGGTGCGGCCAGCCCTGCGGTGGCAAAGGTTGGCAGCAGGCCAATCGCCAGCGTCGGCACCGCCATCAGCAAAATGCTAAGGGTAAACATCTTTTTGCGCCCGACCAGATCGCCGAAATGCGCCATGATGATGCCACCCAGCGGGCGAGCCAGGTAGCCTGCGGCAAAGATGCCAAAAGTCTGCACCTGGCGCAGCCACTCAGGGATGTCGGCTGGGAAGAAAAGCTCTCCAACGACGGCGGCGAAGAAGACGAAAATGATGAAATCATAAAACTCCAGCGCGCCACCTAAGGCCGCCAGCGTCAGCGTTTTATAATCTTGTCGATTCAGAGGTCGCGTGTAATGTGACATAACAAACCATTCGCAAAGTGAAGCTGTTGATATAAGTTTACGATTTGTGTAAAGCAAAAATGACTATACCGTAAACCCTATCGCACTCCAGAGGAATGATAGGTTATGTCAGAAAAGCATCACATTCAGGATAAAGTCTCGCGTCGTGCGCTCTTAGGGCGAAATGCTGCTACGACATCGCTGTTCGTCTCAATATAAGGCCCTTCCAGCAACTGTACACAATACGGTACACTTGCAAAGATACCGTTCACCAGCACCTTACCGTCAGCGTCTTTCACCCCTTCCAGCGTCTCCTGAATCGCTTTTGGCTGGCCCGGCAGGTTGAGGATCAGCGCCTGCTTGCGAATCACGCCTACCTGACGGGAAAGAATCGCGGTTGGAACAAAGTGCAGGCTCACCTGGCGCATCTGCTCACCAAAGCCCGGCATCACGCGGTCGGCAATCGCCAGCGTCGCGTCAGGGGTAACATCGCGCCGCGCCGGGCCAGTACCGCCGGTGGTCAGCACCAGATGGCAGCTCATCTCATCCACCAGCTCACACAGGGTTTGCTCAATGATGGTTTGCTCATCAGGGATCAGGCGAGTTTCCACTTTAAAAGGGGTCGTCAGCGCGGACGCCAGCCACTCTTCCAGTGCTGGAATGCCTTTGTCCTGATAAACGCCGCTGGAAGCGCGGTCAGAGATAGAAACTAAGCCAATGCGTAAAGTGTTCATGATTATTCCGTTAAAACCGTAGCGTTAAGCAGAATAATACACGCGAATGGGTGGCAATACTAAGACCCCAAACGGGTTATCCGTCAGCGCGACCTCACACTATTTCTCGACAAACTTGCCGGGTTATTAACCCGAAACCACATCAGCGGACAACAGGTCATTGCGCTGGTAAACTACATGCTTCAGGCGGGAGAAGCACAGGATGCCCGCACATTGCTGTACGAAATGGCGCAACACGCACCACAGTATGGAGACGAACTCATGACATTAGCAGAGCAGCTAAAGCAGGAAGGACGCATCGAAGGGATACAACAGGGTCTACAGCAAAGTATCCAGACCGGAGAGCGCGAAACGTCACGTAAAATTGCGCGGGCAATGCTCGAAAAAGGGATTCCAGCGGCCGATATTATCGACATGACCGGCGTAAGCGCAGAAGAACTCACCGCCCTTCAACACTAATAAAAAAACAGCCCGCTCTCTTTAGAGAAGCGGGCTGTTGTCAGACAGACAGGCTGAATTACAGCAGGTCGCCGATCATTTTTTCCAGTTTTTCCTGGTCGATTGCAAACTTACGGATACCTTCCGCCAGTTTATCTACCGCCATCGGATCCTGGTTGTGCTGCCACAGGAACTCGGACTCAGTGATGCGGCTTGGGCGCGCTTTCACTTCGCCGGTGTAGGAGAGTTTACGCTCCAGAGCACCTTCGCTTTCTGCCAGCTCTTTGAGCAGCGCAGGAGCGATGGTCAGGCGGTCACAGCCAGCCAGTTCCAGGATCTCGCCGATGTTACGGAAGCTTGCGCCCATAACGACGGTTTCGTAACCGTGCTGTTTGTAGTACTGGTAGATTTCGCTAACGGAAACCACGCCTGGATCTTCCGCTGGTGCGTACTCTTTCTTATCGGTATTGGCTTTGTACCAATCCAGAATACGGCCCACGAACGGGGAGATCAGGAACACGCCAGCTTCAGCACAAGCACGAGCCTGAGCGAAGGAGAACAGCAGCGTCAGGTTACAGTTGATGCCTTCTTTTTCCAGCTGCTCCGCCGCGCGGATACCCTGCCAGGTAGAAGCCAGTTTGATCAGGATACGATCGTTGCTGATACCAGCATCGTTATACATCTTGATCAGACGTTTCGCTTTCGCGATGGACGCATCGGTGTCGTAAGAAAGACGCGCATCAACTTCAGTAGAGATACGGCCCGGGACCAGTTTCAGAATTTCCAGACCGATATTTACGGCCAGTTTGTCCGTTGCATCTACAACCTGCTGAGCACGGTCGCTGCTCTGGCTACGCGCCCACTCAACCGCATCGTCAATCAGTTTGCGGTATTCAGGGATCTGTGCGGCGCCCAGAATCAGGGAAGGGTTGGTTGTCGCATCCTGAGGCTGATACAGCTTCATTGCTGCGATGTCTCCGGTGTCAGCCACTACGGTTGTGTACTGACGCAGAGATGTCAATTTATCCGTCATGATAGTGTTTCTCTTTAAACAGCTGTTAGGGGGATGTAACCGGTCTGCCTCGATAATATCACGCCCCGACCTCAGCGCAACCGCCGACATCACCAGACCGCAGAGTATGATAAACTGAAGCATCAAACTTTACGGGTTGAGATTCTTCGCCCAAAAATTGGTAACGCTTACATTGGCTGAATCGAATCGTGCGAAGGAACGTGTTCTTCCCGTAAACAGCCACCAATTTCGGCATAGACAAGAGGACGTTTAATGCCTGATTTCCTGTCTTTTATTAGCGAGATACTGTGGGGGTCGGTAATGATTTACCTGCTCCTCGGGTGCGGCATCTGGTTCACCTGGAGAACCGGCTACATCCAGTTTCGCTACATCCGTCAGTTTAGCAAAAGTCTGAAAAGAAGCCTGACACCGCGCGCAGGTGGACTCACCTCTTTCCAGGTACTCTGTATCAGTCTCGCGGCTCGTGTCGGCAGCGGCAACCTGGCAGGCGTCGCGCTGGCGATAACCGTTGGCGGCTCCGGCGCAGTGTTCTGGATGTGGATTGCGGCCATCATCGGTATGGCCAGCAGCTTTGCGGAGTGCTCGCTTGCCCAGCTCTACAAAGAGCGCGATGACAAAGGTCAGTTTCGCGGCGGCCCAGCGTGGTATATGTCTCGAGGGCTGGGAATGCGCTGGATGGGTGTGCTCTTCTCGCTCCTCCTGCTGGCGGCCTATGGGTTAATATTTAATACCGTCCAGGCCAACTCCACGGCGCATGCGCTGCAGTATGCTTTCAACGTGTCCGGCGGCGTGACCGGCGTTGTCATGGCGCTTCTCACGTTGCTGGTGATTATGCGTGGCCTGAAAGGGGTTGCACGGCTGAGCCAGTGGCTGGTGCCCTTTATGGCGACTCTGTGGGTGCTGACGAGCCTGCTGATTACCCTGTGGCACATTGTTGAGCTACCTTCCATTATCAATCTGATTATCCGCAGCGCTTTTGGCTGGCAGGAAGCAGCGGCTGGCGCGGCTGGCTACACCGTGAGCCAGGCCATCACCAGCGGCTTTCAGCGCAGCATGTTCTCTAACGAAGCCGGTATGGGCTCAACGCCGAATGCCGCCGCAGCCGCCGCATCATTTCCACCTCATCCGGCGGCACAAGGGATTGTGCAGATGATTGGCGTGCTGATTGATACCATCGTTATCTGTAGCGCCAGCGCCATGGTGGTCCTGCTGGCCGGTCATGGCACCAAAACCACCAGCTATGACGGTATTCAGCTCATCCAGCACGCCATGAGCGTGCTAGTTGGCGAATGGGGTGCCAGCTTTGTCGCCGTGGTGATGATGTTGTTCGCCTTTACTTCCATCGTGGCAAACTACATCTACGCCGAGAACAACCTGATCTTTTTACGCTGGGATAAACCATGGGCAATCTGGCTGCTGCGCATCGCAACGCTATCGATGGTGGTGTTGGGCAGCCTGCTGAGTCTGCCGGTGGTCTGGCAAATGGCGGATGTGATTATGGCGCTGATGGCCATCACCAACCTGACGGCGATTCTGTTGCTCTCACCGGTGGTGCGCATTATCGCGCTGGACTATCTACGCCAGCGTAAGCTCGGCGTCACGCCGATATTTGACCCCGATTATTACCCGGAAATCGCTCAGCAGCTGGCACCGGAGAGTTGGGATCAACCCCCGCGCCAATGACAGCAATCGATCGCTTTGCGCCGTTTTTTTGTTAAAGTTGAGTGAAATTTTCTGCAAGGACTGGATATGCTGATTCTGATTTCCCCGGCCAAAACGCTCGATTACCAAAGCGAGCTGACCACCAAACGCTTTACCCAGCCCGCGCTGCTGGAGCACTCCCAGCAGCTTATCCGCGAAGCGCGTAAGCTCTCCGCACCGCAGATAAAGGCGCTGATGGGCATTAGCGACAAACTCGCTGACCTCAACGCGACGCGCTTCCACGATTGGCATCCGGACTTCACGCCCGATAACGCGCGTCAGGCCATTCTGGCGTTTAAGGGCGATGTCTATACCGGGCTGCAGGCGGAAACCTTCAGCGAGGCGGACTTCGATTTTGCGCAGCAGCACCTGCGGATGCTCTCAGGCCTGTACGGCGTACTGCGCCCGCTGGATCTGATGCAGCCTTATCGTCTGGAAATGGGCATTCGCCTCGAAAACCCACGCGGCAAAGATCTCTACCAGTTCTGGGGCGATGAAATCACCAACACGCTGAACGCGGCACTGGAAGCACAGGGCGACGACGTGGTGATTAATCTGGCCTCGGACGAATACTTCCGCTCGGTGAAACCGAAGGCGCTTGCAGGCCGCATTATTAAGCCGGTATTCCTCGACGAGAAGAATGGCAAATTCAAGGTCATCAGCTTCTACGCCAAAAAAGCGCGCGGGCTGATGAGCCGATACATCATTGAAAACCGTCTTAGCAAGCCGGAGCAGCTGACCGGGTTCGATAGCGAAGGGTATTTCTTCGATGCGGAAAACTCGAGCGCCGAAGAACTGGTCTTCAAACGCCACGAACAGTAATCAAGTAGCCCGGCCAAGCGTAGCGACGCCGGGACTGCTGCGATATAAAAAAACCCGGCGTTGCTTCGCTCGGCCGGGCTACAGGTTAGTGATGGTTATTCTGCGGTGGCGGGCGATGATCGTCCCCGTGACCGCGATCGTCGCCATGCCCACGATCGTTGTGATCCCAACCGTCATGGCGATCGCCGTGATGATCGTCGTGACCGCGGTTATCATAGTGTGGCGGCGGTGGCGTGTGAGCATGCCAGCGGTTGTCGCGCCATTCATAGTGATCCTTCCACCAGCTATGGTCACGCCAGTGTCCGCCATCCCAATAGTTGCCGTGATTATCCTGGTCGCCAATTTGCAGCGTCACAGCAGGCAGCAGCGTAATCTCTGCGGCCTGTGTCATAACCGGAGCTGCCAATAGCATTGCCAGTGCTAACATCGCAGGTTTTAACATAGGTAACTCCTTTATTCATCATTCGCCAATATGGCTAATGAATAAAGATTACTGTGGTAAATACCAGCTTGTTATTCTCCGCAATCCTATATTCTGAACGCCCGCATTTATTGGGAATTTCTCCTTTTTCCCTACCACATCTCTGCATAATTTCTCCCTATTTCCCCCTTCGCTTAGAAAGGGGAAACGGAGACATTACGCCTTGCTCATCATCAGCTTACGCAATTCTGCATAGTCAGCCGGCAGATTATGCGATAACAGCGGCAGGTCGGCGCGGTCCGCCAGCGCTTTTGGCAGCGGCAGCGTTTCACCCAGAATCTCTTCAACGCTCTCTTTAAACTTCGCCGGATGCGCGGTGCCAAGGAACAGGCCGTACTCGCCAGGCTGTAGCTGGTCACGCAGTGCGCGATAGGCGATGGCCGCATGCGGCTCAGAGGTGTAGCCCAGCCCCTGCAATTCGCGCATGGTCGCTTTGGTGGTTTCATCATCTACCGCCGCATAGCCCAGCTCGTTCAGACGCCAGATTTTGCGACGGAAGAGCTCTTCTACGCGCGGCCAGTTGTTCGGTTGGCTCACGTCCATGGCGTTCGACAGCGTGGCCTGAGTGGCCTTCGGTGCCCATTTGCCGTCCTGCAGGAAGCGTGGCACGGTGTCGTTGGCGTTGGTCGCCGCAATAAAGCGCTTCACCGGCAGGCCCAGCGACTTTGCCAGCAGGCCTGCGGTAAGGTCACCAAAGTTGCCGCTTGGAACGGAAACCACCAGCTGGTTGCGCGCTTCCTGCGGCAGCTGCGCCACCGCTTCGAAGTAGTAACAAATCTGCGCCAGTAGACGGCTGATGTTGATGGAGTTGGCGGAGTTCAGACCCAGCGCGGCTTTCAGCTCTTCGTCATCGAAGGCCTGTTTAACCAGTGCCTGACAGGCATCGAAGTCACCGTCAATGGCGACGGTTTCAATGTTGCCACCCAGGGTACAGAACAGTTTTTCCTGCAATGGGCTGATTTTGCCGCGCGGATACAGGATAACCACTTTAACGTTCGGCAAGCCGTAGAAAGCGTGTGCCACGGCCGCGCCGGTATCACCTGAGGTGGCGGTCAGGATGGTCACCGGCTTGTCGCCCGCGATAAGGGTCAACATCTGCGCCATAAAGCGGCCGCCGAAGTCTTTAAACGCCAGAGTCGGACCGTGGAACAGCTCCAGGCAGCCTACGTCTTCCTGTACCTGGTTTACAGGTGCCGGGAAGGTGAACGCTTTCCCGATACGCGCAGCCAGCTCGGCCTGTGGGATTTCATCGCCGATGAACGCGGAGAGGATCTTCGCGCTACGGGTGACGAAGTCCTGGGTCAGCAGGTCATCAATGTCGGTCAGGTTGAATTCCGGCAGATCATGCGGGAAGAACAGCCCCTGGTGTTTGCCAAGCCCTTGAGTCACAGCCTGCGCAAAGCTGACCTGCTCATTGTGATCTTTTAAGTTATAGAGTTTCATCGGTTATCCCACTACTCGTGCGCCCGCTGTGTCCAGCCGGCAAATATGAACGAAGCCTTCTTGATTCTGCAGATAATGCTGACCGAGCCAGTCCGCCACGCGCTGCGCCGTCTCGGTTTTATCGCACAGGGCAAACAGCGTTGGCCCGGAACCGGAGATACCGCAGGAAATAGCGCCAATACCGGCAACCGCCTGACGCGCTTCGTTAAAGCCCGGCAGCAGTTTGGTACGGTACGGCTCAGCAATCACGTCTTTCATCAGTTTCGCCGCCAGTTGAGGCTGACGGGAGTAGCAGGCGTGAATAAAGCCTGCCAGATGGCGGCCATGCGCAATACAGTCCTGACGACGATACTGAGCAGGCAAAATGGCCCGCGCTTCCGCCGTCGAGACTTTAATACCCGGATAGGCCAACACCCAAAGCCAATCATCGAAGCACGGTACCTGCTGGCTGATGATGTCGTTCTCTTCAATCATCAGTTGCATACCGCCCAGATAGCACGGTGCAACGTTATCGTAGTGCACGCTGCCGGAGATACGCCCTTCCAGCTCGCCCATCAGCGCCAGCATGCGGGTTTCATCCAGCGGCTTACCGCAGAATTCGTTCATCGCCACCAGCGCGGCGACCACGGAACAGGCGCTGGAACCCAGACCCGAGCCGATCGGCATATTTTTTTCCAGCGTCATCGCCACCGGCACGCTCTTGCCAATTTCCTGGCAGTAGCGTTCCCAGCATTGATAGACGATGTTTTCATGCGGGTCGCTCGGCAGTTTATCCGCAAAGCGCCCCAGATTTTGCAGGCTGAAGCGGTCTGCCGCCTCAACCGATACGTTATCGCCCAGCAGACTGCCGTCAATCGGCGTCACAGCGGCACCCAGTACATCAAACCCGACGCTCATATTGGCACTGGAAGCCGGGGCATAAACCTTAACCATGTTAAACTCCTAACTTCCATGACAGCGTACGCAGAAGGTCAGCAAATACCCCTGCTGCCGTCACATCGTTGCCTGCGCCATAGCCGCGCAGCACCAGCGGAAGCGGTTGATAGTAGCGGCTGTAGAACGCCAGCGCGTTCTCGCCATTTTTGATTTTATACAGCGGGTCGTTGCCGTCTACGGCGGCCACTTTCACCCGGCAAACGCCGTCTTCTTCGATGTTGCCAACATAGCGCAGCACTTTGCCTTCATCACGCGCTTTCGCCACGCGAGCGGAATATTCATCGTCCAGCTGCGGCAGACGCGCCATAAAGCTTTCGGCATCGCCCGAAGCATCAAAGCTCTCTGGCAGTACGGATTCAACCACAATATCACTGAGTTCAAGATGACGCCCAGTTTCACGCGCCAGAATCAGCAGCTTGCGTGCCACGTCCATCCCGGACAGATCGTCACGTGGGTCCGGTTCGGTATAACCCATTCCGCGCGCCATCGCTGTGGCTTCGGACAGACTCATGCCTTCATCCAGCTTGCCGAAAATAAACGACAGTGAACCAGAAAGGATCCCGGAGAAGTGCTGCAGTTCGTCACCCGCGTTCAGCAGGTTTTGCAGGTTTTCAATGACCGGCAGGCCTGCACCGACGTTGGTGTCGTAGAGGAATTTACGGCGTGAAAGCCCGGCAGCATGACGCAGCTGATGGTAGTAATCCATCGACGAGGTGTTGGCCTTTTTATTCGGCGTCACCACGTGGAACCCTTCGCGCAGGAAGTCAGCGTATTGATCCGCCACCGCCTGGCTTGAGGTACAGTCGACAATAACCGGGTTCAGCAGGTGATACTCTTTCACCAGGCGAATCAGACGGCCAAGGTTGAACGGCTCTTTGGCTTCCGCCAGCTCGGCTTCCCAGTTTTCAAGATTCAGGCCATGTACGCTGGTGAGCAGTGCACGGGAGTTCGCCACGCCGCACACGCGCAGGTCGATATGTTTTTTCTTCAGCCACGCCTGCTGGCGTTTGATCTGCTCCAGCAGCGCGCCACCGACGCCACCCACGCCCACCAGGAACACTTCAATCACCTGGTCGGTGTTAAACAGCATCTGATGAGTCACGCGCACGCCGGTGGTCGCATCGTCGTTATTCACCACAACCGAGATAGAACGCTCGGACGAGCCCTGAGCAATCGCTACGATATTGATATTGGCGCGAGCCAGTGCGGCAAAGAATTTTGCCGAGATGCCGCGCAGCGTACGCATACCGTCGCCGACGACGGAGATGATCGCCAAACGCTCCATGATGGCCAGCGGTTCCAGCAGCTCTTCTTTCAGCTCCAGATAGAACTCATCTTCCATCGCCTTCTTCGCCCGCGCGCAGTCGCTCTGCGGCACGCAGAAGCTGATGCTGTATTCGGAAGAAGATTGGGTAATCAGCACCACCGAGATCCCCGCGCGAGACATGGTCGCAAACACGCGCGCCGCCATGCCAACCATGCCCTTCATGCCAGGACCAGAGACGTTAAACATCGCCATGTTATTGAGGTTAGAGATCCCCTTCACTGGCAATGAATCATCGTCGCTGCTGGCGCCGATAAGCGTACCGGGTGCTTGAGGATTACCGGTATTTTTAATCAGGCAAGGGATCTGGAACTGGGCGATAGGGGCAATGGTGCGAGGGTGAAGAACTTTGGCGCCGAAGTAGGAAAGCTCCATCGCTTCCTGATAAGACATGCTCTTCAGTAAACGCGCGTCCGGTACCTGGCGCGGGTCACAGGTGTAGACACCGTCGACGTCGGTCCAGATTTCACAACAGTCGGCACGCAAACAGGCGGCCAGCACGGCAGCGGAGTAGTCGGAGCCGTTACGCCCCAGCACCACCAGTTCGCCCTTCTCGTTGCCGGCGGTAAAGCCTGCCATCAGCACCATGTGATCGGATGGGATCTGGCTTGCCACGATACGACGGGTAGATTCAGTAATATCGACAGTAGATTCAAGGTAGTGGCCAACGGCCAGCAGTTTTTCGACCGGATTAATCACGGTCACCTTATGGCCGCGGGCACTCAGCAGGCCAGCCATGATAGCAATCGACAGCTTTTCACCGCGGCAGATAAGCCCCGCGTTGACGCTGTCCGGGCACTGCCCCAGCAGGCTGATGCCATGCAGGATGTGCTTAATCTGGGAGAACTCCAGCTCAACGGCAGCTTTCAGGTCGGCGAGCGGAAAACCGGGCTGGGCATTAGCGAGTCCCTGAAGCAGTTCAGCAAAGATTCGTTCGGCATCGGCGATATTGGTCAGCGCATCCTGGCCACCAATGGTTTTTTCAATCATCGCCACGAGGTGGTTGGTGATTTTTGCCGGGGCAGAGAGCACGGTTGCTACCTGCCCCTGCCTGGCGTTGCTTTCCAGGATATCGGCAACGCGCAGGAATCGCTCCGCATTTGCCACTGATGTACCGCCGAACTTCAAGACTCGCATGGTTTTACCCCTTGATCACTAGTCGAAAAAAAAGCCGC
>NZ_JMPL01000090.1 GCF_000735365.1 Kluyvera ascorbata ATCC 33433 | reverse complement strand
ACCAAAGCCTTTACCGATGCGGTGAAAGCGGGTGATATCGCCAAAGCGAAATCCCTGTACGCCTCTACCCGTCAGCACTACGAGCGTATCGAACCGATTGCCGAGCTGTTCTCTGACCTCGACGGCAGCATCGATGCCCGTGAAGACGACTACGAACAGAAAGCGGCGGATCCGAAATTCACCGGCTTCCACCGTCTGGAAAAAGCGCTGTTTGGCGACAACAGCGTGAAAGGTATGGAGCACTATGCTGACCAGTTGAATACCGACGTGCTGGATCTGCAAAAACGTATTTCTGAACTGGCCTTCCCGCCGTCAAAAGTGGTGGGCGGCGCAGCTGGCCTGATTGAAGAAGTCGCGGCGAGCAAAATCAGCGGTGAAGAAGACCGTTACAGCCACACCGACCTGTGGGACTTCCAGGCTAACATCGATGGCGCGCAGAAGATTGTTGACCTGCTGCGTCCTCAGCTGCAGAAAGAGAACAGCGCGCTGTTGGCGAAGATTGACGCTAACTTCAAGAAAGTGGACACCATTCTGAGTAAATACCGTACCAAAGACGGCTTCGAAACCTATGACAAGCTGACCGATGCGGACCGCAATGCGCTGAAAGGGCCGATCACCACTCTGGCGGAAGATCTGGCGCAGCTTCGTGGGATCCTGGGTCTGGACTAAGCAAGATGGCAAAGCAGCACTCTGACGACCTGAACGAACCGTCACGTCGTCGTTTATTAAAAGGGATCGGCGCGCTGGGAGGCGCGCTGGCGATTTCCGGCGGTTGCCCGGTGGCGCACGCGGCGAAAGCCAGCGAGGCTCCGGCGGCGAACAGCCGGATGGAAACTCAGCCGTTTTACGGCGAGCACCAGGCGGGCGTACTGACGCCGCAGCAGGCTGCGATGATGCTGGTGGCGTTTGACGTGCTGGCGGCAGATAAATCAGACCTTGAGCGTCTGTTCCGTCTGCTGACCGACCGCATTGCCTTCCTCACCAAAGGCGGCCCGGCACCGGATACGCCGAATCCGCGCCTGCCGCCGATGGACTCGGGGATTCTTGGGGCGTTTATCGCACCGGATAACCTGACCATGACGGTCTCCGTTGGTCACTCGCTGTTCGACAACCGCTTTAGTCTTGCGGATAAAGCGCCGAAAAAGCTACAGAAGATGACGCGCTTCCCGAACGATGCGCTGGATGCGGCCCTGTGCCATGGCGACTTGCTGCTGCAGATTTGCGCCAACACGCAGGACACGGTTATCCACGCGCTGCGCGATATCATCAAGCACTCGCCGGACTTGCTCAGCGTGCGCTGGAAGCGAGAAGGATTTATCTCCGACCACGCGGCGCGCAGCAAAGGCAAAGAGACGCCAATCAACCTGCTCGGTTTTAAAGACGGCACCGCCAACCCGGACGGCAGCGATAAACCGCTGATGGACGAGGTGGTGTGGGTAACGGGCGATCAGGGTGAACCGGCGTGGGCGAAGGGCGGTTCGTATCAGGCCGTGCGCATTATTCAGTTCCACGTTGAGTCCTGGGATCGCACGCCGCTTAAAGAGCAGCAGACGATTTTCGGGCGTGATAAGCACAGCGGCGCGCCGCTGGGGATGAAGAACGAGCACGATACGCCTGACTACGCCCGTGACCCGAACGGTGACGTGATTGCGCTGGATAGCCACATTCGTCTGGCCAACCCGCGCACGAAAGAGACGCAGTCGAGCCTGATGATGCGGCGGGGTTACAGCTATTCGCTGGGGGTCTCTAACTCCGGTCAACTCGATATGGGGCTGCTGTTTGTTTGTTATCAGCATGACCTTGAAAAAGGGTTCCTGACGGTGCAAAAACGCCTGAACGGTGAAGCGCTTGAGGAGTACGTGAAGCCGATTGGCGGCGGGTATTTCTTTGTGCTGCCGGGTGTGGCTTCGGATAAGAGTTATTTGGGCAGCACGCTGTTGCAGGCTTGAATACGTTCCCGGCGGCGCTTTGCTTGGCCGGGCTACATTGTACGGCACACATTTGTAGCCCGGGCGAGCGCAAGCGACCCCGGGATTTCTCCCAAACTTCAGAATATCGCCAAAAATCAGTCCTTTTTTTTCATTTCTCCTCTGATTGATATAAAACTGTCACATAAGTGTCAGATGCTATCTCTGAAAGCCATCGTTATGTTTATGTAAAAATTATGTTGCATCTTTTGTTGATTTGGATGTAATAATAAATATAGCGGTAGTTTCCGTTTCACTATGGAGATCGCGAATGGTAACGTCCTTGACTGGACTAAGCAGAACCTCAACCCGCACCATCCAGCGCGGAGGCCCCCTCTCCGGCAGCGATTTCGTCACCTCAATTTTTCATCCAATTCGAATTCAACCCGTTGTTCCCGACGTATTGCGCGGTGCGCGTAGCCGTGCATTTTCGTCAATTCAACAGGCAGTTGCTATGGCTTACAAGGAAGCCAAACCTCAGACGTTCGTGCGCATAATCGCGCTGCTTTCAGCGCGTGTGATGTATACCAACAACTCAAGGTGCTATCCATGGGAAGACAAAAAGCAGTGATCAAAGCTCATCGCGAAGCAAAACGTGTGCTGAGACGTGACTCACGCAGCCACAAACAACGTGAAGAAGAATCGGTCACCTCGCTTGTGCAAATGAGTGGTGGAGTGGAAGCAATCGGTATGGCGCGCGACAGTCGCGACACCTCGCCGATTGCCGCCCGCAATGACGCTCAGGCCCACTACCTGCATGCTATTGAGAGTAAGCAGCTGATCTTCGCGACTGGCGAAGCGGGCTGTGGCAAGACCTGGATCAGCGCAGCGAAAGCTGCGGAGGCGCTCATTCATAAGGATGTGAATAAGATTATCGTGACGCGTCCCGTCCTTCAGGCCGATGAAGACCTGGGGTTCCTGCCCGGAGACATCTCGGAGAAATTCGCCCCTTACTTCCGCCCCGTCTATGACGTGCTGGTGAAGCGACTGGGCTCCTCCTTTATGCAATATTGCCTGCGCCCGGAAATCGGTAAGGTAGAGATCGCGCCGTTCGCCTATATGCGCGGACGTACATTTGAAAATGCGGTGGTGATTCTTGATGAGGCTCAGAACGTTACCGCGGCGCAAATGAAGATGTTTTTAACTCGCCTCGGGGAGAACGTCACGGTTATCGTGAACGGGGACATCACCCAGTGTGACCTGCCTCGCGGCGTTCAGTCCGGGCTTAGCGATGCGCTGGCCCGTTTTGAAGAAGATGAAATGATAGGTATTGTGCGCTTCACCAAAGACGACTGCGTACGCTCGGCGCTCTGCCAGCGCACGCTGAAAGCCTACTACTAACCGCTGTAACGTCTGCAAAGCCCGGGAAACCGGGCTTTGTTATTTTTGGCTGTTGCAAATACAACAGCTGCAGCAATGGCGTGTTGCAAATCCTACTCTCTGGTACTTCTGGTCAAGTATAACTGCTTGAAATACGGGAGGTTAAAGCTGGCATAAACATTGCTATCAACACATATAACCTAAAAGATAAAAGATGCAATCATTCATTCCTTAATGGGATATGCATGAATATCAAAAAGATAATTGCATCTGACCGTGCTGATAACATTATAGAGACCATGCTATGCCCGAGACTCAAGCCACCCCAGACTACACCCTTGCTGCGCCTCATGCGCATGTGATTACCCGCGATGAAGAGGCGATTAGCATCGCCCATGAACTCGCCGCTTTCCTGCAACCCGGCGCGTCCGAGCGCGACCTGAGCGGCGTGGTACCGCCTGAGGTCGTCAACACCTATTCCAACAGCGGGCTGTGGGGCATCACCGTGCCGCGCCGTTTTGGCGGGGCCGAGGTATCGGCGGCGACCCTCGCGGCGGTGATTGCCATTATCTCTGCTGCTGACCCGGCGCTGGGGCAAATTCCGCAGAATCACTACTGCCTGCTTGAGGATATTCGTCTGCAGGGCGATGAAGAGCAGCAGCGCTATTTCTTTGAACTGGCGCTGAAGGGCTATCGCTTTGCCAACGCGCTGTCGGAGACCGGCGGCAAGACAGTGCAGGACATTCAGACGCGAATCAGCCATACCGCCGATGGCCTGCGGATCAACGGTCGTAAAGGCTACTGCACCGGCTCGCTGTATGCCCATTGGTTAGGTGTGCTGGCGCTGGATGACGAGGGACGATCACAGCTGGCCTTTGTGCCGCGGGGCACCAAGGGGCTGACGGTGGTGAACGACTGGGCGTGCCTGGGGCAGCGCACCACCTCGAGCGGTACGGTGCTGGCTGACAACCTGCGGGTGGAGCCGTTTAACCTGATACCGACCTGGAAGTCCTACGACACGCCAACGCTTGCTGGGCCATTTGCCCAACTAACGACTGCGGCTATTGATGCCGGAATTGCCCGCGCGGCATTGAACGATACCGTCAGCTTTGTGAATCAGTTTGCCCGTCCGTGGATTGATGCTGGCGTCGAGCGGGCAGGAGATGACCCGCTGACCGTTTACCAGATTGGTGCGCTTGATAGTCGCCTGGCCGCCGCCGATGCGCTGCTGGAGCAGGCCGGTAAGGTGCTGGACCGCTATAAACATGACCTCTCGGAAGAGGCGGTCGCGCTGGCCTCTATTGCCGTCGCCCGAGCTAAAATATTCACCACCGAAGCGGCGCTGGAAGCCGCAACGCGTCTGTTCGAACTGGGCGGTACCCGCTCGACGCACCCGCGCTACAACTACGATCGCCACTGGCGTAACGGGCGCGTGCATACGCTGCACGACCCGGTGCGCTGGAAGTATCACCTGCTGGGCAACTGGGTGCTGAACGGAAAGCGCCCCGCGCGTCACGACTGGAACTGAGGAGGGAGCATGCTCGCTTTTCTGGCCGGAATTGACTGGAACGATGTCTCCCAGGCGGGGCTGGATACCCTGATTATGCTGGGCTGGGCGCTGGGATTTACGGTGCTGATTGGGCTGCCGCTGGGCGTCATTCTTTATCTGACCGGGCAGCCCCGGTTGCTCCACGCGCCGGTGCTCCACCGCGTGCTGTCGCTGCTGGTCAACATCATGCGTTCACTGCCGTTCATCATTTTGCTGATTGTGATGATTCCGCTGACCACCTTGATAACCGGCACGTCGTTGGGCGTACAGGGCACCATTCCCCCGCTGGTGGCCGGCTGCGCGCCGTTCTTTGCTCGCCTGGTGGAGACGTCGCTGCGCGAAGTGGACCACGGGCTTATCGAGGCTAACTGGGCGATGGGGGGGGACACCTGGCAGCTTATCTGGCACACCCTGCTGCCGGAATCTCGTGGCGGGCTGATCGCGGCGGTGACGGTGACGTCCATTGTTCTGGTGGATTACACCTCGATGGCCGGGGTGATAGGCGGTGGAGGCTTAGGCGATCTGGCGATACGTTTTGGTTATCAGCGGTTTCAGACCGATGTGATGGCGGTGACGGTCGTGCTGCTGATTGCTCTGGTGCAAGTTCTCCAAATGAGCGGTGACCGACTGGTGCGCCGTATGAGTCGTAAATAGTGATATCAACAGGATGACATAATGAAAAAGACCGTGATAGCTGGGCTGATGGCGTTGTTCTCTTTATCGGCGGTGGCCAATGAAACGCTGGTGGTCGGCGCGACTCCCGTACCGCATGCTGAAATTCTGGAATTCGTAAAGCCACAGCTTGCCAAAGAAGGGGTGGATCTGAAGATTAAGGTGTTTAACGATTTTATTCAGCCTAACCAGCAGCTTGCCGAGAAGCATCTCGATGCAAACTACTACCAGTATCGTCCGTTCCTTGACGACTATAACAAGACGCGTCACACCCATCTGGTGCCGGTCGTGGGTGTGCATATCGAGCCGTTTGGCGCGTACTCCACTAAATACACCAGCATTAAGGATCTGCCGGATGGCGCGACTATCGCTATCCCTAACGATCCGGTGAATACCGGCAGGGCGCTGGTACTGCTCAGTGAGGCTGGGCTTATTACGCTCAAAAACCCGGAAGACCCGCAGTCGACGGAGAAAGACATCATCGCCAATCCGCACCACTTTAAAATTCGTCCATTGGAAGGGGCGATGCTGGCACGTGCGGTAAGCCAGGTGGATTTGGCGTTTATCTTCGCTAACTATGCGCTGGAAGCGGGTATTGATACGGATAAAGCGCTGATTGTGGAAAAAGGGAAAAGTCTGTACGTCGAATATCTGGTCGCCCGCCCGGATAACATCAACGATCCCGGCATCCAGAAGCTGGCGAAGGCGCTGAATTCCGATGCGGTACGTCAGTTTATTCTGACCCGGTATCAGGGAAAAATTGTGCCCGGATTTTAGGAGTGACGACCATGACACCACATATCCGCGTGCGCGGTATCAGCAAGGCATACCCGAATGGTGTGCAGGCGCTTGACGATATCAACCTCGAGATTCAGGCGGGCGAGATCTTCGGCATTATCGGGCGCAGCGGCGCTGGGAAATCCACGCTATTACGGCTGTTTAACCGTCTGGAGAACGCCGACCGGGGGGAGATGACGATAAGCGGTGTGCCCATTGGTGAAGGCGCACGCGGGCAACTGCGGGATTTGCGGCGCCGGGTGGCGATGATTTTCCAGCACTTCAATCTGCACGCGACCAGGACGGTGGCAGAGAACGTTGAACTTCCGCTGCGAATGGCCGGTATTCCGGCCGCTGAACGTCGTCGGCGGGTTGACGAGATGCTGCGACTGGTAGGGCTGGAATCGCTGCGCGGGAGTTACCCGACGCAACTGTCCGGCGGGCAAAAACAGAGGACCGGGATTGCTCGAGCGCTGGTAACGCAGCCGGAAATTTTGCTGTGTGACGAGGCCACCTCGGCGCTCGACCCGGAAAACACGTTGGCGGTGCTCAGCCTGCTCAAAGAGATTAACCAGCGTCTCGGCCTCACGATTATCCTGATTACTCACGAAATGGATGTTATCCGTACGCTGTGTGACCGGGTGGCAGTGCTGGAAAAGGGGCGGGTGATTGAGCAAGGAGAAGTGTGGCAGGTGTTTGGCGATCCTCAGCATGAAGTGACGCGCGGGATGCTCGGGACGCTGCATCACGGGCGTGAGGAAAATCGTGAAATCATGGTCGAAGGGCAGCAGCTGATCACGCTGCATTTCAACGGTGTCAACGGACGTGAACCAGACTTACAGCAGATTGTGCACGTGCTTGGCGGAAGCCCACAGCTTGTCTACAGCAGCTGTGAGCCGATTCAGGGACGAATTGTCGGGCAACTGCGGATTCGTGTGGATACGCCGCTGACGGTGGAGTCTTTACGGCTTGCCGCGCAGGTAGCGGATAGGGTGGCGGTGAGCTAGAGCGAGCGGTTCCCGGCGGCGCTGCGCTTGGCCGGGCTACCATTCTGTAGCCCGGGCGAGGCGTTTACGCCGACCCCGGGGAAACGGGGCGTACAATGGGCGAAAAAAAAGCCCGTACTTTCGTACGAGCTCTTCTTAGAAGATGGCGGTGAGGCGGGGATTCGAACCCCGGATACGTTGCCGTATACACACTTTCCAGGCGTGCTCCTTCAGCCACTCGGACACCTCACCATATTGTTTTGCTGCTCACCGTAGGTGGTCAACGGGGCGCTACTATAGGGAGTTGACCTGAAACGGTCAAGCATAAATTCAGATTTATTAATCGTTCGGTTAAGCAATGAACACTGCCCCATCCAAAAGCGGTGGGGCAGGAGAGTTAACGCTGTGAATCAAGCTGTTCGCTGTGCTTCACGACGTCCTGCGCTTTTGCGTAGCTTTCAATCAGCAGCTGGTACGCTGGGAAGATTTTGGTGTACACCTCAGCCCATTCGGCGGCATCCGGTCGATTCCATGTGCGCTGCAGTTCGGAAGCGACGGCTGCGGTATCCATCGGTACGACGCCCGCCTGCGCCACGCGGGCCAGAGTGACTTCCTGCGCCATTTTGCTGTAGGTACCCGAAGCGTCGATGACGGCAAACACCTTATAACCGTCAGCGACCGCAGCAATAGCCGGGAAGGCCATGCAGACGCTGGTGATCGTCCCGGCAATAATTAAGGTTTTACGCCCCGTTGCTTTCACGGCAGCCACGAACTCCGGGTTGTCCCAGGCGTTGATTTCACCTTTGCGTGCAATATATTGTGCGTGCGGCGCGTTTTCGTGGATTTCCGGAATCAACGGACCATTCGGACCTTGTGGAACCGACGCGGTGGTGATCACCGGCAGACCGGCAAGGGTTGCCATTTTTGCCAGTGCCGCAGCGCGAGCGCGCAGCTCTGGCATCGGCATATCGCCAACCGTCTGGAACAGACCGCTCTGATGGTCGATGAGTAGCATTACCGCATCGTTCACATCAATCACTGGGCGTGCACCGTTGAAATTTGCTGGAGTAGACATGTTATTCACCTCTCTATTATCAGATCTGACCAAAACGGCCGGAGTTAAAATCGCGAATCGCTTCATCGATTTCGGTTTTACTGTTCATCACGAAGGGGCCATAGCCGACAATCGGTTCATTGAGTGGCGCGCCTGCCAGCACCAGCACTTTGGCGTCTTGGCTTGCATGCAGGTGCACGCGTTTACCTTCCTGGCTTAACACGACCAGTTGCGCTTCCTGGGCGCGGGTTTCACCGTTAACCGTTATGCTCCCTTCCAGCACGACGAGTGCCGTGCTCCAGCCTTCCGGCTGCTCAAAGGTCATCTCTTTATCTTCACGAAGCTGCATATCCCAGACGTTAAGCGGTGAGAACGTGCTCGCCGGGCCCGTTTTTTCCTCGTAGCGACCGGCAATCACCCGTAATGAACCGCCGTTGTCCGGAAGTTCCACCGTTGGAATGGCCGTGGCTTCAATACTCTGGTAGCCCGGCGCGGCCATCTTGTCTTTCGCCGGCAGGTTGACCCACAGCTGGATCATCTTCAGTTCGCCGCCACGACGGGCAAACTCCGCCGAGTGAAATTCCTGATGCAGAATGCCGGAACCAGCGGTCATCCACTGCACGTCACCCGGGCCAATCACGCCGCCTTTACCGGTGGAATCCCGATGTTCCACTTCACCGGCGTAGACGATAGTGACCGTCTCGAACCCGCGGTGTGGATGTTCTCCCACCCCTCGCATAGCGCCATCTGCCGGGAAGCTGTACGGCCCTGCATAGTCGAGCAGCAGGAAAGGGCTCAGGCTTTCACCGTGAGACTGATAGGAAAATAACGAACGAACCGGGAAGCCATCACCCACCCAGTGCGGACGTGGCGCGGTATACACACCCGTAATCTGTTTCATTTATTTCTCCTGCGTAGTGAGCTTTGATGTGGATTAGCTTATATTCGGATTTAATAGCTCGGTAGATAGTGAAATTGACCTACACTGTTGCAAAAATAGAACGATGAGGTGGTCATGCAAGATCTCAATGATTTCGCGTGGTTTGTTCACGTGGTGGATAACGGCGGCTTTGCCGCGGCGGGACGCGCGCTGGATATCCCAAAATCAAAGCTCAGCCGACGCATTGCGCAGCTGGAAGAACAGCTTGGTGTGCGGCTAATTCATCGCACCACGCGTCAGTTCACGGTGACGGAAGTGGGGCAGACGTTTTACCAGCACTGTAAGGCGATGCTGATAGAGGCGGAAGCGGCGCAGGAGGCGATTGCCGTACTGCAGTCGGAACCGCGAGGTTGCGTCAAAATAACCTGTCCAGTGACATTGCTGCATGTGCACGTCGGGCCAATGCTGGCGCGTTTTATGGCGCGCTATCCCGGCGTACAGATTCAGCTTGAAGCGACCAATCGCCGAGTGGATCTGGTGGCGGAAGGGGTCGATGTGGCGATTCGCGTCAGGCCAAGACCGTTTGATGATAGTGACCTGGTGATGCGCGTTCTGGCAGACCGCGGGCATTGCCTGGTGACGAGCCCTCGGTTGGTGGAAACGATGGGTAAACCGCTCTCGCCTGATGAGCTGAGCCGCTGGCCGGGGTTAAGTACCTCGGCAGGAAAGCATGTTCATCGTTGGTCGCTGAATGGGCCGAACGGTGCGAAGGCCGAGGTCCACTTCACGCCGCGACTGATTACCAGCGACATGCTCGCGCTGCGTGAGGCGGCGGTCGCAGGGATTGGTGTCGTGCAGTTGCCTATCCTGATGGCGAAAGACCAGCTGGCTGATGGCTCGCTGGTGCGTGTGCTGGATGAGTGGGAGCCGAAGCGGGAGGTGATTCACGCGGTATTCCCCTCTCGTCGAGGGTTATTACCAGCGGTTCGCGCATTAGTAGATTTTCTCAGCGACGAGTATGCATTGATGATTGAAGAGTAAGTTTACATTTCGTTTACAATTGTTCTTAACTTGTGCTATTGATGCTCAGTTGTTCTCTATGAATGGCTGAGACAAGCCACAGGTTAATGATGAGTTTGCAAAATTTAAACATGAGCATTGCGCCTGCTCTCGCCGAACAGGTGCTTGAAAAAATGGGGCTTTGCCACTATCCCGCGCTAACCGAGTCGGGATTGACGAAGCTTTATCAGACATGGTGTCGTTCTGTGCCCTTCGATAATATCCGCAAGCGAATACAGGTATCGCAGGGTATTTCGGGTGATTTACCCGGCTTTACGCCAGATGACTTCTTCTCTCATTGGCTGCGTTTTGGAACCGGTGGCACCTGCTGGGCTAGCCATGGTGCATTGTATGCGCTGCTAAAAGCGGTGGGGTTTTCCGTACAGTACGGCCTTTCAACGATGCGCTCACCTCGACCGGTCAGTGCGGACTCTCCTGGCCACGGTACACTGTTTGTCCGCCTAAATGATGAGCGCTTTATTGTCGATACCACGATGCTTCACGGCCAGCCGTTACCGCTACAGGTCTGGCATTCTACGCACCCAGTGTGGGGGACGCGGGTACACCGTGATGAAGGGTTCTGGTGCGTGAACTGGAAACCGCTCGGTCGCTCGCGAGTGGACTGCCAGTTGTTAGACATGGACGCGTCGGCGGCGGAATATCCACAGCGACACGAACGAAGCCGTCACAGTAGCCGTTTTGATGGCGCGCTGCTTATCCGCCGCGCGGGACATGATTCGATTACCGGGATAGTGAAAGGTGAGCGGGTGGTCAGGGATGCCAGAGGCAAAGAGATATTCGACACGCTGTCGCACCGTCAGCAGAAAGTTTTGCTGGTGGAGCAGTTTGGGATTGCGGAAGAGATAGCGGTGCAGGTACCTGCGGATGAGGTGCCGTGATAACGATGGTGCAGAAATTATTTAAACAGATATTGTGCATTGTTCTGTTTGAGCTATTACCTCTAAAAGATAGGGCTAACTGTTTTGATAACGCAGTCATCTTTATTATTTTAGCGCGTCATAAATAAACATCTCATTGATTTGCTGTTTATATTTTTTTATGAGGGATAACTTTAAGATCAATACGTTGAATATCTGCCCGGTAAACATAATGAATTTACGGTTGGTAATAATCTGGGCATCGTTGTATGCCGTCCTGTGGACTATCGTGACGGTATCGCTCGACCCTGCGGTTCCCTATGATGCTGTAGAGGCGCTAAACTGGGCGCAAAATGGCGAATGGGGCTCTCCAAAAAATCCATGGTTGGTTGGCCTGGTTATGCGGCCTGCGGTTTATCTACCTGCGAATATTTACTGGTATGCTTCGCATTTTCTCGCTATCGCTTTAGGCATGGTGGGTAGTTGGGTACTCGCTCACAGGCTCACTGGCAGTAACATGTTGGCCTGGTTTGCATTGTTAACCCTTAATTTATCAGGGCTAATTAATTTTGATATCATTAGCTACAACGATAATTATCTGTTGGTGATGCTATGGCCCTGGATGATGTATTGTTATCTGCAGGCTATTAGCCGAAATCTATATTGGTGGCTTGCTTTTGCTCTGTTTGCTGGGCTGGCAACCATGTCAAAATATTCCACGTTGATTCTGGTTGGGTCTGTATTTCTCTCAACGCTTTTCGTAGCGGATATTCGTCGCTGCTATCGGCATGCTGTCTGGTATTGTGCGTTAGCATTAGGCGTACTGTTAATTACCCCGAATATCCTATGGCTGCAGGAACATAACTTTGCCGCTTTGCATTGGGTGAATTCAGAAATGCACCCAGGTATTAACCCGGGGCTTTTTACCTGCTTGCTCTCCATTTTCTATCCACTGCTTATTTCTGGTGCGATTTTGTATTTTTGCGGCACGCGCTTACGCTGGCCTGCGTCATGGGAACGTCGGGTGGTGTTGGGAGTCTATCTGATTCCGCTGACAGCGCTTTGCTGTTGGTTTTTCTTCTTCAACAGCGGCAGATTAACTGAATGGCTGCAGCCTTTTTTCATTCTGGCACCGGCGTTGATGGTTAGCTGCGTCAGCCAAACTTCTGTCATCGTTCCACGCAGCGTATTTGTGAGCTTATTCAGTGCTGCCTTGTTGGTCCTCGTGGGCTACTGCGGTGTGATGTACGCCAACGTGGCTAATGCGGGGCAGAAAATGAGCGGTGTTATCCCGTTTAGCGATACGGTAAACCGTCTCTGGTATCAACGCTACGGTACGCCGTTGAGGTATGTCGGTGGGGAGCGTCTGGCAGAATGGCTAACGTTTTACGTCCCATCCCGGCCCAAAATCATCACCAAATGGAACAACGCCACGCAGCCAAATATCTACAGCGCAGATATTCGTCGCGAACAGTTGTTGCGCGATGGTGTAGCCCTTATTGGTCGCGTAGGGGGCTCGTGCTCGACGGAGCGTTTTGGCACTGTGCTTCAGGAGTGGCCGTACATTCAAATTGATATAAAGATGCCAGTCGATTTCCAGACGGATTCATCTCATGGCGTTCAGACCGTGTGTATCGCCTTTGTGCGTCCGGCTATGAAATGAGCATTCCCGGCGGCGCTGCGCTTGGCCGGGCTACGGGATTGTAGCCCGGGCGAGGCGTTTACGCCGACCCCGGGGAAACGGGGCGCACAATGGGCGAAAAAAAAGCCCGTACTTTCGTACGAGCTCTTCTTAAAATATGGCGGTGAGGCGGGGATTGACTCGCTTCGCTCGCCCTTCGGGCAGCCTGTTCGCTGCGCTCTCAGTCTGTCCAACTGGCTGCGCCAGTTGTCGAACCCGGTCCGGGATTCTCATCCCCGCGGGCGTGCAACATGCGAAAAAAAAGCCCGTACTTTCGTACGAGCTCTTCTTAAAATATGGCGGTGAGGCGGGGATTCGAACCCCGGATACGTTGCCGTATACACACTTTCCAGGCGTGCTCCTTCAGCCACTCGGACACCTCACCATATTGTCGTCCCTGTGTTGCTGGGACGAGCGCTAATGTAGGGAAAAGGCTCTTCAGCGTCAATAAACTTTTTAAAAAAATCGTGCGTTTATACAAACTTCGACCAACATGCTTCTTAAACAGGCATAAATCGTATTATTTGCGATCTGCTCCGCATTTTCCGAGACAGGGAAAAGAAATTTGTTATTCTGTTAACCCACAAAAATAATCAAAAACAACACCCATTCGTTCCGATAGCGGTGCTACAAGCAGGAGTCACTATGGAGATCATCTTTTACCACCCCACGTTTGATACCCCTTACTGGATTGCCGAGCTAAGTAAATTACTGCCAGATGCCCGTATTCGTGGATGGGAGCGAGGGGATAATGCGCCAGCCGACTATGCGCTGGTGTGGCATCCTCCGGTAGAAATGCTGCAAGGCCGCGAGCTCAAGGCCGTATTTGCGCTAGGCGCTGGCGTTGACTCTATTCTCAGTAAATTGAAAGCGCATCCGGAAATGCTACCGGAATCTATTCCGCTGTTCCGCCTTGAAGATACCGGCATGGGTATTCAGATGCAGGAATATGCCGTCAGCCAGGTGCTGCATTGGTTCCGTCGGTTTGATGATTATCAGGCGCTACAGCGTCAATCCACGTGGCAGCCGCTGCCGGACTATACGCAAGAAGAATTTACCATCGGCATTATGGGGGCGGGGGTACTCGGCTCAAAAGTGGCGGAAAGTCTCTTGTCGTGGGGATTCCCGGTGCGATGCTGGAGCCGAAGCCGTAAGCAATGGCCGCAGGTGACGAGTTATGCCGGTGAAGAGGAACTGAATGCGTTTTTACAAGGTACGCGGGTGCTGATAAACCTACTGCCAAATACGGCGGAAACGGTGGGTATCATCAATCAGCAGCATTTATCGCAGCTCCCGGATAACAGCTATGTGTTGAACCTGGCGCGTGGTGTTCATGTGGTTGAAGAGGATCTGCTGGCGGCGCTGGACAGCGGTAAGCTTAAGGCGGCAATGCTTGACGTATTCAGTCGTGAGCCTCTGCCGAAAGAGAGCCCACTTTGGCTTCATCCTCGGGTAACGATGACGCCGCACGTTGCTGCGGTGACGCGGCCAAAAGAGGCCATTGCCTATATCGCTCAGACCATTACCCAACTGGAACGTGGTGAAGCGCCCGGCGGACAGGTCGATCGCGTTCGCGGCTATTAATGTCCCAGGCTAATAAATACAAGGGTTTCCTGCTATCCTTGGCTTATCACGAGAGAGGAGAATGTGATGTATCCTGTTGACCTACATATGCACACCGTTGCCAGCACACATGCTTACAGTACGTTGCATGACTATATCGCCGAGGCGAAACGCAAAGGGATTAAACTCTTTGCCATCACCGATCATGGCCCCGATATGGCTGATGCTCCGCATTACTGGCATTTTGTGAATATGCGCATTTGGCCACGCATCGTTGATGGGGTCGGGATCCTGCGCGGTATTGAGTCAAACATCAAAAACATTGAAGGTGAAATCGATTGTACCGGGCCGATGCTAACGTCGCTTGATTTCATCATCGCCGGCTTCCATGAGCCGGTGTTTGCGCCTCAGGATAAAGAGACGCATACCCAGGCGATGATTGCGGCGATGGCAAGTGGTCAGGTCCACATGATTAGCCACCCTGGTAACCCGAAATTCCCCGTTGATATTCCCGCCATTGCTGAAGCCGCAGCGAAATATCATGTGGCACTGGAAATTAACAACTCCTCTTTTGTCAGTTCCCGCGTGGGTAGCGAAAGCAACTGCCGTGCAATAGCTGCGGCCGTTCGCGATGCCGGTGGTTGGCTTGCGCTAGGATCTGACTCGCATACTGCTTTTACGCTGGGTGAATTTACCGAATGCCAGAAGATCCTGGATGCTGTGGAATTCCCAGCGGAAAGGATCCTCAACGTTACCCCCCGGCGCTTCCTGAATTTCCTTGAATCGCGTGGAATGGCACCGATTCCTGAATTTGCTGAATTTTAATGACTGAATGGATTAACCAATGAACGAGTTTTCAATCATCTGCCGCGTGCTTGGCTCTCTGTACTACCGTCAACCTCAGGATCCGCTGTTGGTGCCGCTATTCACGCTGATCCGTGATGGGAAGCTGGCGGCGAGTTGGCCGCTGGAGCAGGATGAACTGCTGGCTCGTCTGCAAAAAAGCTGTGATATTCAGCAGATTGCGGCTGACTACAACGCGCTGTTTGTGGGGGATGACTGCCGTGTACCACCGTGCCGTAGTGCATGGGAGGACGGCGCGACCGAAGCTGAAGTTCGTGAATTCCTGATGGAATGGGGCATGCCATTAGGGGATAGCCCTGCCGATCACATCGGCACGCTGCTGCTGGCGGCTTCATGGCTTGAAGATAAAGCGGAAGAGGACGACACCGAGGCGTTGGAAACGCTGTTTGGTGACTTTATCCTGCCGTGGTTTGAAAGTTTCTTGGGGAAAGTTGAAGCTCATGCGACCACTGCGTTCTGGCGTACGATGGCACCGCTGACCCGTGAAGCTATTGCGGCGATGTGGGATGAGCTACAGGAAGAAGATAAAGAGTGATTTAAATCACAAAATTAGTGCAAATGAAATTAATGTTATGAGCATTGTGTGCTCGTGATCTCACCAAAATAGCGCGCATCTGCTAAGATGCGCGCTATGAACGTTATCTTAGCTATTGCAATCACAACAGGCATTCTCTCCGGTCTCTGGGGATGGGTTGCCGTGTCTCTCGGTTTACTGAGCTGGGCCGGATTTTTGGGCTGTACGGCTTATTTTGCCTGTCCGCATGGTGGTCTGAAAGGGTTGGCCGTTTCAGCCTGTACGACGATGAGCGGTGTTATTTGGGCGATGGTCATCATCTATGGCAGCGCGCTTGCTCCCCACCTGGAAATTCTTGGTTACGTCATAACGGGTATTGTCGCATTTCTGATGTGTATTCAGGCAAAGCAAATGCTGTTGTCATTTGTTCCAGGCACTTTCATTGGCGCGTGTGCGACCTTTGCTGGACAGGGCAACTGGCGACTGGTCGTTTCATCATTAGCGGTGGGATTGATCTTTGGCTATGCGATGAAAAACAGTGGACTATGGTTGGCAAACCGTAGAGCGAGAACGACAGCATCGAAGGAGTCCGTGCTGTAGAGTGCGCATAAACAGTAAAAGCGGCGACAGGGTAAACCTGGCGCCGCTTTTTTATTGCTGGTGTAGGACGAATTAGCTCTTGAAATTATCGTTTGCCCAGGATACGGCTTGGGTCCGATTTTTAACCGAGATCTTTTTAAATAAATGATATAAATGCGTTTTTACCGTACTCTCACTAATGAATAACGAACGAGCGATTTCAATGTTAGAGGCACCGATGCGCAACTTATTCAGGATCTCTTTTTCTCTGAAGGTCAGGATTGTGCTTTCCTGAGTATCATAACGGTAATTTCCAGAATTCATAATAAGATAGCTCGCCAGCTTACGTGAGAAGTAACATTCCCCCTCCATCACTTTTTGTAAGCCTTTGATCAAGAAGTGTTCTTCATCATGTGCATAGAATATGCCGTGAATATGCGGCCAACTTTCAATATCCTGATAGGCGTAATCTTCAGGGGTATTGAAAAGTAAGAGCTTTACGCCGCTATTTATTTTACAGAGTTCTTCCTGCCAGGCCTTTATTAACCTTTTATCAATTTCTATCATATCGAAAAGTACGATACCTTGTGATACGTTTTCCTGGTTAACAGTATGAATATTGATGATTTTACTGTTCATCCTTAGTGTTTTTTCAGACTCTGAGAAAGCGCACAGGACTGGAGCGACGGCCTTGTGATGAGAGAAAGAGTCTGGTCCGTGAAACTGAGCTCTTTTTGCATGATGAGACCCCTAATTTCTAACAGCAGGCAAAATTATAAAGGCACCTGGTTAAGCATTACTGAAATGTGGTTGCTGTTTTGACAAATGTTAAAATACGCAATTAAAAGAATGTCTGCTTAATTTAAAATTTAGACGCTGATATTTCTAAAGCAAGAAATAATCATGAAACAAGATGTAAAAATAAATTACAAAATGTAAATATAACTTATTTATTAAGTTTTTAACAGCATTTCTTAATGACTATGCGTGACAGAGTGCCATGCTGTTAACTTTATGTAATTCATGATGTTTTTGCTTTTGATAAATTGTCCATCAGCCTTCTCTTATCCAATATGTATGATGAAATTGCGTGATATTAATCGCTTTTAAAACTTTCGTTGTGTCTGCCTTTTTTTAACGCTTTGTTTTCTGGTTATCTTATCAGAGTCTAGTGCCTTGTGAGTAGTTAATACTAAAGGTTGATAATATTAAAATTAAATCAAACTTTATCATGAGATCCTCATGTCTTCCAAATATGCATACTCATCCGTATAGCATCGAAACATGAATTATATCGGTGTATGAAGTTTTACATCATTCCATTGCGATATCCCTGGCATGGCGAGGCGGTATATTTTCAAAAAACTATTATGGTGTTACGCATACAGATAAATGTTGAATGACAAAGTTGAAGGTATTCGTTTAAACCTTTAATTTCGTTAGGTTAAACATTTATTAATAATAAAAACCTTTATAGGTTGTTTATGGATGGCTGTTGTTTTCGCCTGTATGTCATATTTGCATTTATTTTAATTTATTGATAAGTGACACTTTTTACCTTCGTTGGTACTACTTTTTATCGCCTGGAATATTTGTAAATCAATGAACGGGTGTCGTGATTATTACCGATCGGTGTTTATTTGCATAACGAGTGTTCGGTTATTACGGCAACAGCACACAGCAACTAATAATGCGTGATAGGGCTCATCATGAAAATGAAGCAACTCGCCATAATGGTGGCGCTTACCGTTTTGTACCCAGCAACCACAATATATGCCGTAGCGGCAAATGGTAACGGTAATAACGGTAACAACGGCAATAGCGGCCAGAACGCTAACGGGAACGGCAACGGAAATAATGGGAATGGTCAGGGCAATGGAGGCGGTGGTAACGGAAGCGGAAATAACGGCAATGGCAACGGCAATGGTAACGGCGGTGGTCAGGGCAATGGCAACGGTGGCGGCCAGGGCGGTGGCAACGGTGGCGGTCAGGGCGGTGGCAACGGTGGCG
>NZ_JMPL01000089.1 GCF_000735365.1 Kluyvera ascorbata ATCC 33433 | reverse complement strand
AACCGGCATGTCATTCTGATTGACGACGCGATTGAATCCGGTGGTACGATGAAACGCCTGGTCGCTCACCTGGCAGACAACTATCACCCCGCTTCCGTTTCGGTTGCCGTACTTTTTGTGAAGCCAGGCCGTGTCGCGATCCCGGTAAAACAGTACTACGCCTATGAAATGGAAAGTGACTGTCTGCTAGTTGGCTACGGGATGCCGTGGGAGAATAAATACCGTAACCGGCCGAATGTCGCCCGACTGATAAAATAGATCCCGTCTGAGCGTTGGTTTTCTTTACCCATTAGAAAGACGCGTGGCAAAGACCTTTTGCCACGCGTCATTTAGGTTGGCTTTAGTCAGTCTCATCAAACTGCAACAACCGACCGGTATTAAGCAACACCAGCAACGTGCTCAGGTTATGCAGCACCGCCGCAATCAGCGCCCCGGCGGCACCCAGCAGGCCCATCGCCGCGGCGGCGACAATCAAAATTGTCCAACCAAGCCCGATAAACACGTTTACCTGCAGCGTGGCGCGGCATTTGCGGCTTAACCGAATCGCCGTGGGTAAACGCCTGAGATCGCCACCGGCAAGCACCACGTCTGCCGAAGCCAGTGCGATGTCAGCACCGTTTCCGCCCATCGCAATGCCGACGGCTCCCGCTTTTAATGCCAGCGCATCGTTGATACCGTCGCCCACCACCATCGGTCGCCAGCCTTCATCCACCATGTTCTGAACCTGACGCAACTTTTCTGCCGGCAGCGCTTCACCCGCAAGTTCATTAATGCCCGCCTGCTGCGCCACGCGCTCAGCAACGGACATCCGATCGCCGGTCAACAACTGCACACGGCCAATACCCAGCGATTTAAGTTCGTCAACGACCGCGGGCGCTTCGGCACGCAGCGTATCATCCAGAAGGAACCAGCCGAGGAACACGCCGTTCAGCGCCAGGCCAACGGCCGGCCCCTCATGCGCTGGCAACGGTGTCGTCTTGACGCTGTAGCGCGAAAAGAGCGCCTGTCGACCCAACAGCGCGATGCCGTCATCGGTCGTCGCCACAATCCCCACGCCCTGAATCTCTTCGACATCACGAAGTGCGTGCCCGCCGGTATCAGATAAGGTTTCGGCCAGTACCCGGCTAACCGGATGGTTACTGGTCGCCCCCAGCGCCGCCGCAAGCGCAAGCGCCTGCTCGCGAGGCATCTCGGTTACCAATAGCGCATCGACAAAACTGAGTCGGCCCTCGGTTAAGGTACCCGTTTTATCGACAATCAGCGCATCAACATCCGCCAGTTCTTCAAGAAACGCCGCGTTGCGGATCAGAATCCCGTGACGCGCGGCCACGGCAATGCCCGCCATCGCCGTGGCGGGCGCTGAGAGCACCAGCGCGCAGGGACATGCCGCCAACAGCACCGCCAGCATCGCCTGGCTGTTGTAGGTTAAAAACCAGGTGGTCGCCGCAATCAGCAGCACCAGAATAAGATAGTGACCGGCATAGCGCTCAAGCATACGGGTGATCGGCGGTTTTGCCTGCTCAGCGTCCTTCATCAGCGCGATGACTTTGCCGAGCGTCGACTGGTCGCCCGTGTGGGTCACTTCAACGCGCAGCAGGCCGTTCAGGTTAATACTGCCGGCAAAAACGTTCATACCCGTTACGGCTTCAACCGGCACCGATTCACCGGTGATGTGCCCCACGTCCAGACTGGCCTGCCCGGAAAGTATGCGCCCGTCAGCAGGGAGCCGGTCACCGGCTCTCACCTCAACCACCTCTCCCGCACGCAAATGCTGGCTATCAATCAACTCCGTCTCGCCGTCTGCCCGCACGCGTCGCGCCTGGCTATGCGTCAGTTTACTCAGCCCGGCGATCGCCTGCCGGGTTCCCATCACGCTTCGCTCTTCGAGGATATGACCGAAAATCATGATGACCGGCAGCAGCGCCGCGGTCATTAAATCCCCCAACGCCCACGCCCCCAGCATGGCCAACACCACCAGCAGGTCGGTCACGCCATGCAGGTCAGGGTGCAGCAAACTGTGCCATCCGGCACGGAAAACCGGCACCGCCACCAGCAGCCAGGCCACCCCGGCGAGAATGTCGCTAATGCCGGGCTGATCCGGCGCAATGACTCGCCAAAGCAAGCTGAGCAGCAGCAGGCCAATGGTTATCATCGTGAGCGTAAGCTGGCGCTGCATCCGCCGCTGTTCCTCGGGGGTTTGCAGATTGCCGCTAAAATGGATATGCCCGTGGCTACACTGATGACTCATGGTTGTTTCTCGCTATTGATCGGCGTGGCAGGCTGAGACGGTAGCCCCTGCAAAATCAATCGACTATCGTCACCGGGTGCGACAGTAATCACCTGTCCCGCCTGGGCCAGAATACGGGTCACTTTATCGCGCCAGATACGCTGCAACAGCCCGCCGTCCAGCCCCGCACGGCGAGCGTCGGCCAGTTGTGTAATGGTTTGGGTATCCACGTTGGCCTGCGCCAGTATTTCCTGACGGCTAGCCTCGGCCTGCTGGAGCGTGCGGTCCGCCTGCTGCTGCGCCTGTTGGGTTCGCAATGCCGCGGCGGTGCGGGCGCTGGCAACGGCCTGCTCCGCCTGCTGCCCGGCGGCCAGCACGGCGTTAAACGCGGCGACGGCATTTTCCGGCAGTGATGAGGTAATATCCACTCGTTCAATACGAATGCCCGGATCGTTGCCCCCATCGGCCAGCTTCAGCAGGCTTTGCGTCATGGCCTGTTTAAAATCGCTGCGCAGTTGGATGCGTTCCTGCGCCGCATGGCTGTCATTTTGTAAGGTCTCCGGGCGAGTGACCAGAATAGAGTCGAGATCGCGCCCCACGCAAACCACTGCTGCCGCCCGCTCCGTCAAACGGTCGATCAGCGGGTCAATATGCGGTTGCTGTAGCGCAAACTGTACCGGCTCGCTCACGCGCCAGAACACCCGCACATTAAGCTGCACCACGCCCGCATCGCCGGTTAACAGATAGCCAGCCCCCGCCCCAGCGTCGTTGTCACGATCCCAACTGTTAATCTGGCTCAGCTGCTGCTCGCGCTTTAATGCCAGCACGTCGCGTTCCAGTATGCGCTCTGCGCCCGGTACCCGTTCTACGCGTTCAATGGGATACGGCCACGCAAACAGCAACCCGGCACCTTCAACCCGAACGGGCTTGCCGAAGCGATAGACAATCGCTCTGCTGTCAGGCGCAATCTGGTAAATACTGGAAAACAGCCACGCGCAGGCCGCCATTATCGCCGCCGCGTAAAGGGTGAAAAAAGCTATCCGGTACGACTGCCCCCAGGGCGTCGCCTTTGGCGATTCGCGCATCATGGTTTGGCGCTCTCTTGTAACCGATCCGGCCCTTGTACCAGCGCCTTAAACGGTTCTGCGTCGGTACGCAGCACCAGCCGTGTGTTGCTATTCACGATGGTGCTCAGCGTATCCAGTGAACGCAGCAGGCTATACAGCTGCGGGTCGCTGGCCCAGGCTTTACCATAAATAGATGCCGCGTCGCGTTGCGCATTGGCCACAATCGTCGCCGCTTTTACCGAGGCGTCCGCTTCCACAATACGCCCATCGCGATCCGCCTGAGAATGAATCTCCGCCGCCAGACGCTTCCCTTCCGCCGTCCGCTCAGCGGCGATGGTTTCACGTTCAGCACGCATGCGATCGACGGTAGCGTTTAGGGTGACCGCCGGAAGCGTCAGCCGCTCGATCCCGGTCTGAATCACCTCAATGCCATAGCTGTTGAGCAGTTGGCTTTTCAGCTGCGCTTGCAACCCCTGCTCGAGCTGGTCAATTTTGACCTTGTTACGATCTACGTTGACGATATCCGCCAGCGCGTAGTTACTGGTGGTGGTTTCCAGCGCGGAACCAATAAAAGTCCGTATCTGACGCGCCGCTTCATCCGGCTGATTCTGCACGGCGCGAATAAAGCGCAGCACATTGTTATCATCCGGCTTCACCTTCCAGATAACCCACGCCTGCACCAGTACGCGCAGCCCGTCCCGGGTTCCCACATCCTGCAAACCGCTGGAGGTCGAGCGCACACGCAGGTCGACGTTAATCGGCGTTTCAAACGGTGCCGGTAGACGCCATGCCAGACCCGGCGACAGCAGCACACGCTCCGGGTTACCAAAACGCGTAACAACCGTCGCACTGCCGGCGCTCACGTTGAGCAGACAGGCCGTCAGGACGGCAAGCGTCAACAAAAAGGCCGCAATACCGAGGCGCAGCGCCCGCTTATGCCGCAGCGGCTGGGGCGACGGCATCTGGCGCACGCCAATTTTTTCCGTCGGTTGCGGAGGAACGATTGAATGGATCTTCATGGTTTGCTGGCCTTCTGTGGTGCGGTGCTATCCGTAAGCGCGGGGTACTGGCGCATATCGAGGACGGGTTCATTCGTGCCCTGGAGATGGCTATCCAGGATTAATAACGGCGTGTGCGCCAGCGTCTGGCTAAGAATGTGGTAACGACGCTCAAGAATAAAGGCCTGACCGGCCTGCTGCCAGGACTGGCTATCCGCGGCAAACTGCACCGCAGCGGCCCGGGCGCGCGACAGGTTTTCTGCGGCAAAGGCCTCGGCACCATTCTCGCGGGTTTGCGCATTTTGGCGGGCGTTGATGGTCACCGTAGCCGCATAACCCCGTTCACGGGCTACTCGTGCGCTGGCGGCAATTTGCGCCGCCTGAACGCCGTGATAGGCATCAGCGGCCCCCGCTGGCGGATGAATAGCTTCAATACGGGTAGAGAGCAACTCGACACCGGTATGCAGCGCCGTTAAACGCTGCTGAATTTGCTGATTAAGCGCGGTCGCCAGGCTTGCACGTTGCTCATTAAGCAGTTCATCGAGCTGCTTACTGGCAAACTCCGCCACCAGCACCTGGCGGGCAATGCTGCGCACCAGCACCGGGAGATCCTCCGCCTGATACTGGCTGTTTAACGCATCCTGATTGCCCAACCCTACGCGCCAGATAAGACGAATATCCATATTCACTATCTGAAAACTCTGGTTATCTGCCGCCTGGCTGGCGATCACCTGGGATTGATCGGTCAGGTGGCTGCTGTCCCATAGACGCCAGCTGTTTTGTGGTGCCGGGCCTTCTGCGGTATCGGGCTCTGCTCTGCTTGCCTGCTGCTCGGGTTCGTCGCTCAGCCGCAGTTCGTGTACCGCGCCGAATTCCACGGCGCGCACCCGACCAAACGGCCAGGGCAATCCGGCATGCAGCCCTGGCGAAAGCACCGCCATCGGTCGGCCAAAGCGTTCGTAAATCCCCCGCTGATGCAGCGGCACCTGCGTCAGACCGCTCAATAACCAGCCGACAATGGCCAGACCGAGCACAACCGGTAGCAAGGTTTTCCCCATCAGGCGAAAGGCCTGAACCTGGCGAAGATCGATACCGAAACGTTGCTCAAGGGTATTCAGCACCAGAGTCAGGGGCCGCAGCGGCCAACGATACTGGGCGGCAAACAGACTACGGGTCAGAAACCGCGGAGCAAGGTCTGCTGAAAGCGGCGACGCCATCACCATTATCGTGCGCAGTAAATACTCCAGCGCCACCAGCAGAATCATCAAACAGCCCAGCTTGATAAGCCACAGCGTCAGCGTCGGCGAATAGGTGACCAGGAGCAGCGCAGCAGCAAGCAAAACCAGCAGGCTGAGCATCATCCGCGCCAGCCCGACATACTCCTGCTGATAGCGCCAGTGACGCAGCACTTTAAAGCTAATCGTGCGCTCAATCACCAGCAGGCCAAAGCTTAATGCCAGCAGCACGCCGGGAATGACGCGGCTGATTGCCATATCGGCTTCGCTGGCGGGACTGCGGTCGGCAAGGCCCGCGATAGCAAACGCCATCGCCAGCAGCGACAGCACGGCGGGCATCGCCAGATTTTGCTGGAAATAGGTCCACCAGGTCTGGAGTGCTGGCGGTATCGGCAACCACTTGTTTGCCACCGTCGCGGGTTCACCCTCCGGCGTAGGTGGTGGCGGGTTTTCAAAACGAATAGCGTTATCAACGAAAGCTAGTGCGACCAGCACCACCGCCAGCAGCAGGCGAAACGCGGGCAACCAGATGCCCGTGCCGGCAATCATCGAGAGAAAGGCGTAGATCAAACCGACCAGCATCAGCAGGCCAGCGAGAGAGATTTTGATGATGGTAAGACGCAGAAGCAGGCGGCTACGTTGAGCGCCCTTCGGCAATAATGGTGGTAATGACACCCTGATGCTCCCAATGGGCTCGCCTGACCGGCTGCAACACATAAGGTAATAGCAGGAATGGCAAACCGACGCGAATTTTTGCGTTACGATATAACATCATGGCAATATACAAAACAGAATATAATTAGCCGTCGGAATCATTTTGGTATCAATATGTAACCGGATGTTCCGTACGGCTTTTCGCGTCTGAATTCGCAGGCCCTACCCGCGCTTTCCCTTCATCACCATCACAAAACACAGCAGCGTGAACGCCATCATAATCCACGCCATCGCCCACGGTGTGCCGTCGCTAAAGAAAGACAACAGAAGGGAAGAGACAATCCCGCTGCCGTACTGTAATGAGCCAATCAGCGCTGAGGCGGAGCCCACCATATTTCCGGGTACGGTATCCAACGCCGCGGCGGTAGAAGCAGCGGCAACAATGCCGTTCATCGAGAAGAAGATAAAGATGGTCAGCACCATCATCAGCATCCCACCGAGGTGCATTTTCACCGACAGCGCCAGCACAACGGTCGCCAGCGCGGCCACGCAGGACGCTATGCGCAGCAAAGTATGCAGCGGGTGACGCTGCACCAGACGGCGGTTCACCGAGCTCAGCGCCATCACGCCGACAATATTCACCGCAAACAGCCAACCGTAATGCTGCGGGTCAACGTGGTAGTAGCGGATATACACAAACGGAGAACCGGCAATAAAGGCGTACGCCGCCACGTAGAAAAAGCTCACGCACAGGGTGTAACGCATAAATTCGCGGTTTTTTAGCAGCGTACCGTAATTGCCAAAGGCGCTGCTGATTGGCGTCGTCAGCCGCTTTTCCACAGGCAGCGTTTCCGGCAGCCACCAGAGGGCAATAAACATCGCCGCCCCCATCACCACCAGCAGCCAGAACACCATTCGCCAGGAGGCAACGGTAACAATCTGACCGCCCAACAGCGGGCCGATAACCGGCGCAATGGCGCTGATAATCACCAGCGTTGAAAGCATCTGTGCGGCGCGTGTACGCGCATAAAGGTCGCGAATCATCGCGCGCGCCAGCATCGGCCCGGTACAGGCACCAAACGCCTGGAACACGCGCCAAAACACAATCTGCGGCATATCACTCGACAGCGCACAGCCCGCAGAGCCAATCACAAACAGGACCATCCCGATAAACAGCGGAATGCGACGCCCGATACGGTCGCTTATCGGCCCCCAGACCAGCTGAGCAAAGGAGAAACCAATCAAAAAACCGGTAATCGTCAACTCGACATTATCCTGAAGCTGCGCGGCCATCATTGGCATCGCAGGCAGATAAATGTCAGTAGAAAGAGAAGTAAACGCCATCAGCGCGCCAAGAATGACGATGAAAAAGACGCCGGAAGTGGCAGCACGTTTATTCGGTGCGGAATGTTCTGTTCGACTCATAATATCCTGGAAAAAGAAGAAACCGGCAGTGTGTCGCTGCCGGTGTTCGACGAGGGCTAAAGTATGGAGATACGCACCAAATAAAGCGTCAAACGCCCTCAGCGTTACGCTTAAGCGGACGGTATCTCATCAAGAAATTGCGCCAGCACCGCATTAGCGTTTGCGGCCATATCCGGGGCACATTTTGCCGCCAGCACCGCAATAAATGCGTGGAATTGTTCCGGGCTGATGCCGTTATGCTGGCTGATAGCAAAGTGGCTTTTGAGTTGGCTTTCCGCACCGGGAATAGCAGCCAGCGCGGAAATGGTTGCCAGTTCTCGCGTCTGCCAGTCCAGCACGTCGCGCTGGAAAATATCACCGAACAGATGCGTTTTCAGGTAGGTATCGATAGCAGGAGCAAAATCGAACAGCGGCCCGCTGACGGCTCTTCCCACCAGCGCAGTCTGCGTATCGCGCCCAGCAGTCAGGCTATCCCACCCCGCTTCGGCCGGGGTGGCTTCCTTCCCTGCCTCATCCACAATCCCTTGCGCCTGTCGGGTATTCATCACCGACATAAAACAGCCAAGGCCATTCAGGCTGCGCGGGAAACCGCAGTAGGCGTAAAGCTGAACCAGTACTTCTTTGATTTCATTGACTGTCAGACCGGCATCGAGACCTTCGTGAAGCGCGGTGGTGAGTCGGCCCATATCGCCGCAGGCGGTCAGGGCCGCAATCGGGATTATCGCCTGCTGGCGGGTATTCAGTGGGTTTTGCATCGTGGCATCTCCGAAGGGAGCCCTGAGGCTCCCGTATAAACGAGTAAATGGGAAAAGTATAGGGCGTTGGTATTAGGTTGATTAGGGCGTAAATTCAGAACTGACCTATGAATCAAGTTCATTAATACCTTCACTTTTTCATGCTGCCTTTCCTTGTGTTATGCCGCACGCAGCTCGGCGGCAAACCGTGTCTGGAACTCGCTCAGTTTGTCTTTATTACGCGCCGCCACCTCATAGAACGCCAGCGGTTGACGGTAGCGCATGCCCACGTAGCGGGCGCTGGCTTTCATTGGCGTCAGAACCTCTTCCATCGTGCTGTTGAGTAGCCCATCGTGGGAGTACGTGAACTCACTCGCTCCCGCCGTGGTCACGATTTGCAGCTGTTTATCTTTAAGTGCCTCACCGCCGGGGCCAAACGCCCAGCCGTAGGTCCAGACCGCATTCAGGTACGCTTTGAGCATCGGGGTCAGGTTGAACCAGTGCGTGGGATAGAGAAATACCACCCGATCGGCGTTGGCATACGCTGCTTGTTCTGCCGCGACGTCGATGGCATCCGGGGAGTCGCCATACAACGTTTCCAGATTACGTACCGTGACGTTTTCCGCTGCTTCGGCGGTTTCCTGCAGGGCGTGAATCGCCCGGGACTGAGAGAAATAGGGATGTGAAACAATCACCAGCGTTTTCATGTATCGATAACCTTGTCGTGTTTATTGCGAATGACAAGCAGTATGCGACGAGAGATTGATAACTTTAATAGCGCCTATAGTTGATACACTTTCAACTCAAGGTTAATAATAAAAGTTTTTTACCCGAGGCCGGAGTTGCATATGGATCTCTCACAGCGCGTGCGCGCCATTACCTCTTTTATCGATGCCGCCGATGCGGGCAGCTTTGCCGCCGCCGCAAGACTTCAGGGGGTGAGCGCTGCCGCTATCAGTAAAAACATCGCCGGGCTGGAGCAGGCGCTCGGGGTACGTCTGATGAACCGTACCACCCGAAAGCTCAGTCTGACCGAAGAAGGCACGCTCTTCCTCCAGCAGGCGCGAATCGCCGTAGAAGCGCTGAATACCGCAGTAGATACGGTGGTTGCCGGGAAAATGGAGACGCGGGGCCACGTGCGTATCTCCACCAGCGCCGCTTTTGGCCGTGAGCAACTATTGCCCGCCCTTCCCGGGCTTCGCCAGCGCTATCCTGGCCTTTCCGTTGAAGTTGATTTCGACGATCGGGTGACGGATATTGTCCGCGACGGTTACGACCTGGCCATCCGCGGCGGGCGTATCGTCGATTCGTCGCTGATTTCCCGTCCGGTGTGCCTGCTGAATATGGTGCTGGTGGCCTCACCGGCATACCTTGCTGAATATGGCGTTCCGACCACGCCCGAAGCGCTTAAACACCATCATCTGATTGCCCGCCGTTTTCTCGGCGGCAAAGTGTCCCCCTGGAACTTCCACGGACCCGACGGCAGCCTGATAACCCTCGAACCGGACGCCGCCGTTGTCACGTTGTCCGCCCCGGAAGCGCAGCTTCAGGCCGCCCTGCTGGGGCTTGGTATCGCGCAGGTCGGTGTACATCATGCGCTCTCGCATCTGCAAAGCGGGCAGCTAAAAACGCTGCTTTTTGGCCAGCACGATACCGGCAGCTACGAAATGGTGATTCAGTATCCGCATCGGGCGCTGGTGGCGCCGCGGGTTAAGGCGACCGTTGAATACCTGCTGGAAACCTTTCGTCAGGACAGTAGGTTGCATTTCCCCGTTGCCAGACTGGCAGAGTTTGTAGCATAGTTCAGGGACCATGCATTCATCACACAAATAATGCATTTCATGCCGTATTTTCGGCATTTCATGCCCATTTTCAGGCCGTTAATGCCGGGAACCGCCGTCGAGCGACAAAAAGACCTACAGTAGCGTTTATTTGCAGGTGTACCCTATGCCGAAGTCTCTGTTTCATCGCGAAAACCTGTTATCCGGTTTTCAGTGGTTCTTCTTTATTTTCTGCAATACCGTGGTGGTGCCGCCGACGCTAGTCTCCGCCTTCCATCTGCCGGACAGCAGCCTGCTAATGTTGACGCAGTATGCGTTTCTCAGCACCGCCGTGGCCTGCCTGCTACAGGTGTTTTTCGGCCATCGCCGCGCCATTATGGAAGGCCCGACCGGCTTGTGGTGGGGAACGATTCTGACCATTACTCTTGCGGAAGCCTCACGCGGTACTCCGCTTAATGACATCGCCAGCAGCCTGGCCGTCGGTATCGCGATTTCTGCCGTGCTGACCATCCTTATTGGCGTCAGCGGGCTTGGCAACCGTCTGGCTCGCCTGTTTACCCCAACGGTAATGGTCGCGTTTATGCTGCTGCTGGGCGCGCAGCTTACCGCCATCTTCTTTAAGGGCATGTTGGGACTGCCGTTTGGCATCGCTAAATCTGACGTCAGCCTTCAACTTGCGCCGTTCGGCGTTTCCGCCGCGGTAATGTTCTTCGTGATTGGCCTGATTGTCTTTCTGCCTCAGCGCATTTCCCGCTATGCGCTGTTGATTGGCACAGTAGTTGGCTGGCTCGTCTGGCGCCTGTGCTTTGGCGCATCAACGGTCGCCTTTGGCGAACTGCATTGGCAGCTGTTCCCCTTAGGCAGCCACGGTACGCTCTCGCCGGGGATTATCCTCACGGCGGTCATGACCGGGTTGGTCAACATCAGTAATACCTACGGTGCCATCCGTGGCACCGATGTGTTCTACCCGCAAAGTCCAGCAACCGGCGTCCATTACCGCCGGAGTTTTGTGGTCTCCGGAGTCATTACGCTCATCACCGTCCCGCTGGCGGTGATCCCGTTTTCACCTTTTGTCTCTTCTGTGGGTTTATTAACCCAGACCGGCGATAGCTCCCGAAGGTCATTTTTCTACGGTTCGCTGCTGTTTCTGCTGGTGGCGATTATCACCCCGCTCTCGCGCTTCTTCTGCGCCATCCCATTAGGGGTCAGTAGTGCAGTCATGCTGGTTTCTTATCTGCCGTTACTTTATTCCAGCCTGGTATTCAGCCAGCAGGTGAAGTTCACTTCACGCAATATTTATCGTCTGGCACTCCCGTTATTTATAGGGTTATTTTTAATGGCGCTGCCTCCCATGTATTTACAGGATGTTCCACTGACTATTCGCCCGTTGTTAAGTAATGGCTTATTGATGGGAATTTTGCTGTCCGTATTGTTAGATAATATTATTCCTTGGGACCGTTTTAAATAATTCCCATTTCGCTTCCTGTGCCGTGGGGAGCATGCCCTTCCGCTTCCCACGCTGACCGCTTTACATACCCTCATAATGTGCTATTAATAACGGTGTTGTCTGGCAAGAGAATAATACAACACCCCTTCACGCAAGCGTTTCCTGTTGCATAAGAGAGAACGGTAAGAAGCTTTTTATCCCTTCCATAAAGATGTGAATAAAGTGTTTCTTTACGTAACCAAATAATAGGCAAATCGTAATGAAAAAACGTATTGATAGCGATAAAATAACAAAAACATTTCTCGAATATACCTTAATCAACACCACTTCCGTCCCAACCAGTCAGAATTTACCGAGCAGTGAGAATCAATTTAAACTCGCCCAACACGTTGTCAGTCAATTTGCCCACCATGCCGGTGTCTCCGTTGAGATAAAAGACAACGCTATCACTACGATTACCCTTCCCGCGAATATTTCCAACGCCCCGTCAATAGTATTCTTTGGCCACCTCGACACCGCGCCGGACCACACCGGTGATACCCATGCGGTGCGCGTAAACCATTACGACGGCAAAGCCATTGTGCTGCCGGGAAGCGGCGAGGTGTTCTCCCCGGAAAACCACCCGGAGCTGCTGGACTACGTTGGCCAGGATCTCATTACCACCGACGGCACCAGCCTGTTAGGTGCCGATGATAAAGCAGCCATCGCCGCAGGAGCCGAAGCGCTGCAATATCTGATTGCTCACCCGGAAGTGCCGCACGGCGATATCCGCCTGGTACTGTTGCCGGACGAAGAGATTGGCATTCGCGGGGCGAAAGCGCTGGATGTAGCTGAGCTAAACGCCGACTTCGGTATTTGCCTCGACTGCTGCGGCGTGGGCGAGTACGTTGTTGAAAACTGGTATGCCGGCAGCGCGCAGATCACGGTGAAAGGCACGACGGCCCACCCAATGAGCGCCAAAGGCAAGCTGGTTAACGCGCTGTGCATCGCCACCGAGGTGATTACCGCCCTGCCGCCAAAAGAGCGCCCGGAGCACACTGAAGGTCGCGAAGGTTACTACTGGCCACACAAGCTAAGCGGTGATACCGCCAGCGCGACGCTGGATATTGCCATCCGTGATTTTGAAATCGACGGCTATCAGCAACGTAAAGCCACGCTGCAAGCGATTGTCGCCGACCTCAAGCAGCGCTGGGGCGAAGAACGTGTCTCCATCACGCTGAATGATATTTACGACAACGTGAAGCCAAGCCTCGACCGGTCGCCGGAAATTCTCGAGAACGTGAAACGGGCAATGCATAACCTCGGCATTACGCCAAAACCGCTGATTATGCGCGGCGGATACGATGGCAGCGTGATTACGCCAAAAGGCCTACCAACCATCAATATCTTTACCGGCGCCCACAATTTCCACTCCACCAAAGAGTTTTTACCCGTTGAATCTCTGCGTCTGGCAAGCGAGATGCTGCTGGAGATGGTTGAACTGAGCATCAGTGAGGCTCGCGCGTGAAAAAATGGACCATTGAATTTGTACTCTACGCCGTCTACATGGTGTTTGGCGCAGCATGGGCCACTACCGGCTCGGTGATGCCGCAGATCATGCATGACTTCAACGTCGACGTGTCGCACGCGGCGCTGATGTCGAACGTGATTCTGTGGGCCAAAATCGTGGGCGCCGTGTGCACCGCGGTGCTGGTTGCCCGCATGGGCACCCGCAGGTCATATCTGCTGGGCTGCGTGATGATTGGGGTATCGGTATTTATTCCGTTTATTGATAACTTCACGCTACTGCTGATTATACGCTTCCTCGGCGGCCTCGGCGGTGCGGTATGTCTGGTCTCCCTGGTGCCGACGGTGGCCCGCTTCTTTGATAACAAGATGGCCGCCACGCTTAACAGCATCAACTGTACCTCGAACATCATCGGCACCATTATTGCGCTGACCCTGGCAGGCTACCTGTCTACGCTGTTTGGCGGCTGGCGCAATCTGCTGGCAGGCTATGGCGTTATCACGCTGCTGCTGGGCGTGGTATGGATGCTGTGCTTTACCGACGAAGAGCGCAGTGAGGAAAATGCCGCGAGCCAGAGCCGCAAAAGTAAAATGGCGGTGCTGAAAGAGGCCATTTTCAGCCGTATCGTGTGGGGGATGATTGCGCAGTACGCCGGTGCAATGATCATGATGGTCTTTATGTTCACCTTCCTGCCGCTCTACTACGCCAAATACGCGCATCTACCGGCGGATTCGCACGCGCATCTTAGCGGAACGGTAAACCAGGTGGGGATCATGCTGGGCGCACTGGTGGGGCCTTACTTTAAGAACCGTGGCTATCACTATAAAAACTGGCTGTTTATCTCCAGTATTTTTATGGCGGTCACCACCTTTGCCATGCTATTTGCCACCAACGACATCGTGATTCTGGTCTGTTCGTTCCTGACCGGCGGTATCTTCGCAACCTGGTTTGCGTTTATCTTCTCGATTCCTAAAGAGGGGCTCAAAAACGCCACCACGCAGACCGTCACCTATGCCATGTCAACCTTCTGGGTCTGCACCTTCCTGCTGGCAACCATCAACAGCCAGCTTATCGGCTGGTCGGTTGACCTGACGGGCGGCTTTAGCGTGGGCTTTACCTACGTCTTCGCCCTGATGGTGGTTTCTCCGATTGTGGCGCTGCTGGTCTTTCCTAAAAAAGCACGTTAATCAGAAACAACAACGGGCACGTGTTGTGCCCGCTTACCATGAAAAACGGGCCACCCGGCCCGTTAACGATTAATACACTTCAACTACCTGCTGCTTTGCGCTTTCTGCCTGTGTTCGGTAGTACTCATACCGCGCACAGAACCATATTCTCTGCTGCTCGTTCATATTGCCGGTTACCGCGCAAATATCGACAGGGCGGCCTCGCGACTGCATTTGGGCAAAACTGCGGGCCAAGAAATCAAAACTCATTAACGTTTGTTGATCCTGTTGTTGCATTGCATATCCCTCCGGTCTGATACTCGTTTTCAAGGCTATATGCTCTACTGTTTCCAGTATTCGCCTGTTATCAGTTACTTTTTGAACACTGCGTGCGCATTCCTGTTGCGCGCCGTCACACTTCAGCCATCTCTCTCTTTTTTCATCACGAGCGGATCGTGCTGAATACGCGTGCGGGTCCAGATGCGGGTACATCAATCAACATTTTTGCAATATACTGAGACAATTGTAGAACAGAGTGAGCACAGGTGAGCGATGGAAATTGATCTCGATAATCTGGTCTTTGACGGACTGGAAGAAGCACAAGAGCGTAACGCGGAGCGTCTTGATGATGCAGACAAGAAAGCGCAGGCGATTGTTGCCGACGATGATTGCGGCGATGCCTGCAAAATCTAATGAAAAACCGGCCTGATGGTCGGTTTTTTTATGTTCGTCGGGAGCCTGTCCCGGCGTCGCTGCGCTCGGCCGGGCTACAACTGACTTTAAAATGTGACAGCGTCACTTATTATCAACTTCTTTCGTCAGCGCCAGCAGATTTGTAATCACCGCCATACGCTCGCGCTTTCGATGCAGTAACCACAATACCGAGGCAATCTCCTCCCCGGCTATATCCCGGTAACAGATGCCCGGCAGACTCACCGTCTGCGACAATATTGCCGGAACAACCGCCACGCCGTTACCCAGTAAAACCTGCGCCAGCACTTCGGTCAGACTTCCCGCCCTTTGCGTGCGCTCCAGAGTGAAACCACCGCGTCGCGCCACCTCCAGCGTTCCGGAGCGCTGCTCAGGCAAAATAAACGTTTGCTGACTCAGACTCTCCGGGCGAATCGCCTCATGCACGGCAGACAGCGGGTGGTTATCGCTTAACGCCAGACAGAAATAGTCATGATGCAATACCCGGTGCGCCACTTCCGCGGGTAGCGCTATCGGGCCACGGACCAGCGCCACGTCGAGCTTTCCCGCAACCAGCAGTGACGCCATGCCCTCCATCGCAATTTCACTGACGGTCACGGTGACATCGGGATAACGCTTACGATAACGGGTAAACAGCGTGCCGAGTACGCCAGACATCAGCGTCGATGACACGTATCCAACGCGTAGATACCCCTGCTCGCCCCGCGCCACGCTCTGTACCCTCGCCTTTGCCTGCTCGGCCTGGCGGATTGTGGCTTCTGCTTCATCGCGAAGCATTTCCCCCGCCTGCGTAAGCGCTACACGTCGCTGAGTGCGCACAAACAGCGGCGTACCCAGTTCTCGTTCTAATTGGGCTATCTGCACGGAGAGCGTCGGCACAGCTATATCCAGCGTCTGCGCCGCCGCGCCAAAATGCAGGGTATTCGCGACTTCAAGAAAATAACGGAGATGCCGAAGCTCCATGACGGCTCCTGATTGTTAGGTTTTATCTAATAATAAACTCAGGATAAAGAATTGAACATGGGTGCCGGAACGCCGATGCTACAGGCATCTTAGAGGTTGCTGGATGAATGCCATGTGTAGCCGTTTTGCCATTTTTAGCGATGTTCACGCCAATCTACCGGCGCTCAACGCTGTGCTTGCCGATATTGACCGCCACGGTATTACCCGCATTTATTGCCTGGGTGACGTGGTCGACTTTGCCCCCTGGCCTAACGAAGTGATTGCGCTGCTGCGCGAGCGTCAGATACCGGTTTTGCGCGGTAATCACGACCAGCGCGTTGCCGGCAACGAACCCGTAACGCCGATGGCAAAGCACAGCCCCGAGGAACGTGACGCCCGCGCCGACGCCATTGCGCTAAGCAAACGGACGATCACAGCGGAAAACCGCCGCTGGCTGCGGTCACTTCCCGCGTCGATACTGCTGGAGCAACCGCTACGCATTTTGCTGGTACATGCGAGCCCACGTTCGTTGTCGGAATACCTCTACGCCGATACCCCCGCGAACACGCTGCTGGCCTTCCCGCAGCTACAAACCGTTGATGCGCTGATTTGCGGGCATACCCATTTCGCCCATATCAGAACCATTAACACGCCAGAAGGCAGGCCGCTGCTGTTCGCCAATCCCGGCGCCGTTGGGCGCATCAAACCGGGCCAACCACCGGCGAGTTGGCTATCTGGGGACATTCAGGAAGGAGCGCTCTCGCTCACCATAAAAACGGTGAATTACGATGTCCAGCAGGTTGCCAACGCCATTCGACAAAGCAACGTCCCGGATTTTTATGCCGATGAACTGACCCGGCGCATCGCGCAGTGGTAAGCGCCGTTACGCACTGAACGGCGCAGTACCGCCGCAATGGTGTGAACCCCACCGCGCACAATGCGCTGTTCTAACGGGCTTAAACGGAGATTCAGCATCTCCTGCGCCCAATCCGGCAGCAGGTCTATCCCGGCTTTCATCAAAATAGCGCCCGCGGGCTGCGCCAGCCGTCCCGGCAGCCGAGTGGTCATCAGCACGCGAGCCACCTCCTGCGTGCGCTCATCGCTTCGCAGTTGAGGTCTCATGTTCTGCAGGTAATCGGCTACCGCCTGCGGCGTTTTCGGTACGTTACGCGCGCCCAGACGCTCGGCGATACTCGCGGACTCAATAAAATATTGGGTCTGTCTTGCCGGGCTCACCACCACCCGGCGATAGCGCAGATGAGAGGCCATAAACGAGCTGCATTCAGCGATATGAACCCAGGTGAGCAAATCAGGATCGCTGGCAGCGTACGGCGTACCGTCGACGTCGACGCCGTTTATCCGCTCGTGAATAGCTTTCACTTTGGCAATCAACCGCTCAGCATCAGGTTCGGTGGCGAACGTCGTGGCGGAAATAAACTGGCTGGTGCGGCGCAGGCGGCCAAAGATATCCTCGCGAAAGGAGGAATGGTCCCACACGCCGGCCAGCGCCAGCGGATGCAGCATCTGCAAAAGTAATGCGCTGATGCCGCCGCACAGCATAGAGGTGAAGTCGCCATGCACCGGCCAGATAGCCGACTGCGGGCCAAACAGCCCCGGTTCGCCTGGTGGATGCTCAAAATCAATTTCGTTGAGCGCCATCCCCGTCAGGCCAAGCACCTGATGTTCAATGCGCTGGCGTAGCCACTCCATGCTTCATCTCCCTGCTTATTTACGCCTTGCGCGAGTTATCAAGCCAGGTATAAACCGCCGCCAGATCTTGCTCGGCCAGCCCACCCTGTGAAGCCTGCGACCACATGTCGACTATCTCGTTCATCATCGGCATGGTGCCCTGCGGCGCGTTCGCCAGCGCCAGACGCGCATCCTTCAGCGCATGCTGAAGCTGCATTTGTGGGGTGTAGTCTTCTTTGCGGATCATCTCAAGCTTGCCCTTCACATACGGCGCAGCCAGCGGCCCGCCGTCCAGCGTTTCCCACAGTTGTCCCGGCGTGAAGCCAAACTGTTTGGCTAGCTGCATGCTTTCGGCGACCCCCTGCATCATTGAGATCAGCCAGGCATTAATGACCAGCTTCATCTTCTGGCTGTTACCTGCGTCGCCGTACCACTGCGTACCGCGAGAAATGGCATCGAAGACCTGCTGGGCTGCACCCGCACGCTGTTGGTCACCGCTGGCCATCACCAGAATCTGGGCGTTTTCCGCCGGAGCTTTAGTGCCGGAAACGGGCGCATCAAGGTAGAGCATATCGGGGCGAAGTGTTTCGAGCAGCGCGATAGCGTCGGCCGTTTCCTGAATGCCGATGGTGCCCATCTGGCAGAAAGTCGCATTCTGTGGGCAGGATGGCGCAATTGCGCGGATTGCCGCCAGCGTGGCGTCTCCGTCGGTGAGCATGGCGATAATCACCTGTACGTCGCTCACCGCCTGCGCGGCAGTTTCACGCTGAACCAGCCCTTCTGAGACCAGGTCATCGCCGCGTCCCGGCGTGCGGTTCCAGCCGTATACCGTGAAGCTTTTTTTCAGCAGGTTGGCGGCAAATGCGTGCCCCATTGCGCCTAAACCCAGTATCGCTACCGCGGGCAGTGCGTTCATGTATCTCTCCTCAGATGGTCGGCCTTTTTGGTAGCGTGATGATTATTCGGCAGAAAAGCAACTGGTTAATGGTTTAGGTTGTTGAGCTTTGGATCTTGTGCGTAAATTCGCGGGACAGAATCACGTATGCCAGTCTGGCAAAGGGTTCCGTTCACTTTACGTCAGGTGAAATATGAAGTCCCCTCACCGGTGAACGGGCCAAGGGG